>JAFSHG010000008.1 GCA_017440405.1 Clostridia bacterium
GCATTATAAAGATGTATTTCGCATACTCTGTAAAAAAACAGGCGGTGCATATGAGAGTTTTTCGTAAATTCTTTGGTTTTCTTATGGCAGTGGGCATTATAATATACTTGGTTTTTGCTCCGAATATAATACGTCAAGGCATTTTACAGGGGCGAGTGTCGCACTGGGAACATGAGAAAGAGAGTTTTTCGGGCATAATAGATATGTGGCATGTAGTGGGCTTTAAGGCTCATACGGGCAGTGTGAGTTCATGGCTCATAAAACAGACAAAAAAGCTGGAAGAAAAACACTTCGGCGTGTATATAAATGTGTCCGCCATGACATTGGATGAATATGAAGCACGCATAGAAAGGGGAGAGGAAGCGGATGTGTATTCGTTCCCTTCGGGACTCATGTACAGCGACGGGTTTTTGCCGCTCGACGGAATTGCAGATGAGGGCAGGCTTTCACATGTGCGTGACGGATTCTTAAAAAGCGGTATGTATGAGGGGAAACTGTATGCCATACCCTATATGTACAGCGGTTACTGCTTGATGCAAAATACCGAACTTATGCAAAAGGCGGGAGCACAGACGGACGCAAGTGCAGAGAGTATAAACAAAGTTGCAGAGAGTATGGCGCAAAATGAGAAGATAACACCGATTTCGGGCGATTATATTTATTCATGCAGATACGGAATAAATGTACAGGTGGAACAATTGGGAAATTTCAGATACGGCAGTACATGTATGACATTATGTGACTTTCGTGAGGTGGGGGATGCAGAGCGACGGATAAAAAACGGTAAGGGCTTTACCGTAACCGCATATGCCACAGACGACCCGTACACGGACCTTGTGCAGTATGCGGCGGTGAGAGAGGACGTGGAGACGGAAAAATTAGAGTATGTGTATGAAATTTTGGATGCGCTTCTCACGCCCGAGGCGCAAGGCGAGCTTGCAGAGCTTAATGCGTATGGCGTTACGGGTTTTGACGATGTAAAAAAGACGATGGAAACATACAGCTCAGTGGCATACGATGCATTCTCCGTGTACAGCACCCCCGAAATACCCAACTGTTTTATGTATAAGCGACACAGGGATGCACTCAGAGAAGATGCCATGGCTGCGCTTTCGGGAGACGGGGATGCGAGAAAACGGTTTGATGAAAGAATGAGAGAGATATGCCGGGGAAAGTGAGAATACAGTGTATCTTGGAGTGTTGAAAAAACACAGAAGTTATAGTATAATGTATTTATGGAAAGTAGTACGAAAAATTATAATTTGGATAAATGCCGTGAGGCTCTCTTGCCGCTGGGGGCGATTACAAACGCTCCCATGCGTGAGCATACGAGTTTTCACATAGGCGGTGCGGCAGATTTGCTCTTTATTCCGAAAAGTACGGATGAACTCGTGTTCGCCTTGAATTGTGCCGAATCGTTCGGCGTACCCGTTTTTGTGATGGGAAACGGCTCAAACTTGCTCGTGCATGACAGAGGTATAAGAGGACTTGTCATAAAAATAAAGGGCAGTGAAGCTCAAATAGAATTTGACGATGAGCATTGTACAATGACCGTTTCTGCATCAACACTGTTTTCAGTGGCGGTTAAGCGAAGCGTGGATGCAGGGTTTATGGGGCTTGAATGGGGAGCGGGCATACCGGGTACCGTGGGCGGTGCAATCTCCATGAATGCAGGTGCATACGGCGGCGAGGTAAAAAATTGCATAAAGAGTGTGGATGCACTGGTAAAAGAAAACGGAAGTTATAAAGTGAAAAGATTTGATGTGTGCGACTCCGATATGGGTTACAGATACAGTCGCTTTTCGTATCCCGAATTTATAATAACAGGTGCAGAGTTCACTCTCATGAAAGACGATGGCGAGGCGGCACAACGTATGGCGGAATACACCTTGAAGCGAACAAGCAAACAACCGCTTTCATATCCGAGTGCAGGCAGTGTTTTCAAGCGTCCTGTTGGGCATTTTGCAGGTGCGCTCATAGAACAGGCAGGATTAAAGGGCAAAAGTGTGGGCGGCGCACAGGTGAGTGAACTTCATGCAGGCTTCATAATAAATACGGGCAATGCCACGGCAGACGATGTGTGCAGACTGATAAAACTCATAAAAGAAAAAGTGCATGACGAAAGCGGTGTCATGTTGGAAGAAGAACTGAAAATTACAGGAGGCTGAGGATGTATCTTCTCATAGTAACGGGACTTTCGGGTTCGGGAAAGTCCAGCGCATTGAAGATACTGGAAGACAATGGCTTTTATTGCGTGGACAATCTTCCGTCAGTCATGCTTACGGAGTTTGTGACGCTGTGCAGGGAAACCAATCCCGATATAAAGATGACGGCGGTTGCAATAGATGCCCGTGAGTATAATTTGCGTCACAGTCCGAGGCTGGATTTGGACGCATTATCACAGCTCAATATTGACTATGAAATACTGTTTTTGGACTGCAAAGACGAGGTGATATCGCAAAGATACAATGAAACACGTCGTCAACACCCCATGAGCAAGCGTATACCGCTCGGTATTGCATTTGAGCGTGACTATCTTATGAATCTGAGGGATAGGGCAAACTACATACTGGACACTTCACAGCTTAAAGCAAACGAGTTGCGTGAGTGCATCATGTCCACCATAAAACATAAGAATCCGCAAGAGTTTTCGCTGGTATTGCAGAGCTTCGGCTACAAGCACGGAGTACCTTTTGAAACCGATATGGTGTACGATATGCGTTTTGTGCGAAACCCGTACTATGAAAAATCGCTCCGTGAACTTTCGGGACTGGATGCACCCATAGCCGATTATATAAATGAGGACCCGTCCGTGCAAAAATTCATGGATTCCGTGGAAGAACAGATAAGATTTTTAATTCCGCGCTTTTTGGAACAGAACAAGCCTCGGCTCATGGTATCTTTCGGGTGTACGGGCGGCAGGCATCGTTCGGTGTACGGTGCAAACCTCATGTATGAAAAGTTAAAAGATGATTTTTCCACAACGGTAATACACAGAGACCTCAAAGTTTGGAAGGACTGATGCAATGTCATTTTCATCCGAGACCAAAGATGCGATATTGAAAAAAAGATTGCGCAGCGACCGTGAGCATATGATAATCCTCACGGCGATTACCGCTGCCATAGGCACTGTTACGCTTCGCAGGGGCAGGGGCATAGGCATAAAGTACACCACGGAATCATTGCAGGTGGCACGGCTTATTGCTCGCTGTGCCATGCGTCTTTTTGATGTGGACTCGGAGATTGCGGTGCATGAGAAAAACGCAAAACCTGCAGCACGCAATACACAGATATCACTCTTTGGCAAGGATGCGGAGAAAATACTGTGCGTATCGGGGCTTTTGGAAGATGAGGACACGCCTCGGGAAGTGCCTGCAAATATAAAAGAGTGCATCACATACATAAAGGGAGCTTTCCTCTCATGCGGTTCTGTCACCGACCCGCATAAATCATATCATTTGGAGATAGTATGCAAAAACGAAATGGCGGCGCTGTCATGCATTGAATATGCAAAAAAGACGGGGCTTGCCATGAAGTATGTTAAGCGGAAAGACAGTCATGTGGCTTACTTAAAAGACGGTGAGAGCATATCATCATTTTTGTCATTGACGGGAGCGGATGATGCGGTGTTGAGTTTTGAAAACATACGGGTTTACCGTGATACCAGAAATTATGCAAACAGAACCCGAAATTGTGATATGGCAAACATAACAAAGTCAAGCAACGCTGCAATGCATCAGGTATCGGAGATAGAATTTTTGCTCAAAAACTCGTCCGCTGCTATTCCCGATGCACTGTTTGAGACAGCAACTGCAAGGCTCAAACATCCTCATGCTACGCTTTCTGAGTTTGCCGAGATAATAGGCATGGGAAAGTCGGGCGCAAACCACAGATTGCAAAAACTGCTCGCCATGGCACGGGAGCTTCACGATATGTTAGGAGAATAGGTATGACGGAATTTACACATCTGCATGTACATACGCAGTACAGCCTGCTGGACGGTGCTTCACGAATACGTGACCTTACAAAGAGGGCAAAGGAACTGAATATGACGGCACTTGCCATAACAGACCACGGCGTGTTGTACGGCATTGTGGACTTTTATAAGGCGTGCAAAGATGCGGGGATAAAGCCCATAATAGGCTTGGAAGCGTATGTTACGGATAACATGAATGAGAAAAATCCGCACAGGGCGCATCTTATTCTGCTGGCAAAGAACAATGTGGGGCTCGAAAATCTCTTTGTGCTTTCAAGCGACGCTTTCACACGTGGATTTTATGTAAAACCCAGAATTGATTATGACTTTTTGGAAGCTCACAGTGAGGGGATAATATGCCTTTCGGCATGTATGGCGGGCGATATACCGCAATGCTTTCTTCTCGGAAAAGACGAGGATGCGTATTCGCTTGCAAGGCGGCTTAAAGGTGTGTTCGGAGACGATTTTTATATCGAGATACAAAACCACGGCTTGCCCGAACAGTTAAGCCTTTTGCCGAAGCTTACGAAACTTGCAAGGGATCTGGATATAAAAATCGTGGCGACAAACGATATCCATTACATAGAAAAAGAGGACGCAAAGTACCAGGACATACTTCTGTGCATACAGACCAACACATACATTGATGAAGAAAACAGGATGCGCATGAATTCGGACGAATTTTACTTAAAATCGCCCGAGGAAATGGCAAGCTTGTTCTCGGCATACCCGGACGCTGTTTCAAATACCATGGAAGTGGCTGAAAAATGTAATGTGGAGATGGACTTTTCAAAAAGGTTCATGCCCGAATTTCATGCTCCGGATGGAATGAGCAATCTGGAATTTTTGCATAAGCTCTGCAATGACGGACTTGCATTTCGCGGCCTTGCGGAAGATGAAACGGCAAAAGAGAGATTGGAGTATGAGATTTCCGTGATATCTGACATGGGATTTGTGGACTACTTCCTCATAGTGTACGATTTCATACGGTTTGCAAGAGAAAATGACATAGTAATAGGTCCCGGCAGAGGCAGCGGCGTTGGAAGTCTGGCTGCGTATTGTCTGCGTATAACCGATATAAATCCATTGAAATACAGTCTTTTGTTTGAAAGGCTTTTAAATCCCGAACGTGTGTCCATGCACGATATAGACGTGGATATGTGCATAGAGCGGCGGCAGGAAGTCATAGACTATGTTTCCGAAAAATACGGACACGACCACGTTTCACAGATTGTAACCTTCGGTACGCTCAAAGCAAAGGCGGTGGTGAAAGATGTGGGACGAGCTATGCGTTTTTCGCCCGACTTTAATAATAAACTGTCATCGCTCATACCCCGTGAACTCGATATCACACTGCAAAAAGCACTGGATGAATCAAACGAATTCAGAGACTTTGTAAAGAGCGACGAGAGAGCCGAAAAGGTGGTGGAATATGCTATGCACTTGGAAGGGCTGCCGAGGCATCCTTCCACTCATGCGGCAGGCGTGGTGATAGCTCCAAAGCCGCTTACCCAGCTTATTCCGCTGCACATCACAAAGAACACGAGCGGCGCATACACGGTAAGTACACAGTTTGCAAAGGAAACCGTGGAGGAAATGGGGCTGCTCAAAATGGACTTTTTGGGTTTGCGCACACTCACCGTGATAAGGTACATATTGGAACTCATAAAGGAAAACGGCAAGGAAGTCCCCGATATGGATAAGATTTCCTATGACGATAAGAATGTGTACGACATGATTTCTCGTGCAGATACCACCGCCGTATTCCAGTTGGAATCACCCGGTATGCGTCAGTTTATGACTCAGCTTCGTCCCGACTGTTTGGAGGACATCATAGCAGGAATCTCTCTGTACAGACCGGGACCCATGAAACGTATCCCCGATTACTTGAAGGGCAAGTTTGACCGTGAGAGCGTGGTATACCCCGACGAGAGATTAAAACCCATATTGGAACCCACTTACGGCACAATGGTGTATCAGGAGCAGGTAATGCAGATAGTGCGTGACCTTGCGGGATATTCCATGGGAAGAAGTGACCTTGTGCGCCGTGCGATGGCAAAGAAAAAGCATGACGTGATGATAAAGGAACGACATAATTTTATATACGGTGTTGATGACGAAAACGGAAATATAAAGGTGCTCGGTGCCATAAGAAACGGTGTAAAAAAGGAAGTCGCAGAAAAAATATTCGACGAAATGATGGACTTTGCATCGTATGCTTTCAATAAGTCTCATGCGGCAGCGTATGCGGTGGTGGCATATAAGACGGCGTATTTGAAGTATTACTATCCGCATGAATTTATGACCGCAACAGTAAACAGTTTCTTGGGCACGGCAGACAAGGTGGCAGAGTATGTGTATGTGTGCAAGTCCATGGGAATTAGAATTTTGCCGCCCGATGTGAATTCAAGCGGAATAAAATTTACCACGGAGGGCGACTGCATACGAGTGGGACTCATTGCTGTAAAAAATGCGGGCAATGCGGTAGGACAGATAATATCGGAAAGAGAGAAAAACGGCGCTTTCAAAGACTTTGCAGACTTTGCAAAGCGTGTGGAGGGGCTCAATAAGAGAATGGTGGAAAGTCTTATAAAGTCAGGGGCGTTTGCGTCCATGGGCTATACTCGTGCGCAGCTTCTTTCCGTGTATGAACAGATACTGGATGCCACATCATCGGAGCGGGAAAAGCGCAGCGGCGGACAGGTGCTTCTGTTTGACATGCTCTTTGAGGAGGACACTTCGCTTAATATAGACATACCGAAAATACCCGAATATTCGGAAACGGTGTTGTCTGCAATGGAAAAGGAAACGCTGGGTGTGTACCTCACAAGTCATCCGCTCAACAGCTATCTTGCTGCCGTGGATAAGATGAAAGTGACGGCGGCAGAGCTTGCAAATGCCGATGATACGAGTGAATTTTACGATGGCGATGCTGTGGAGCTTTGCGGCGTGTTTCAATCTTTGTCTAAAAAACGCACAAAGTCGGGCAATACCATGATGCTCGGAATGTTGGAAGATTTGAGCGGCACGGTGGAGATTTTGGCTTTCCCGAATATATACACGAGGTTCATGAATCTTTTGTCCGAGGGTGAAGCGGTGCATATTCGAGGAAAAATTTCGCTCAACGAGGAACGGGGAAATGCCGTGGCAATCGACAGCATAGAACCCATTGAACAGTTCATGGACTCGATTGGCAAGCTCTACATAAAATTCACGGAACACACACTTGCAATGAGAGATGAAGTTTTGAAAATACTCGGCAAACACAAGGGATGTATGCCCGTGTTTTTACACGATGAAACCACGGGAAAGACACAACGAGTACCCGAGAATATGTATATAAACAGCGGAACAACCATTGTTGATGAACTAAAAAAACTGTTAGGCGACGAGAATGTAAAAGTTGTAATGTAAGCCCGAACACGGAAAGGACATTTGGATATGAAAAGAACAGCACCCGTTAAAAAGAATGATGAAATAAGTATAAAAATAGACGCATACACGTCGGAGGGCTACGGCATAGGCAGAGTGGACGGTTTTGCGGTTTTTGTGCCGTATGCGGTGAAAGGCGAAACGGTGAATGTACACATAGTAAAGGCGGAGAAGAACTACGCCATAGGGAAGTTGCTTGAAATCACGGAGGAAAATACGGACGACCGAGCTGAGGTCTTATGTACGGCATACAAAAGGTGCGGTGGTTGCACATTGCAACACATGAAGTATGAAAAACAGTTGGAGTTTAAGCGTGAGCGTGTATTGGGTGCACTCATGCATTTGGGCAGGATTGAAAATGCAGATAAAATTGTATTCAACACTTTGTCTGCACCGTCTCCGCTTCGCTATCGTAATAAAGCCTCATTTCCGTTTGGCACGGTGAACGGAAAGGTGACATTGGGCTTTTTCTCGCCCGCAAGTCACAACCTTGTGCCCGTGGACGATTGCCCGATACAAGACACGCGAATAGTAAGTGCAATGCAAATCACAAGGGATTGGGCGAAGAAGTATGGCATAAGTGCTTTTGACGAGAAGACTTGCAGCGGAATATTGAGGCATTTAGTGTTGAGGACAACAGAAAAATCAATGTTGGTTACGGTGGTGACGAGCGGAAAGGCACTTCCGTTTGCCGATAGGCTGTGGGACGCTTTAAGTGCGCAAATTCCTGATGTGGCAGGGCTTGTGCAGAATATAAACGACCGCAACACGAATGTGATTTTGGGTTCTTCATATAAGACTTTATACGGCACGGATACGCTCTATGACGAGATATGCGGACTGAAATTTTCAGTGCGCACGCCCTCATTTTTACAGGTGAATCATGAGCAAACACAACGGCTGTATGAGAAGGTGCTTGAATTTTTGGACTTACACGGCACAGAAACGGTGTTTGACGTGTACTGCGGAATAGGTACGATATCGCTGCTTTTAGCTTCTCATGCAAAGAGTGTGATAGGGATAGAGTCTGTGCGTGAAGCCGTGGAGGACGCACGCAAAAATGCCGAGATAAACGGAATAACGAATACGGAGTTTGTGACGGGTGAGGCAGAGAGAGTATTGCCTGAGCTGGTGGCAAAGGGGAGTTTTGCAGACGCCATAGTGATAGACCCACCGAGAAAGGGTTGCGAAATTCAAGTGTTGCAAGCCATTGCACAAAGCGGCGCAAAAAAGCTCGTGTATGTTTCCTGCAACCCCGAAACGCTCGCACGGGATATGCGAATACTTGCAGACCTCGGATTCTGTGCAAAAGCTGTGCAGCCCGTGGATATGTTTCCGCAAACTGCACATGTGGAGACGGTGGTTTGTTTGATACGAGAGGAGTGAAGATTCCGATTTTTCGTTACATAGAGCGGGAAAACACATAAAATATGCGCTTTGACTTATAGCTCAGAACGCATGGGATTGACAGTTGCTCCATTGGAAATGCAATGCTATCCATAATTAGTACATAAAATCGGTAAAGTGCTTGCAAAAATAAAGCGAATGTGATAATATGAGCCCGATGATGTGCGTATGCAATAAATACTACATAACCGGGTTAGGACAATAGGGGGAAAAAGATGGATTTTAATTTGGAAAGATTTGTTGTACAACACGAGGTTCTTTATAATACCGCTCTCCGTGAGATTAAAAACGGCAAAAAGGAAGAACATTGGATGTGGTACATATTTCCGCAGCTCAGGGGCTTGGGAAGAAGACAAAGGTCATATGAGTATGGAATAGAAAGTTTGGATGAGGCGGTAGCGTTTTTGCAGCATCCGTATTTGGGGTCGAATTTGCGTGAGATTACTGGGGAATTGCTAAAACTTGAAACAGACAACGTATATGATGTTTTTGAAGATCCTGATGTTAAGAAACTATGCTCATGCATGACACTATTTTCGTATGCGAGTGCAGATAATGCTGATTTTCTTGCTGTGATAGATAAGTTTTTCAAAGGTAGAAAAGACCGCCTCACATGTGAAATGCTTGGCGTTTGATGTGAGCAGGCTATGCGATTTGATTGAAGCACGGCGCAAAAAAGCTCGTGTATGTTTCCTGCAACCCCGAAACGCTCGCACGGGATATGCGAATACTTGCAGACCTCGGATTCTGTGCAAAAGCCGTGCAACCCGTGGATATGTTTCCGCAAACTGCACATGTGGAGACTGTGGTATGTTTAAGTAGGGAAATGCAGGAAGGAACCGAAATGATTTCTGATGAAAGAAGTAAATACAAGTCTTGGAGCAATCTGAAAAAGCAGATGAATGATTTGCTTTGTGATTCTCTCAAAGATAAAATTTCATATTTCTACACCAATTACCATGAGGTGCATAATGCCTACGGCAGAGCAACCATTAACTACAACAAAAAAGAACTGGTTGCCTTTTCATGGGTGGAGATGTATGCACAGGAATACGAAGTGTCTCAGCTTTATCAAGAAGGGAAAAAGGTATCCTACGGAGAATTAGAAAAAGGAAAATGGATGCCCGAGTGCAAACTGTGTGATGCTGATTTCATCAATTCCCTTACCATTTATCTCAAAACCGACATCGCAACATCGCTCCACTCCGAAAACTATTTGTTGTGTGTGTTCGCATATATGGATAGACGAGTAGGAAAGAGAACACTAATTAAGATTAAGGATGAAGTGGAAAAACTGCTCGAATGGGTTAAGCAATTCTATCAAATCCGCTGTGAAGCAGATGGCATTGTTTTCCCACCTAAACGAATTACAGACGAGACGGTGGTGCTTTTAGGTAGGGAAAAGGTTTAGGAACATATCCACACAAGGAACAAAACACCGCTTAAAATTGGTCCTATAAGGAAATAAAAAATGCTATGGGGAAAATTCCTCATAGCATTTTTAACTGTTCGACCTATTGGAATTGGTACTATACTGGTTTAATCAAACCGTTTGTCCAGAATGTCTCAAAGGTTTCAGTTGAACCGCCGTGCTCGACAATTTTACCGTCAACAACTCTGTCAATGTCAACTCCCGTAATTTCTAAAA
>JAFSHG010000052.1 GCA_017440405.1 Clostridia bacterium
TCTTCAAATCCCGATAAGACCGTGGTATGCATGACCATGAATTTCATTGGCGAATATAAAAGGCTTCCGCTCTCTGAGGCGGTGTTCTCGTATCACTATGACATGTTGAAAAAACTCTTGTGCGTCACCGACTCGGAAATCTTCCACAAGCCCACGGGACATTCTGCTTTTTTTATCACACAATACTCGCCCGAGTACACAAAATCGCTCTGTGAAAAAGTAGAAGACCATGGCGATATAGGCAGATTGTTTGACATAGATGTTTTTGACTCCACGGGAAAAAAGCTCTCCCGCAACACTCCGAGGAAGTGTCTGTTGTGCAACAAAAATGCAGCAGAATGCTCACGAAGCAGGGCACACGGTGTTGATGCCGTAAGGAGATATACTCAACAGATTTTATGTGATTTTTTCGCCTCAAACGTAAGCCGCATGGCATATGATGCTCTTTGCGATGAGGTGAGTGCTACCCCCAAACCGGGACTTGTGGACAGAAATAATTCGGGCGCAAATCCCGACATGACATACGACATGTTTATACGCAGTGCGAATGCCGTTTCTCCCTACATAGGCGAGATGTTTGCAAACGCTGCATTGTATGAAAATGCCGACGACACTATGGCAAAATCCATGCAGTTGACGGGACTTGAAGCCGAATCTGCCATGTATGCCGTGACGGGTAACATAAATACGCACAAGGGTGCTATATATTCCATGGGACTTTTGAGCGCAGGTGCAGGTTTTGCACTTGCAGGCGGTTTGTCTTTCACGGATGCGGTCAAAGTGGCGTCACATCTTGCACTTTGTCTCTCATACGACATAAAGGATACGAATACACACGGACTTTTGGCTTGCAAAAAATACGGCGTTACGGGCGCAAGAGGCGAAGCAATAGGCGGTTTCAAAACAGTGTTGTATGCATTTGAGCGCATAAAATACTATATGGATGACTTGGGTCTGGACAGCAATCAATCTTATCCGCTTGCCATAAACGATGTCATGGCGGTGATGAAGGACACAAATGTACTCCACAGAGCAGGCGAAGAAGGTTTAGCCTACTTGCAGAGTGAAGCCTCGGAAATCGCAAAGATGCGAGTGAATCAACGCATAGACGATATGAAAGAATTGGACGCTGAACTTATTTCACGAAACATAAGCCCCGGCGGTTGTGCCGACGCATTGGCATGTGCGCTGTTTCTTTTGAAAGTTGAGTCTTTGTTCAGAACTTAAATCATAACTTTTTAAGCGACCTTGATTTTTCAATGAGTTCCTTTGCATGTTCAAGTGCAAGTGCAGAGTCTCCACCGCCCATTATACGAGCCAATTCGCTTGCGCTCTCATCGGGAGAGAGCAATCGAAGATGTGAATTTGTGCTGTCATTATCCTGCGTCTTTTCCACCACATAATGACTGTCTGCAAATGCTGCAATCTGCGGTAAATGGGTTATGGCAAGTATCTGTCTGTCCACCGATATGGCAGACATCTTCTGTCCCACCACCGTGGCGGAAGTTCCGCTTATTCCCGTATCTATTTCGTCAAAAATCATACAATCCGTCTTATCGGTATCGGCAAGCACCGTTTTGAGTGCAAGCATTATGCGTGACACCTCACCGCCCGACGCCACTTTGGAGAGTGACTTTTGCGGTTCACCCGGGTTTGCGGAAAACATGAACTCCACATCGTCTTTTCCGTGCGGTGAAGGTACGCATCCTTCCATCTCATTTATATTCACGGAAAACACCGCTTTACCGAGTCCCAAATCGCTGAGCTGTTCACACACACGGGCGGAAAACTTCTCCGCCGCACTACGCCTTGCCATAGTGAGTTTTTGGGCTGTTTCATCGTATTTTTCACGAAGTTTTGCAAGTTCCGCCTGCTGCTCGGCACGCTTTTTATCGCTGTTTTCAAGCTCAAACAGTTCACTCCTTGCATTTTCGGCAAAGCGGAGCAGATCTTCCATGGAATTTCCGTACTTGCGCTTCAATTTTGAAATGGCAGCCAGTCTGCTCTGTACCTCGTCCAATCTTCCTGCATCGAATGAGAATATATCGGCAGCATCACGCACGGAATATGCGGCAGATTCCAAGGCATAATACGCTTCACTCAAACCGTTTGCAAGTTCCCTGTATTCATCCGAAAAGTCGGTGAGCGGATACAGCTCATTACATGCGGTTTTGACGCAATTTACCGCCCCCTGTTCTCCGCCTGAAAGCAAGTTTTTTGCATTATAAAGCGACTGCATTATGCGCTCTGAATTTGCAAGGATTCTCTCCTCGGCTTCAAGTTTTTCATCCTCCCCCAATTCGGGCGACACCGCTTCAATCTCACCTATCTGATAGCTGAGTATGTCTATTCGCTGCGCCCTCGCCTCCTCCGACACAAAGCCTTCATGCATACTCCGCTCTAATTTATGGTATTCGGAATACAGTTTCCCCGTCTCCTTCACGAGTGCATGTATATCCGAAGAAAAATTATCGAGATACCCCATGTGTCTTGTGCGGTTCAAAAGTGCCTGATGTTCGTGCTGACCGTGAACGTCCACCAGACGAGATGTTATCTCACGCAAGTCGGAAAGGCTGATAACCGAACCGTTTATCCTGCACACGCTTTTTACGGGTTTTGACTCGTCCGTAATGGTAAGTTCACGGGAGATCATAAGCGTGTTGTCCTCATAATCCACCGCTGCCGCTTCCAAAATCTCACACAGTTCTTCATCGTCGTCAAAGGAAAATTCAGCTTCCACCCTTGCACGCTTTTCACCCGTCTTTATGAGTTCACGCTCTGCACGGTAACCCAGGGCAAGGTTTATGGAGTCTATAATGATAGACTTTCCCGAACCCGTTTCGCCCGTTATGATATTCAGCCCCGAAGAAAACTCCACTTCGAGTTCACTTATGAGTGCTATGTTTTTTATGAAAAGTCGCTGTAACATGAATTTTCCGCCTTCCGATTTATTTCGGTACTACTGTCTGTCCCGTGCGGCAAACACACTGAACTCTTTTGCAAGCTCTGCGCCCGTTGCCTTATCCGATACTGCAACAAAAACCGTGTCGTAGCCCGCCACCGTACCCAATATGCGCTTGTCGCCCATACAATCCATGGCTTGTGCCACAATGGTTGCCGCTGCCGCCACGGTGCGAATGATTACAAGTCCGTCACCGGGTTGCACCCTGACTATGTGCTTTTCAAATATCTCAGCTTGCTCACCCGGTCTTGCAGATGCGGCATCGGGGAGTGTATATCTGTATGTTCCGCTTTCCGTGGGTACTTTCACAAGCTGCAAGTCTTTAATATCCCTGGACACCGTGGTTTGTGCCACATCAAACCCTCGCATTTTGAGCATGGAAGCCAGTGCGGTTTGTGTGTCTATCTCATAGGTACGAATTATGTTGCAAATCTCCTGTTGCCTTTTATTTTTCATGAATTACCTCGCTGTGATGTATTATGAGAGTTTCTGCCTGACCAAGGAATACGGATTATGTTCTTCAAATGTGATAAAGTCGCATGTGACATCACTCTTTTTCAGCAACACATTATCACCCGAATGAAGCTGCACGGTGAAGTCGCCTGCCCGAGCAAGCAAACATTCGCTGTATGCAGTCACCAAAACCTCGGAATCTGCCCTTGCCACAATGGGTCGTACACACATGGAATGCGGACATATGGGAGTGATAAGTATGCAGTCCAGCCCGGGTGCAATTATGGGGCCTCCTGCCGAAAGCGAGTATGCCGTAGCACCCGTGGGCGTACTTATTACCACGCCGTCACATAAGATATCTCCCGTACTCTTTCCGTCCACGGAGATATTGAGGTGAGCCACTTCCGCCACGTTTTTTTTATACACGGTGAAGTCGTTCAAACAGGAGTAATGTTCACCGAACAGGCTGCATTCGAGCATCATCTTTTTTTCCAGAGTAAATTCGCCGAGCTTTATCTTCTCCAAGGCGAGTGCAAATTCCGAGATCTCCACTTCGGTTAAAAAGCCCACTCTGCCGTTATTCACCCCGAGGAGCGGAACGCCGTAATCTGCGGCAAAATCGGAGGCAGTTATCACGCTGCCGTCGCCGCCCAAAACCACCATGAAGTCCACTTCCGAGCAATCATCCGAATCTGCAAACTCTGCATAGCCTTTTGCAACGCACAAAAAGCCCGACTCACGAGCTAAAAGCGCAAGTCTTTCTATCACGGCATCATTGTCTCTTTTTGCGGGATGGTATATGAACCCGATTTTTTTTGTTTTGAGAATGTCCATAGCTTCATTATATTCAACACCGCCATGAAATTCAAGTCCTCTTTGCATTATTTGACGATACTGACTTTGTGCGTTTTCGTCGGGTGAGTTTTTCCTCAGCCTCCCCCTTTTGCCACACGGTGTTGATGAGAAAAAGCGTTTTTTACACCGAATCGGCTGGTGGGAGGCACACACGGATTGTAAGCATGTCTGCGTGCTTTTGTGCATTTATGCTGCCTTGCATCTGTTCCGTGAGCTGTTTTGCTATGGAAAGTCCAAGTCCCGTTGACTTTTTATTGTGGGCAACAGTGAAAAAACGATCGAACAGTTTGCCCACCGCCACGCTGCTCAGCTCCTTTGCCGTATTTGAAAAGGTGACGGTGCCATCCGTTTCAAGACACACATGCAGGTCGCCGTCACTGTATTTTGCTGCATTGTTCAGTATGTTCCAAAACACACGCAATACTGCTCGCTTATCACCCATACAGTACACTTCCGCATCGGGCATTTCTATCTTTGGGTCTATCCCTTTTTTAATCAACTGCACCGCCGCTTCCGCCACTGCATCTTCAAGCACTCGATTCAAACATACTTTTTCCGTTTTCAGCTTTTCTTCCCTCGTAATTATTACCGAGTACCTGAACATCTCCTCGGTTAGCGATTTCATATCGTTTATTCTGTTTTTTATCAGCGAAAGATATCTTGCCGCAACATCGCTTTTTTCCTCGGCATCCAAAAGTTCCAAGTACCCCATTACCGATGTGAGCGGTGTACGCAAATCGTGCGAGATATTGGTAACTGCGCTTTTCAGCTCTGCATCGCCCTGTCTGTATTTGTGTTTCATCTCTTTGAGTTCTGCAAGCTGTGTATTGAGGCACGCCGCCATTTCTTTCATATCACGGTCGCCCGTGGATATTTCAAGCATCGTGTTGGTATCGGTATTCATCTTTTCATGCATACCGTCCGTTATCCTCTTGCAGTCTTTTTTCATGATATGAATTTTCACAGTCAGTATCAGGATGACAATTCCCAATATCACGCACAGTAAAGTCATCTTCCCCTCCTACTTCAAGTCACACTTTGAAAAGCAAAGTCCGCCTGCAAATGCTGCTGCAAGCCCCAGTGCCAATGTACAGAGTATGGTAAGCCAGACCTTATCGGGCATCGCATACGCCGTCATCTGTATCTGTCCCTGCGGAGAAAATCTGGATATAACCTCACAGATTTTTCCAAACACCCCGCTCATTTGACCAAGCATTCCGCCCGTCATCAAGACCATTTGAACCATGTATCCCAGCACTGCCCCTGCCACATTTCGTAAAATGTACGCTATTGCCACACACAGCGGCACATTTCCCACTATGAGCAATGCCATAAGGAGCAGTTGTTTTATTATGATTTCCGAAGATAATGTTGAAAAGTCAAAGAGAAAAGCACCCACCGCAAATACCACAACTTCATAAATTACATAACACATAAGTGTGAAAATCGCAATCACAATCAAGTCGGCAATATAAATATGAAGTCGCCTGTGGCCTGCAATTATTTTATTCCGAATTGTTATAGTACCCGTTTCTACTCCAAACTCTCGGCTTATGAACAATCCTGCAAATGCGCCGCACATAAGGGGCAAGATTGTAAGCACTGCCGTATGACACATGCCAAAGTAGGGTTCTTCTCCTATGTCCGCACCCAATACGGTAAGAATCGGAAATGCTGCCGCAAATATGATAAAAAATACTATAATGCCATATGCAACCCAATCTCGAAACATCCTTTTAAGTTCCACTCGTATAAGTCTGCTCACCTTGAAACACCTCCCATGAGATTGATGTAGAAACTCTCTAAATCTTCATCGTGTTCAGATATTGAATGAACATGGCAGTTCCGCTCGTTCAAAGTCAACACAAAATCGGTAACATCCAATTTGCCGTACACATATGCCACCGTATTACTTTCCACGCTGTATTCCATCTCCATGTCATCCAGAACTTGTGCAAGTGCTTTGGTATCTCCCACTTCAACCCGTATGCGTTTTCCGCACGCCTTTTCGAGTTCTGCGGCTGAGATTTCACAGAGCACTTTTCCGCTGTTGATGAAGCCGTAATGCGTTGCCAGTTTTGAAAGCTCGCCCAATATGTGACTCGATATCAAAACGGTGATATCCTTTTCACGGTTCAATTTCAGTATCAGCTCACGCAATTCCACTATCCCCTCGGGGTCGAGTCCGTTTATGGGTTCATCCAACACTAAAAAATCGGGAGACGAACACAGTGCCATCGCTATGGCAAGGCGTTGTTTCATTCCGAGTGAAAAGTTCTTTACTTTTTTGTTGCCTGCATTTTCAAGTCCTACAATTGCAAGTAATTCTTCTATGCCATCATAAGACGGAAGCCCCAGTATGTCATATTCGGTTTCAAGATTCTTCTGTGCCGAAAGTTCAAGATACGGCGACGGTGATTCCACAATGGCTCCCGTTCTTCGCCTTGCTTTTACCATTGCATTGTCGGTATTTTTTACACCAAACAGCGTAAATTCACCCGATGACGGGTGTTGAAGTCCCGTGATAATCCGTATGAGCGTGGTCTTTCCCGATCCGTTCTTCCCCACCAAACCGTATATTGCACCTTTTTCTACATGCAAGTCCAGATTATCCAGGGCTTGAAATTTTCTGTAATGCTTACAGAGTTTTTTTGTTGTCAAAACATATTCCATGGTTTTCCCCTCCTTACACACTCATGATAGTACACGTGTGTCAAGAAACGGTAAATCAAATCGTCAAGATTAAGTCAAGATTATTCTTCACTCAGCTTGAAACCTATCCCCCACATGGTCTGTATGTAGTCCTTATGTGAGACTTCATGCATTTTCTTTCTCAGATTGCTGATGTGCTGTTTGAGCGACCTTTCCGTACAATCGGGCGTGTCATAGCTTATTTTGTCCAGTATTACACTTCGTGTTACTACTTGCTGAGGATTTTTCATCAAAAGCTTCAGTATGGCAAACTCCGTTCCCGTAATTTTTACGGGTTGTCCCTGTACAAGAAGTTCCTGAGTCTGCGTGTTCAAAACCAAGTCGCTGTATTCAAGACATCTGCCCTTGTTCGGCATGTTGCGCAAATGTACTTTTATCCTTGCGAGCAGCTCTTTTACCTCAAACGGTTTGGTTACATAATCCACCGCCCCTTCAAGCAGACAATTCACCTTGCTGTCCACATCAATTTTTGCACTCATCACTATTACGGGTGTGACGCCCGTAACCTTCAAAACTTCCTCACCCGAAAGCCCGGGCAACATTAAATCGAGCAAAATCAAGTCGGGGTCTTTGCTCTGTACACACATCACAGCTTCCGTTCCCGAATACGCTCTGCATGCTTCATAACCTGCACATTTGAGCGCACTCTCCAACATATCACCTATGTATACATCATCATCCACTACTAAAACTCGACTCATACACATTACCTCAAATATTCTTCTTCTCTCAATCATATCATATAACCACACAGGCTTCAAGAATCAAATATTTTTTTGTACTCAACACTGATTGTGCAGACGAGTATTCTCAAACGGTGTTGACGAAAAAAAAACAAAATCCGACTGCTTGCATTATTTTGCGTGTTATAGTATGATATTTTCGTACTCATATATACATTTTATACTCGGAGGTAATACATGAAAATCGTGTTAGACATTTACGGCGGGGATAACTCGCCATATGCGCCCATTGACGGGGCAGTGGATTTTATTCGCTGCAAGGACGATGTGACCGTCATACTCTCGGGCGATGAAAATACTATACGCTCTTATTTGGACTCAAAGGGAATACACGAAAAGCGTTTGGAGATACTCCACGCCCCCGATGAAATAACATGCCATGATGAACCCACAAGTGTGGTACGAAAAAAGCCCGAATCTTCCATGGTTCGTGCCGTAAAATGCGTAGCAGACGGCGAAGCTCAAGGCGTGGTTTCATCCGGTTCCACGGGTGCACTTTATGCCGCATCACTCAGCAGAATAAAGCGTATACACGGTATCACACGCCCTGCCCTCACTCCCGAATTGCCCACGGTACACGGCGGTCATGCGCTGCTTGCAGACTGCGGTGCAAATGCCGACTGTATCCCCGAATTTCTCACACAGTTTGCGCTCATGGGTACAGCATACATGCGTGCAATTTACGGCATAGAAAGTCCAAGGATTGCCCTTTTGAGCAACGGCACGGAGGAAGAAAAGGGAAATGCACTTACAAGAGAGGCTCACCTTCTCCTTAAAAATATGAATCTGAATTTCACGGGCAATGCCGAGGCAAGAGAGATTTTCTCGGGCGATGCCGATGTGTATGTGTGTGACGGTTTCACGGGCAATATCTTGCTCAAAACCATAGAGGGCACTGCAAAGGCGATGACCACGCTCTTAAAAGCAGAACTTATGAGTTCATTTAAGTCCAAAATGGGCGGACTTCTCATAAAAACAAAAATGTCAAACTTCAAGAAAAAGTTTGATTACCGTGAGATAGGCGGCTCACCGCTTTTGGGCATAAACGGCTGCGTCATTAAAGCACACGGCAGCTCCGATGCCAAGGCGTATAAAAACGCTTTGGAACAGGCATACACATTCATCGCCCGTGATGTTAAGGGCGAGATTTGCAGAGAATTGGAAAAGCTGAACTGATGCTTTTATGCTTCCAATAATGAGGGCGAACACCATGTTTGCCCTCTTTTTTTCCAACACATAATATTCATCACAACATGCAATCAAACAAGCTGTTTTTATTTTATTATTTCATTCTTATATGCATTCATTGGCGTTTTTTGTAATTTTTTGATTATTTTCAATTTTCCTGTTGACTTCTCTTAATTTTTATTGTATTATATAATATAAAATAAGGGGGTGGTTCCGTTGTTTATTATTTGCCAATTCACGACTGTATAGTAATAGTAAATATGGCTTATTCTTCCGAATGCTCGAAAAATATATCAGATCAAAATTAAGAAAGGAGGACAACAATATGAAAAGACTTATACTGCTATTACTTGTGACATCTATGCTTCTCCTATTCACTGCGGCATTGTCACATGCCACAGACCCCGAAACGGTAACAGTAACTTTTACTCTGCCCGAAAACCACCATTATGTTTATGTACATTACATATATCTCGATGAACATATTACAAAAGAGGAACATAGACCAAGAGAATACCTGCTTGTGCAGTCGCTCACTTTGGAAGTGGAAAAAGGACATGTACTTACAGAGGAAGATGTAGAGCCTTTCACGGTACATTGCCCTGACAATCATGGAAATATTCACGAATACTGCCGAGTCACCATGACGGGTTGGGACAGGGACCCCGTGGGTATGGAAATCACGGAGGATACGGAGTTTTTTGCACAGATGAGCGAGGACGCTTGCACCGTCACGGTACGCATGGATGAGGGTTGCTATTTCGCAGGCGGTGACATCTCTGAATCTTTCGATGTGCATGTGGATAAGGGATATACCATAACAGAGGATGATGTAAGAAGATTTTCTACTGCACATCAGTATTTGGACA
>JAFSHG010000053.1 GCA_017440405.1 Clostridia bacterium
TGCAAGTCCCTCACAAGCGTAGAAATGCCGCAAGTGCAGACGATAGGTGACGGGGCGTTTAAAGAATGCGAGTCCCTCACAAGCGTAGAAATGCCGCAAGTGCAGACGATAGATGAGTGGGCGTTTTATAACTGCAAATCCCTCACAAGCGTAGAAATACCGAATGTGAATACGATAAGTGATAAAGCTTTTTATGGTTGCCACACCCTGGTGAGTGCCTACTTTTATTCAGATGCACCTACATCATTCGGCAAAAGTGTATTTGATGATTGCGGCGATGACTTTACCATATGCTACGCAAGCGGTACACAGGGGTGGACAACACCCGAATGGAACGGTTATCGTGCAGAGCCTTTTGATGAGGAATAATTCACGGCAGTTGTACTATAAGACCACCGACCAAAATCGGTGGTTTTTGAGTTTGTATAAATTGTGCTTCGTGTGTGATTTGTGTTGGTACAAGGGAAAATGCGGTTGACTTTCACTTTGATTTTTGCTAACATATTGTGCGTAGAATTTTAACTATGTGAGCTTTTTTACCGCTTCAACAGTAAAAGAGAGAGCCTGAAAAAACGGGTTGTTTGCTTTTTTGAAAGGCATAGTTTGAATATAAAAGGAGGCATGGTACATGGAGAAAAATTATGTTGAATTCACAGCGGATATGAAGAATGAATACACCATATTAGTACCCACCATGTTGCCCATGCATTTCAGACTGTTGCTTGCGGTGTTGCGTACATACGGGTACAAAACCGAGTTGCTCGAAACATCAGGCCCCGAAATAGCAGAGATGGGGCTTAAACATGTACACAATGACACTTGCTACCCTGCAATACTTGTAATAGGTCAGTTCATGAACGCATTGAAAACGGGCAAGTACGACCCGCATAAGACCGCACTCATGCTGTTTCAGTCGGGCGGAGGTTGCAGAGCGTCCAATTACATATCACTCTTGCGCAAGGCACTCAAAAATGCAGGCTATGATTATGTCCCCGTGATACCGTTTGGCATAGCAGGGATAGAAAAACACTCGGGTTTTGAGCTGGACCTTAAAAAACTACATGCACTCATGTATGCCGTGTGCTACGGCGATTTGCTCATGAGCCTTGTAAACCAGTGCAGACCGTATGAGAAAAATAAAGGTGAAGCGCAGCGGCTCGCAGACCTTTGGACAGAGCGACTGGGTGAGGAACTGGGCGCAACAAAAAGGATAAGATATGCAGCCATAAAGCGCAATTATGCCGAAATAGTGAGCGATTTTTCAAAGATAGAATTGGCGAGAAGACCCGCTGTGAAAGTGGGTGTTGTGGGCGAAATCTTTGTGAAATATTCACCGCTCGGGAATAATAATTTAGAGCAGTTTCTGTTTGATGAGGGGGCAGAAGTGGTAGTTCCCGGGCTTTTGGACTTCTGCCTGTACACGCTGTATAACAATGCAAACGATTATAAAATGTACAAGCGTGGCACTCATGCTGCATACACCCTGTATACTTATCTGTATAAATTCATGTGCAAGAAGAAAAATGACATGGCGAAGGCAATCATAAAGGGAAGTGACTTCACCCCTGCTACGGACTTTGAGGAAACGGTAAAATTGAGTGACGGATACATCAGCACGGGGGCTAAAATGGGTGAGGGCTGGCTTTTAACCGCCGAAATGCTTGAACTTGCACACATGGGCGTGAAAAACATAGTCTGTACACAACCCTTTGGTTGTTTGCCAAACCACATTTGCGGCAAGGGCATGATGAAGCTCATAAAGGAAAAACAGCCCGATGTAAACATTGTCGCCATAGACTACGATGCGGGCGCAACACGGGTAAACCAGATAAATCGCTTAAAACTCATGCTTGCAAATGCAAAGGTATGAGATTTACAATGATGAATAATAAAGAAGGTGCAGTTTTTCATGCTGCACCTTTTTGTGTCAATCTTTCTTGTCACGCAGATAGGGGGGAATCCAACCCTTTTTATTTACCTGTCTTGCACGGGCTATTGCCATGTCGCCGCAGGGAACATCGTCCGTGAGAGTGGAACCTGCCGCAATGTAGGCGTTGTCACCGACGGTAATGGGGGCTACCAAGTTGGAATTACAGCCTATAAAGACATCGTTGCCCACGGAAGAACGCATTTTGTTTTTGCCGTCGTAGTTCACAAAAATAGAACCGCAACCAACATTTACTCGTTCACCCACATCGGCATCGCCTATGTATGAAAGGTGCGGGAGCTTACTTGCGCAACCCACATCGGAGTTTTTCACTTCCACAAAATCGCCTATCTTACAGTTGTCGTGAATATGGGTGTTGGGGCGCAAATTCACAAAAGGACCTATGGAAACATTGTTGTCCACACGGGCATTTGTTGCAAAAACGTACTGCAAAGTGCAACATGAACCTATGTGTGTATCACGCAAATTGCAGCCCATACCTATGACGCAATTTTCTCCTATTTCGCAAGCACCTTCTATTATTACATTGGGGTATATAACAGTGCCTGCACCAATGCGTGCATTATAGTCCACATATGAGCTGTTTACATCTATGAACTCAACACCCGATTCTTCCAGCTTGTAATTTATACAAAGTCGGATACTGTGTTGAAGAGCGGGGATATCTTGCAGCGATGCGTTGAAGTCCTCAAACCATTGCAGCTGTTCAAAGTTGTCCTGAGTTATTTTTTCATTCTCGTCAGAGAAAATGACATAAATTTCGGGGACGGTGGAATAACTTTCACGAGCAATGCGCTTGACTTGTTCGCCTGCACGGGATGCGAGGAAGTTTGCACTGCCCGCCACGGTGTCTTTCAACTTATCACGAGGGCATTTTGCCACCACATCATTGAATTTGGCGGACAACATATCTGCCACTTCATCGTTCTCCGCCAAAAGTACAAAGGGGGGCGTAGTTACATATTCATCTTTTACGCGTATGAAGTTTTCAATGGCGGTCATGCCTGAGAATTTTTTTGTCAACACCGTATTTTCGGGGAAGTATGCCACAACACCAAGTATCATATATCTTACTCCTTTTACTGCTTATTCACCTGCTACACTATAACACATTGCGGTCTGTTTCGCAAGCCGAGTTCCGTAAACGGAATACATTTGTGCAGACTCGCATTGAATGGTAAAAACTGTTTATTCTCATAAAAAATCAAAGTTTCATTTGCTTATATGCGAAAGATGTAGTATAATAATTGATTGAAATCATTTTATTTTATTTGCTTCGGTCTTTTATGGAGCGAAAGGAGTTTTTAATTTGGCTATATATGACGGCTTTCATGAAACGGAATATGTGCGTGATATGATACGGGAAGAAATATATCCCTACTTCAATGCACTTTCCACAGCACAGGACACAGAGGTTACGATAGACGGCAAAAGAACCATAATGCTCGGTTCAAACAATTACATGGGTATGACCAATGATGCTCGTACCATACAGGCTGCAAAAGATGCGCTTGATAAGTTTGGCACGGGTTGCAGCGGTTCACGTTTTCTAAACGGTACTCTCACACTTCACGAGGAGTTGGAGAGCGAATTGGCGGAGTTTTTCGGAAAAGAACAGGCTATCACTTTTTCCACGGGATTCCAGACCAATCTCGGCATAGTATCTGCACTTGCAGGTCGCAACACTTATATTATAGGTGATGCAGAAAACCATGCAAGCCTGGTGGATGCTGCAAGGCTTAGTTTTGCAAAGCGTGTGTACAAGTACAGACACGCCGACATGGACGATTTGAGAGAAAAGCTCGAATTTGCCCCGGAGGATGCACCAAAGCTGATAATCACGGACGGCGTGTTTTCCATGGGCGGCGACATTGCAAAACTGCCCGAGATAGTGGAGCTTAAGAAGAAACACAATGCACTTCTCATGGTGGATGATGCTCACGGCGTGGGAATGTTGGGGCATTGCGGCAGAGGTACGGCGGACCACTTCGGACTCACGGACGAGGTGGATGTGATAATGACCACCTTCTCGAAATCGCTGGGTTCGTTGGGCGGATGCATGGCGGCAAGCGAAAAGATAACTTTCCACGTGAAGCATAAGGCAAGACCGTTCATATTCAGTGCGTCCATACCCCCTGCAAATGCTGCTGCGGCTTTATGTGCGTTGCGTATCATGAAACAGGAGCCCGAACGCCGTGAAGCACTTATTTCCATTGCAAAATACTTGCGTGACGGATTGCGTGAAGCAGGGCTGCCCATTGTGGAAGCTGAGACGGCAATAATACCGATATATACATACTCTGCGGAGCGTACACTGCATATCGCAAAAAGGTTGTTGGAAGAAGGCGTGTATGTGAATCCCGTATTGCCGCCCGCTGTGGACGCCGATATGTGTATGTT
This sequence comes from Clostridia bacterium, assembly GCA_017440405.1. Taxonomy (GTDB): domain Bacteria; phylum Bacillota; class Clostridia; order Christensenellales; family CAG-138; genus RGIG3141. The sequence goes on from JAFSHG010000053.1 coordinate 4,349, forward strand.
GCGCACAAGCCTTACAGCTACTCATACAAAGGAGCAAATGGACAGGGCGATAGCTGTTTTTAAGAAAGTTTTTGATGAATTCAAATAATAATCAGAAAGGAAATACAAAAAATGACTTATGACCTTATAGTGCTCGGCGGAGGTCCTGCGGGCTATCTTGCAAGTGAGAGAGCAGGTGCGGCAGGAATGAAAGTTCTGTGCATAGAAAAAGCATCTTTGGGCGGCGTGTGCTTAAATGAGGGATGCGTTCCCACAAAGACGCTTCTGTATTCTGCAAAACTCTACGACGGCGTTATGCACGGTGAAAAATACGGTGTGACGGCAGAGGGCGCAAAGGTGGACCATGCCAAGGTGGTTGCACGCAAGAACAAGACGGTGAAAATGCTCGTAAGCGGCATAAAGACTGCACTCAAAACCAAAGGTGCAGAAGTGGTGACAGGCGACGGCAAAATCATGGGCAAGTGTGATGAAGGCTTCCGTGTATGCGTGGGTGATACGGAATACACGGGCAAAAAACTTCTCATTGCAACGGGTTCATCCGCATTTGTGCCTCCCGTACCCGGTGCAAAAGAGGGTATGGAAAAGGGAAAAGTGCTTACAAACCGTGAAATTTTAGCTCTTACGGAAGTACCGGAAAAGCTCGTGGTAGTGGGTGGCGGTGTTATAGGACTGGAAATGGCATCGTATTTTAATTCCATAGGTTCGGAAGTGACCGTGGTGGAAATGCTCGACCATATAGCAGGCGAAAATGATGCCGAAATGGGCGAAATTCTGCGCAAGAACTATGAGAAAAAGGGCATAAACTTTATGCTTTCTGTCAAGGTTACAGAGATAACGGACACTGCCGTTATGTGTGAAACTGCAGAGGGCGAAAGAAAAGAACTGCCGTACAGCTATGTTCTCATGTCGGTGGGCAGACGTGCAAACACTCAGGGAATCGGTGTTGAGGAAATAGGAGTGGAGTTGAACCGCGGCGCAATAGTCACCGATGAACACATGCGTACAAACATAGAGGGAGTGTATGCGGCAGGCGATTGTAACGGAAAGTCCATGTTGGCACACACCGCATACCGTGAGGCTGAGGTGGCTATAAATAATATGACGGGCAATGAGGATGTCATAGACTACACTAAAATCCCGTCAGTCATTTACACAAATCCCGAACTCGGCAGTGTGGGTGAAACAGAAAAGACGGCGACTGCAAAGGGGCTTGATTTCCGTTGCGTGAAGCTCAGTATGCGCTTTTCGGGTCGATATATGGCAGAGAATGAGGGCGGCGACGGCATTTTCAAACTGCTCGTGGATAATAAAACTCAGCGTGTGATAGGCGCACAGGCTTTGTGTAATTACGCATCCGAATTTATTGTGAGTGTGGGCGTCATGATGGAAGCACAGATGACGCTGGAACAGATAAAGAAAGTCGTGTTCCCGCATCCCACGGTTTGTGAGATAATCAGGGAAGCTGTGTTTGCTGAGTAAATATAGGATTGTTATGTTTTTTATGAGAGGGGAAAACCTTTCTTTTCACGAGAAAAGAACAGGTTTTCCCTCTCAAACTCTCCCTTTTCCAAAGAAAAGCGATGTAGGGAGTTTTTCTAACTTTGAACTTCTCCCTGTTAGACTGGTGGACACAAATAGATGCAAGTATATAATATACCGTCTGCATTCAACTCACCAAACCTACACAAACAGGCATAGAACATGTTGCCGCAAGCCTCAAACGGAGTACAGCCGAATTGCTGCGTCACTGCTCCACTCTCCGATTTACTTTGGAAAGGGGGAGGGGGAACCCTGTACTTTTTTTGTGACAAGAAAAGTGCAAATCCCCCAAAAGCGCGTAACTACCCAACCACACACGACAGATATATAATATACTACCACGGTCAACCGACAAATGACGCCCAATGCCCATTGCTACAAATTCAGATTCCATCTCCGCTTTTCTTTGGAAGGGGGGTAAAGGGGGAACCCTGTTTTTTCCTGTGAAAATCGAA
>JAFSHG010000054.1 GCA_017440405.1 Clostridia bacterium
AAGAAAGTGCAAAAGGGGGCAGGGTGATTCCGAAGAATACATTCAGCGAATCGGTTTCCAGAATTTCTGCCATACTATCTGCACATATCCAAACGGGAGCATTATCAAATGATAAGAAACTTTCCATACCGTTTTCGGAATCATTGGATTTACAGAATGTGAATTTAAGCGATGTAAACGGGAATATCTTTTTTGCGCTGTACAGGTATTGCTTCCAGGATATGGACTTTGCCACATGGTTCATATCACTCATACTTCTTCTGAGCCCGAAAGTCAGTGTAAACACTGAGCCTGTGCGCAAGTTTGTGTGCAAATATCTTGAAAGTGAAGGTTTTTGCGGACAGTGTACTGACCATGTGAAGCAACAACTGGTGGACAGTGCGCTGAAAGAAGTGTTGAAGAGCGGCACACCCGATGCAAAGACATCGCTGTTGCTTATGAAAGCAAAAGGCGTCACACTGAATCACGACATGAAAGCGGTGGCGTCCGAAAAAATGCCGTCACAAAAGAGTCTGTGGCAGATAATGTACGAATGCGGATTTGTAAAATTCTCCGATAATAATAAAAAACTGAAAAAATTAGAACCCATGCAGATAATAAGCGTGCATAAGACGGGGCGTGATAAGCACCTGAAACTTTCATGTGAAAGTCTTTCGGAAATGATAACGCACCTGACAGCGGGTTACAGTGAAGAAGAAAAAGCATTCTTCAAGATGAGACTGAAAGAGTTTTTGCGATTCTTTTCGGGGTGTATGCCTCTGGGTGAGATAGGCTGGTATGCCATGAAACGAACCGCCAAGGATGAGGACAGCATAATAAAACTGCGGCGCAACAACATAAAGCGCGCACTGTGCGATTACAATATAGCAGACATATTAAATGCCATGGAAAACGAAAAATGGCTTTATGTCACATACCGCAACGCTGTGGAAAAGGGTTCATACGAGTTTGTGGTATATCCGATTTCGCTCAGAGAGAGCACACATGACGGCAGGCAATATCTTATTGCATACAGTCCGAGGGCGCAAAGCGTATTGTCGTTGCGAATACAGTTCATAGACAGATTGCAGTCGGGTGATATTACGATGACCGACGACATGCGTATGGACATAGAGAGGGCAAAGAGAGCGTACAGTTTTCTCTGGGGGCACTCTTTTCCGCAATTTTCGGGGGGAAATGTGGTATCGGACATGCCCGTGCATGACGTATACCTTAGAATAAGAAAGTGTGACAACACCGCATGTGACTTTCTATCCGACTATGCACATAGGGGCAGCCTCACAGATACAGATGAATACTGCGAATTCAGATGCAAGGTTTTGAATTACGATGAACTTCTGCCGTGGTTGCGCCTAATGCAAACGGGGATTGAAGAATACATGATAGACGGTGTATCTCGCATGGACTTTCTTGCACAGGATGCGGAACTCGGCGAGCTGAGAAAAATTCCGTATGCGGCGGAGACTGAGAAGAAAACCAAAAACTGCAAGGTGGCACTGGTAACATGCAGGGATTCTTTTGCCTCAAAACACTTTGAAAAGCGCACGAGGTGGAAAAAGAGCAGTGAGAGTAATAATGTCGTATTTGAGCGCATAGGCACATACGATGCAATACGGCGTGAGATATGTGCTTTTGCAAACGAATTCGGGAACGGCGGAATAGTGTACCTCACAGTGGAAATCGACAGGCAAAAAGAACGTGTTACGTTGAATGAGTTGCGTGCAAGAGACAGTGAATGTGATTTTGACTTTTTATATGTGGACGCTGATATTACAACTCAAACAGATTCTGTTGCTGACAAGGCTTTTTCGGAGATAAAAACATTAAAGCGAACGATGCTTCAAGGTGGTAAGGGTGTGTTGTACCACGGAGCTGTGATGTACGGCGACTTGGTAAAACGCATCATGCGAAGTGGAGACGGTGTGTATTCACTTAAAGTAAACGGTGCGGAGAGAAATCTCGATTTAACAAAAAAAGAGGAAAAGAATACTGAATCAAATGATAAAAAACCTGAGAATTTTTCACTGTGCAATACGCATGAACTGCTGTTTAATGATATATTCGGCTGTGGGTATGCCTGCATATGCACGCTCACACATTACATATTAAAACACGGCAAAACATGCAAAAAATTAAAGTGTACACGTGAAGAAATAGACAGGGTGTTTGCAGAAGCGAATTTGCAGGATTTTTCCGCGGAAAAGCCAAAAGATGACACGGACTGTGATATAATGAGACATGCAATGGATGTGCTTGCAAAGTATGGCGTGGATACGGGTTCGACTCGAGGCAGAGGATATTTGGCGAGAAGTCTGCGTGAGATTGCCGACTTCATAAAAGCTATCGGTAATTATGATGAGCGGACTGAAAAATTTGCACCTCTGCTTTGTGTGGCAGACGACAGCGAGTTTTTCACCGACTTCATACCGCTCACGTTAAGCGAGCGTACATGGCTTTATAATGTGCTTTGCGATTACCGTGCAGCTATTTTCCTCACGGAGAGCGAGATGGAAAAAATAAAAAATGCACTCCGAATAAATGTGCAAGGTGAAAGCAAGCCGCCGTTTGACATAAGCAGGATGCACTTTTATGACCGAAAACCCAATCCGCAAAAAAGTCGTGAATATCAAACGGTAATGAAACTTCTCCGTGCGGTGTATGCTGAAAAATACATACGCATAACGGTGAATGAGGGGGAAGGTACACGCATACTTTATATTGCACCGTACAGTTTGGAATACATGAATACCACGGATACTTTTTCACTCTGTGCCGTGGAACTCGGACATAAGCTCCAAGGCACAAAGAGGACGAACCCCGAAAAGCTCAAAGAGTATGCCGCACAGTGGATGAAAGACGCATTCGTGCGTGTGGAAGTGGCAGCTATAACTGATATTGAGGAAGATGAAATAGAATTTGACAGGCAGAGTGTACGCCGCCTTATGAGTGCGGTGAGGGAGATAAGCAGGAAGCGCATGGTCTTGAAGTTCAAGGACACAAGGAATGTTCCCGACAGGCTTTTGACTGAACTTTCAGCGTGGCATAAGACATGTGTGCGTGAGAAAACGGGTTTGGCAGGTATATACACCGCCGAGATATTCTACAATGCAGACGATGAGGAGATAATAAAGGGCATTGTGAAGAGCTATGGTGCATACGTGTATGTATGTGAGGGATAGAATAAAAACTCACGGATAAAACCCAAGAAAATAATATTCACACTGTTATTTCACGGGAAACTGTGATAAAGTGTATAAAAACCGCCGCAAGAAAGCAGTAGGAGCGGGCTGCTGAAAAGGGCAAAGATTTAGGAGGGCGATTTATATGACTGAATGCATATGCGTATTTGGAGCATCATCCGAAAGGGCAGAACAAAAATACAAGGATGCAGCTTACCGCATGGGGGAGATCATAGCAAAGAACGGAGCAAGCATGATTTTCGGTGCAGGAGCAAGAGGACTCATGGGTGCGGCAGCACGCGGAATGCACGACGTGGGTGGAAAGATTATAGGCGTTATACCCGAAAGACTGCATCAACCGGGCATAGCGTTTGAGTTTTGCGACGAACTTTTGGTAACTCCCACCATGAATGAGAGAAAGGCTATAATGGAACAGCGAGCGGATGCTTTTATCACATTGCCGGGGGGACTTGGGACTCTGGAAGAATTGCTGGAAGTTCTTACACTAAAACAGTTAGGCTACATAGATGTGCCGATTGTAATCTTGAACATATCGGGCTATTACGATGATCAACTCGCCATGATAAGACGCTGTATAAGTGAAAACTTCATGGACGACGTGTACATAAACATGTTCTTTGTGGCAGACACGCCCGAAGCCGCCATGGAATACATAAAAGGCTATGTGCCGCAGAATCTGCCAAATAAAATAGAAAGATAACAGGTTTTATACTTCGGCAGTGCTCGTGAGAATGAGCCTGCCTTTTGCGTTATCTGCTCTGCATGTGGAATCCAACATGAGCGCAAGCTGTTCGGGGGTTACGCTGCACAGATATGTTCCACGGTCGTTTTTCGGCTCATCTTTGTAATATACCTCAACTTCGGTTATCTTTGTGCCGTCACGGGATATGACAGCACTTTCCGGCTTTGGGTCATATTCGGCTGAAAACTGATGTCCGTTTACAGTCCATACATGCTTTTTATCATGTTCCTGAAAATTGAATCCCAAATCGCCGCACATCTCGGAAAAGGATGTGAGTCCTAAATAATTGTCATCAGATGGCACAAGGTCATAGAACTCCATGAGGTATATGTTTTCATCACGCACATGGAAAAAGTGGTAGTCATATTCCGTGCCGTTGTATGATATGAAAAGTTTTTGAGCAGGTATTTTTGAAAGCTCGGACTGCGTGAGGTCATTTGCCACAGAGCCTGTGCGCACGGACTCTGCATAATCGTACATGATATCGTCGTGCAACAGCTCAACGGAAGGAATTTCATCATTTTCAAACGGGAAACATACATCGGTACACCTGTCATCCGTATATCTCACACATACCTGCGGAATGGGGAATTTGCCCGATAAATCCGATTTCATGTGAATATTTCCCACCACGGTAAAGAGGTCATGCATGAGGCTTGCTGCCGTTTCCGTGTCTGCTTTGCAATCTGCGTATATTATAATATCATCATAGCATTCGATGTCATATTCATATCTCAGCCCATACTGCTCGCACAGAGCCAAAAGTTCACTTTCATGGTGGCGTATTACACATTCGGGATAATCCGTGTAGCCCTGTTCCAGTGAGAAGAAGTCTGCACCGTCCATGCCTACCGTATGCATGGAGGAGATGTACTGAAACTCTATGCCGTCCTCGTCCACATATGTATATACATGCTCATCGTCTGTTTCGGATTTATGTTTCAGTGTAAAGTCAACCGTGAGCATATTTTTCAGCCGCTTTCTTGCGGTTTTTTCGGATACGGGATTACAGCCCGAAAAGAAAAGGCATAAAAGTGAGAGAATCAGAACCGTGAGAATGAGCTTCTTTTTCATAGCGTCCTCCTGACTTTACGTTAATAGTAAAATACCGCAACGAAAAAGCTCGTTGCGGTAATGTATTATAAGTTTTTAAGCCTGCTTGAAATGTCATCCACAGCGACCTGAAGTTCAGAACCCGGTGAAGATTTCAACCTCTCTGCTATGGACTCATATGCATGTATTACGGTGGAGTAATGCTTGCCTCCGAACGCATCGCCTATATCCCTATACGAAGCCTCAACAATGGTGCGGCAGAGGTACATTGCAATCTGACGAGACAGTGCCACATACTTGTCACGCTTTTTACCTTTTATATCGTCCGTAGAGATATCATAATAGTCAGAAACCGCATTTATAACCATGTCGTTGGTAACTCGGTGCGAGTCACGGGTCTGTACCATGTCCTTCAACACCCTGTCTATGAGTGTATGTGAAATTCTGCAACCCGTGAGCTGAGCGTGTGCCACAATGGTATTAAACGCTCCTTCAAGCTCTCTGATGTTGGAGTCCACCTTTTCTGCTATGGAGTCTAACATATCATTGCTCACAGAAACATTTGCATTCTGAGCTCGGTTTCGCAAAATGGCAGCACGGGTTTCAAAGTCGGGACTCTGCATATCCACCACGATACCGCTGCTGAAACGTGTGGTCATGCGGTCATCTATCATGGGAATAGACTGGGGAGCTTTATCCGACGTGATTATTATCTGTTTGTTTTCCAAAAAGAGCGCATTGAACGTGTGGAAAAACTCACTCTCCGTGGATTGTTTTCCTGCTATGAACTGTATATCGTCAATCATGAGCATGTCCACATCACGGTACTTTTTCCTCAGTGCCGCAGAACGCAAAGTATTCTCATTATTCGGACTCGGACGAATAGCGGATATGACTTCGTTTGCGAATGTTTCGCTGGAAACGTATAATATTTTCTTATCCGGGTGACGCTTGTATATCTCATTTCCTATGGCGTGAATGAGATGCGTTTTGCCCAAGCCTACACTACTGTACAGAAAAAAGGGATTATATTTGGGCTCAGGGAAAAAATCCGTGATTGCAAGTGCAGCCGCATGTGCCATCTGATTGGATTCGCCCACAACGAATGTATCAAAAGTGTATCGGGGATTCAGCATGGGGGCTACGCGTGCATTATCCTCGGGTGCAATTTCACCCAGGTGGAGTTCAAGTGCGTATTCTGTGTCCGAAACAAATTTCAGTGCAGATTGAATGGTGGTCTTATACAGCATATCCACGGTTTTGAATACAGTGTCATTATCCGTTGCAAGCACAAAAACACCGCCGTCTGCTGACACGGGTTTCAAAACGGCTATCCACCTTGAATAGCTGGTGGGATTTATGGTGCCGGAAAGATATTCCAGTGCTTTTTTCCAAATGTTTTCCGCTTGCTGCATTTCCATTCTCCTTAATATAAGTATAAAATTTGGCTTGCGTTACTTACTATACCAAATGATACACAAAAAAACAAGTCGCTTTCAACCTACAAAAAACACTTTTTTTATGAAAATTGCGCAGCATAAAAAATGCTGTACAACATCTTGTGTTGTAACAAAATATTATATTATGTGAGCAGCACACAGTGTAGTTCGGGCGTCAGATTTTGGTATTATCGCACAGGTAATTGAGTGCAGCCACATATCCGTACATGCCAAGCCCCGTAATGGTACCGCAACACACGGGGGCAATCACGGAATTGTGCCTGAATTCCTCACGCTTATATACATTTGATATGTGTACTTCCACGGCAGGAATTGCAACGGCTGAAAGTGCGTCACGAATGGCATACGAATAATGGGAGTATGCTCCCGCATTTATGATGATAGCGTCGGCATTTCCGTATGCTCCGTGTATTTTATTTATGATTTCACCCTCCGAGTTGCTTTGGAAAAAGTCAAGCTGTACGCCTTTTTCAGATGCACATGCGAGCAGATTGGATTCAAGCTCCGAAAGGCTGTTTGTTCCGTATATGTGCGGTTCGCGAGTACCCAACATATTAAGATTTGCTCCGTTTACTACAAGTATTTTCATTTAAATGATTCCTTTCTTTTTTCAGTTATTGACCGAAACCGCCGTCTATTCCTATAACCTGTCCCGTGATGTAGGATGCTGCATCCGATGATAAAAAGAGTGCAAGTTGTGCCACTTCGGTTGGAGTACCGATTCTACCCATGGGGATATCGTCCAAAATGAGTTGCATATCACTTTTTGAATAATGACTGTTCATATCCGTATCAATCATTCCCGGGGCTATGGCATTTACCGTTATACCTGCGCTTGCAAGCTCTTTTGAAAGTGCTCGGGTGAAACCTATGCAAGCTGCTTTTGATGCAGAATAAGCAACCTCACATGCAGCACCGCAAACTCCCCACACGGAGGATATGTTTATTATCCTGCCGCAACGGTTTCGTATCATCATGGGTATGACTTGCGTGGTGACGGTAAAGAGCGAATCCGTATTCACAGCCATAATTTCACGCCACTCATCATAGTTCATGTCGTGCAGAAGTCCCGTCTTGGATATGCCTGCATTATTTACGAGTACGGATATATCGCCTATGAGCATTTGTGCAGCAGATACTGCTTTCTGTGCGCTCTTTACATCCGCCACATCACAGTAAAGCGCATGTGCTCCCGTTTCAAGAGAAAGTGCTTCTGCTTCTTTCTCCGACGTCTTATATGTGAAAGCCACACGCTTGCCTGCACGGGAAAATTCACGCACCATGGCAGCTCCTATTCCCTTTGAGCCGCCTGTTATGAAAACGCTGTTTTGCATCACTTTCTCCTTTTTATAAGTGCCTGCGCATCTGCTTTCAGGCGAGATGATTTTATATTTCTGCCCACATACTGTTTCACGGAATTTGGGTTTGCAATGACATTTTCGGGAAGAAAAGCCTCACGTATTTCATCCGAAACAGTGCCTTTTTGCAAGTGGGCATTGTAAGGACACACCTGCATACAAATCTCGCAACCCAGATATGTTTTTATATTTTCCTCAACAAAATCAGGATACGGAGGCTCGTCCATGTACTGTCTGAGACACTTATCCCTGCAAAAAACCTCGGACGTAAGTGCACCCGTGGGACAACTCTTTATGCAGATGTCACAGTTTGCGCATATGTCGATGGGCAGAGCGTCATATTCTTGCGCAACGGCACCTTGAATTGCCACGGAGTACAGAACCACACGTGAACCGTGATTGCGCATGTGCAGAAGACTGTTTTTACCCATTATACCGAGTTTTGCCG
>JAFSHG010000055.1 GCA_017440405.1 Clostridia bacterium
TCTGGGGAGTGATGGGATAACCGAAGAAGAACTTACAACCTGCCTGTACAGCAGCTTCTGCGATAGCTTCACAGCCCTTCATGAGTTCTTTGTTTGTTGCCATTTTTAGAGTGCCTCCTTACTTCTCAATAGTAATTACAGCATCGGGGCATGTTCTTGCACAAGATGCGCAAGCCACACATGCTGCCATGTCTGTAACCTCTGAGGGATGATAACCCTTAGAGTTTAGTTTGGTCTGGGAAAGTGCCATGATTTTCTTCGGACAAGCACGAACACACAGTCCGCAACCCTTGCACTTTTCCTCATTGATGATAACATTTGCCATGCAGTATACCTCGCTTTCAAGATTTGCTTACGCAAACATAATTTACGCTTTACATTATATCACCTTAAACAATTCATTGCAAGGATATAATAGTATATCTTTGAAACCTTGTTCAGCAAAATTCGATGCGATTCGCAAAGGTCAGGGGAGACTTGATTTTGCATATAGTGTTGAGGAGATAAAAAAATAAGGAATGCGCTTGCAATCACATTCCTTGTGTATTATTGTATTCGGATGAGATCTGCTACTCCGTCATAGCTGTCGCAATTTCTTCTGCACTTATGTTGTAGAAAGCGTTGCCGAGCCCTGCCTTTTCAAGGGCTTGTACTATGGCGAATTTTTCGTGTTTGCAACCGCACAACGCTTTTTTAAAACTCTCTGCGTCCGCCGTGGCAAAAAAGTCGCCGTGTATGGCACAGTCACGTATGCAGCCCTTTTCCACATCGAAACTGAGCTGCACATGTCCGCCTGCAAAGTGAGCCGTCTTTGTGATGGAAAACTTGGGTTCTTTTCCGTATATGCAGTCCCACGAACGGAATTTTTCGTTTGCTATTTCTTCTATGCGTTCTCTTTCGCTTGGTGTGAACTCATAGCGCATACCGTCACGTACAATACTGCTTATCATATGCTCTTTGAATTGGGCGGGGGTGAGTGGTTTTTCCAAATGCTCCGATATGTTGGTCACACGCTCACGGACGGATTTTATGCCCTTGGCTATAATCTTATAATCCGCAACCTGAGTGGAGCGAACTATTTTCTCCGGGTCCACATCAAAAAGGAGCGTGCCGTGATGTACGGTCATGCCGTCCGTCTTGTACTGGGCATTTCCCGAAATTTTCCTGCCGCCTATGAGTATATCATTTCTGCCGCTTAAAGCAGCGTCCAAACCCAACGAGATAAGTGCGTCCACCACGGGCTTCATGTACTCGGAAAAGTCTATGGCGATGTGCTTTGAGTTTGAGATGAAAGAAAACTCAAATCCGCCCTCGTCATAATACACGGTGCCGCCGCCCGAAAGTCTGCGGATTATGTTTATTTTGTGTTCGCGTGCATAGGGCAGATTCACTTCCTCATACACATTCTGAAATTTTCCCACCACCAGTGTGGGAGTGGTATTCCAGAATAAAAACACCGTATCACAGCCTGTTTTCTCGTAAAAATCGCTCTCTGTGGCTATGTAATACTCGGCCGCTAAGTTTTCATACACATCGTTTGTGTCCGTTTCCACGTAAAGTATTTTTTTCATGATAAATCCTGTCGTTAAGCCGATGCTGAATTTTTAAAGTCAACACCGTTTATCTTTCTTTATAGTACAGCATACAGTGGCAAAAACCCTCAAATTCGGGGTCATTTATCTGCCTGCGAAACTCCTCACACATGCATTTATTTTCCTCGGTGCGCTCCAATCGGCATGGACAATATCCGCCCGTGTGTTCCAAGCCTTCCTTAATCTGACGAACCACCTCGGCATCACTGTTTAATCTGACTTTCATGATGTCACCTCATTCAGATTTTATTTTCGTTTATGAAGTTTCTCAGTTCAGCTTCTTCCATGAAACCTGCCGTTCGTGCAACAATTTCACCGTTACAAATGAAGACGAGAGTGGGGATGGCATTCACACGAAGTTTCATTGCAAGCTCTGTGTTTTCGTCCGTATTTACTTTGCAAAAAGTGACATCGCCGATTTCATCCGAGAGCTTTTCAAACACGGGGGCGAGCATCTTGCAAGGTCCGCACCACGGTGCCCAAAAGTCCACTATGTACGCACCTTTTTTTTCTGATATTATTGCGTCAAACTCTGTTAAACCTATATTCTTAATCATACTAAACACCTCCGATTATATTATGTTTTGATTATAACCGCTGTATGTACGTGTTGTCAACGAATAATTGCGAGCACGCTCCCTCATTTCAGCTCTAAAAAAATGTCTGCAACATGGGCTTTGAAGTTATCCGAAAGCGGAATGCGTCTATTGCCCGTCATTACAATTTCATTTGGCAGAATGGACTGTATGTGATAAATATTTGCTATGTATGAGCGATGTGTTCTGACGAAAAAATCGGGCAGTTCCGTGACCAATTCTTTCATGGAACGCCACAGCGTATGTTCTCCGCTCGTGGTGAAGATATGTATGCAGTGGTTTCTTACCTCAAAATACACTATGTCCGTGTACGGAATCTGCATTGCTCCCGACTTATTCTTGAATACATAGGCTTTAACATTAAAAGACTCCCACATGTTCACGGTGCAGCTCATGCATTCATTCAATTTTTCATAAAAGTTGTTTGCCGCCTTATTCAGATACCGCACTGCGTTCACCTCATAGCCAAGCGGCGAGAATTGCATGTAATCGGATATAAAAACTATGGGCAGATACGGTTGTTTTTTTCGTATCTGTCTTGCTAAATCTATTCCGCTGACGGTAGGCATGGATACATCGAGAAAGAGTATGTCATAATCAAACCGTACCTCTGCCTGTGCAGAAAAAATCTGTGCATCCGTAAAAATTACGGGTGTTATGCTGCGGCCATGCTCACTGCCCCAGAGCCTAATATCTTCTGCGAGTTTCTCTGCATATTTTTTATCATCGTCCACAATTCCTACAAGCATTGTGTTACTCCTCCTCTCCATTAGGCGGCAGCATAACAAGAACGGTAAACTTATCGTTTTCGGGGGTTACTTTCATGATGCCGCTGTTTTCTTTTACTATTTTCTCAACGGATTTTAATCCGAGCCCATGCGCTTGCGGCACGGGTTTTGTGGAAATAAAGCCATTGTCTTTTATCTTATAATTGCCCGATGCGCTGTTTTCTACCTGTATGCAGAGCATTCGTCCTTTCACGCTCATTTCAAAGTGCAGGCGAGGCGTCTTTGCATTTTGAGCAGCTTCCCTTGCGTTATCCAGGAGGTTTGATAAAACAGTGCATATGTCCACGGAACTTATGTGCAAATCTTCGGGTATGCATATCAGGCTTTCTACACAAACGCCACTCTGCTGTGCGGCAAACAGCTTGTTTGATATTACAGCGTCAATGGCGGGATGACCCGTGTTCACAAAACTTATTACAGACTCAATCTTCTCCTGTGCTTCGTCTATGTAGCTTACTATTTCTGCGGTTTCACCTTTTTTTGCCATGGAACGAATGGTGCGCAAATGATTTACAGTGTCGTGTTTCCAAACTCGTATGGCGTCATATGTTTCCTTTATGTGTGCGTTATGCTCATTTTCAAGCTCTGCTTTTTGCGCCGCCATTTGCATCTGATTGTTTTTCATGTACATGTGCGATGTGTTATAAAAGAGAATCATTACGCCCATATACATGAAAAGCACAACACCCGAAACCGTCATGCAAAGCTTCACCGCCAAGCTTTCGATGTTCTGAGAATACCTGGACGCCACCGTTACCATGGTGATGGATAAAACGGCAAGTGCAACCACTCCCGCCGTCATCATGAGCAGGAACAGAAACCTTTGCAATACGGGTATATGCCGATTATCACGGCTGTGCAAGCTGGAAACGGGTATAAAGAGTATGAGCGATATGAATACATACAGAAGTTGCTGTTCATAACTTACGGCAGACAGGGAAACCGTGTCCGCAACATTTGCAGGGGTTATAAAAAATACGAGCGAGTGAGCTATCTTCTCGGCGGAAAAAAGCAGTGCCGAAGGTATTGCACCGAATATAAGTCGCATGTACGGTTTACCGTCACAGAATAAAGACGAATATATCACCCATATGACATAATAAATTATGTTTCCCTGTAATTTGAAATTAAACAATACAGGCACGTAGGATATAGGCAGGAGCAAGAGCAGAGCAGGCGGTATTTTCTTTCTGCTTATTCCGAGTTGCTTATAAAGAAAAAGGAATACGAGCAATGAGTTTACTGCGCTTATGAGAGTTTGAATAATTTTCCAAGTATTCATTTGCCACACCTTTCTTCTCTTTATGTTACAATAATATTGTGGCACATGGTACTGTTTGTGTCAATGGTTTTTTACGCTGTTAAACTACCCTTTTACGCAATGTGAATTGACATGCCGTTGCCGACTGCTATACTCAAATCAGATGCATCGGAAAAAATGACCATGAAAGGAGAAAAATGCATGGGATACAGACATAGAAACCGTGGCTTCACGCTCATAGAGATAGTCATAGTGATAGCGGTACTTGCTCTTTTAACGGCAATACTTATACTCGCACTTCCGAAGGCAATGGATGAGGCAAACGAAAAGTCTGCACTTTCAGATGCAAAGAACACTCTCACGAATGCGGATATAAACGCCGATAATCTGACCGATTTGGAAGAAAAACTAATCATGGTGGTGAATAAGTCGGAGAAAGATTATGTGTTTTCGGCAAATAGTGCGGACGGTGAAATCACCCCTTGCAGTGCAAACCCATTTTCACCGTCTGAGCATGAGAAGTTAGTGGAGTCGCTCATTTCACTGGGCATGATAGATGCACCGCTTTCCGTCACGGAAATTCATACGGATGAACAGTTTGAGAATGTGAGTATCTTCTCGGGAGGAAGTTTTGCAGAAGACACGGAGAATTATAACTTGCGCATAGATGTGGAAAAGGGAAAGTCCATGCCCACTCCGAGAAGCGGAATATTAAGCATTTCATGGCAAGTGAAAGATACGGGCATTGCCACGGTGCATGATAATAAGATTACGGGCAAGACCGTGGGTGAAACCAAACTGACGGCATATTGCGGAAATCTTGTGATTGAGTATGAGCTGCATGTGGGGGAGAGGATAGATATACGCAGTTTTGAGGACATAAAATCTGCCATTGAGGATACGGGGAAAAAGTCGGTGTTTCTGTATCCCGTGACGGAAGAACAAATGGAAGCCGAAAAATCACAACTGCCTGTTGTAATTCCCGAGGGGAAGTATGTGGAGTTTTGCACACATGAATCGGAAGAACAAGACTCAGAGGCGGGACAAAATAATGCAGGCGGTTATGTGATTGCATATAAATACGATGAGAAAGACGAGTATACGGAAGCGATTTTTATAAATGACGGGGGCATAGCAAACTTTGAAAACATATCCATTTTTATGTGCAATGAATCATTGGTGGGGATGCCCTCTGATACTGAACCGTATATAATTTCAAAAGGGGAGTACATACCGTCTTTCGGTTTCACGGTCATAAACCAAAACAACGGTAAAATTCATATATGGGGTACTCTCTCAAATGTTGCCCATACAGACACTATTCCCATAGATAGCCTTTATGCGCCGCAAATGCGCACGGACGAGCTGAATGATGTACTTGAAAATACCGATTATGGCAGCATAAGGAACATTTCGGGAGATTTGATTTTAGACAGCGTATGGGGAGTGAGCATAGAAAACTTTGAGGGAGCAACATTGCGCATCAGAGATGTTTTTTACATTGAACGTCTGCAAAATTTGGGAACAGTATATGAACTGAGCGATGCAGAATTTGTTATGACTAACAAATGCGGTCAAAACAGGTACGGATTACAGAACAGCGGCATAATATACAGCTGCACAGGCAGCAGCTTCAGAGCGTTGTCCAAGGGTTCAGCTACAATAAAGTCAGATGGCGTGATACACAGTATCAAAGATTGTACATTTAAGGCAGTAACACTTTCCGAATCATTTTTTGATGAGCATAATCTGAGTGACGAGCTTTTTCATTACTATGCAGCGCAAAAAGCAACCGATGTGTGCATAACGGGCGGCAGTGTAGGGGAAATAGTAAATTGCAGCTTTGAGGGAGAGGGAGTTGTATTCTCGGACTGTTCGCCCATAAGATGCGTTGTAAGCGGCACATTCCAAAAAGAACCCGATGCACGCATTTTGGCAGACGGCAGCGTGTGCAGCAAAAGGGACGGAGTATTTGTGGTGGAAGCGAGTGTTGAGTAAAAGGTGGAATAACTGCCGTGACTTCATTTTTTAAGGGGTATGGACTTATTATCCGTACCCCTAATCGCTTACTTTTTCTTTATCTTATACTCTTTGAGCATATCCGCTTTTACATCTTCAAGACTTGCGTCAAACACATCACGGAAATCTTCGCCCTCTGTGTACTTCAACATGTTTTCCAAACCGTACTCATCTATGATGTACTTTGTCATGAGATACGCTTCGGGAAGTGTAAAACCGCTGTCGTCCAGCTCTCGGCTCACAAGCCCCGAAACTATGATTTTCCATTTTGCATCACGCAAACTCACGACCGCCATGGCTTCAAAGAGCACATGTTCATCCAAATCCGCAGCGGATTCCGGCACGCCTGCTTTATCCGTGTAATATTCCGCCACCTCTTTTGCAAATGCGGCTTCCGAGGCTGTCTGCATCGGGTATTCCGTGAAAAACGATGCGTATCTGCTTTCTTTCAAAACGAGCATATTATGGTCCAGAGTGAGATACAGCGCAAGACCGCTATGCGCCCATTTTGCTCCGTTTTCGTTATAAATATTCATGCTCACCACATCGTGTGAAAGTGTCACGGGGAGTATTTCCGCTCTCCGCTGAGCATAATCTGTATTTGTCACAGTGCCGTTTATTATAATTGTCTTTTTATCATTCTTTCTTTTTTCGTACTCGTCTGAAAAATCAGGTGCTTTTTCTTTGATGAGCTTTGACACATATGCACTGTTTTTCGTGTGCATATCTATCATGTGCATCACATCCTCTGCCGTTTGCAGCTTTCCTTCCACGGCATTCATGTATAGGATTTCAGTATCGTTTTCCAAAACCAGAGAGTATTTGGGCGAATAGACAGCATTTTTGTACCGGCTCACATCATATTTTTCCGTGTACTTGCATTTGGCTCCTATGCTCTCTAACCAGTCGTTTGCATACTGCTCTGTGTCGCTTGCAGATAAAATTGCATCTTTTCCATACTCCGATGCAATGTGTTTTCCAAACGAAAATGCGGTTTCCTTTGCCATATCCATTGTGCGTTTGTCGGAAAATGCCGTTTCAAAGTAAGCGGAAAAAAGGCTCATGACATTCATATTTTCCTCTTGTGAGTAGAACTTTGCAAGCTTTTTATCCTCTGTTTTTTCATCAAAAATTACAGCTTGCAAAGCGTAACATTTCCAAGGCTCGCTTTCCCCCGTTATGATTCCTATGAGGGTGGGAATGTATGTACCCGAATTTATGCTTTCAAGTTTTGCAAAAAGCTCATTGCCGTTTGAAAAGGACGTGTCGCTCGGGGTGTTTGGCAGCACATACACCGTTATGTCGTCTTTGGCTTTTGACCCCAAGTATTTTGCTATCTGAGCGTAATCTTGTGCAACCCTCTCATGCAGTGCAGTTGCCGTGGCCTGCGTGTATATGCCGCTCTCCATGGCAAGAGTGATATTATCAGACTGCATGGCGGTGTAATTCAGCGTTACTCCGTAAATATCATCGGGTGTGCGATTGCCTGTATAGAACCGTGGTGTTTTCACATCATCGGATTTTGTGCATGAACAAGTGAAAACAATGCATATAATCAATATTGTTATTATAAAGTATTTTTTCATTGACTGCATCTCCTTCTTTTTAATGTCGGATAATTATATCACAATGAAATATGTCCGCACAAGTGACACAATATCGTTTTACAAATAACGGATAGAAACCTTGCTTTTATAAAATGGCATAAACGCATATGAGTGCAACACAAATAAACGTGCTGCACAATAAAAAAGAACGCAAAATGTCGAAAAAAGCGCATTATATATAATAACCCGCAAAAAACGGGTATTTTTGGGGCTTATTTGTTTGTGGTTATTCAGAGAGATTGATATAATACACCCGAAATAAAGAAACGGAGGCATAAAAACATGAACAAACTTACAGGCTCACAGATTACGGCACGGCTTTTGCGTGCAGGAATAAGTCCAAAGTACAGAGCGTTTGCATACTTGGTGTATCTCATACTGGAATTCGAGCCAATGGAAGTGATAGAGATGACCAATAAAGAACTCGTGGATAAAGTAACCGCCAGATTCAATGTGTCAAACAAGAGCGCAAACTCCAATTTCCGTTCGCTCATGGACGCATGCGCATACAACAACGGGAAAAAGAGTGAAATATTCATGCTCATGGCAGGGCTTGAAAGGGGCGAATTGCCGACGGTGAAAGAATTTCTGACGGCAGTTGAGTGTATAATCTTTGAGGCGGTGTGAAAAGTGAAAGGAAAAAGGGCGTGAGAAATTGCGCCTTTAATCTTGCTTGATTTTTTAGTCAACACCCACTGTACATACGGGTAAAGAAAAAGAAAACGACTGAAAATGAAGACGAAACGGTACAGTAAGTGTTGAGGAACATACATGTCAAAAAAGCTGTTTTATGTGTTTTCAATGCAGCAAAATTTATTTATCCGAATGATAAAAAAATCATTTTATCTCTTGACACGAAAAACCGATTTATATTATAATGTTCTCAGGTGAAGATTATAACACTGACATAATATAGAGGTGCATTGTGCAAGGTAGCGTGGCATTTTAGGGGCAGGGCAGCCGTAGGCCATGTGAATGTGCACTTTGCCGAAAGATGAGCGGAATTGCCCACCTTTCCGTCGTCTTGGGTGCAATCCTCAGCGGATTGTAACTGTCATCAGTATAGATGATGCGCTATGAATGTTATGCTTGTAATGCATGATATTTGGAGCGCATTTTTTGTATTTTAAGGGGATATCCCCTTTGGAAAATAAGTTATGTGGAGGGAGAACTACAATGAAATCAACAATCAGACTCAGAATGAGCGCACACGATGCACATTACGGCGGAAACTTAGTGGACGGCGCAAGAATGCTCCAGCTTTTCGGTGATGTGGCAACAGAGCTTCTCATCATAAATGACGGTGATGAGGGACTTTTCAAGGCTTATGATATGATAGAGTTCATGGCACCCGTGTATGCAGGCGATTACATAGAAGCAACGGGTGAAATAGTAAGCACGGGAAATTCATCACGCAAAATGGTTTTTGAAGCACGGAAAGTTATAGCTCCCCGTCCCGACATAAACGATTCTGCATGTGACGTGTTGGAGGAGCCTATTTTGGTTTGCCGTGCAAGCGGTACCTGTGTGGTTCCTAAGGATAAGCAGAGAAAGACCGACTGTAAATAGTGAGAGGTGCATGTATGAGTTTGGACGGATTTGAAAATGTAAATGCAACAGAGTCTCACTCGGCTTGTGAATCGCAGGAATTTGCGGCATGGGAGGGAAAGCCCGCGGCAAGGTTCACCGTGGAGCGTGCGTGTACGGCAGGCTCGTTCAAGCAGGAAGGTTTGGCAATACGTTCGGCAGAAATGGGAATGAGACCTTTTGTTGTGGGTTTGATTGTCTTTTTGGTGTCGTTTATACTGTCTTCCGTTACCATATTCATATTCTACGGTGCGGCAATTTGGGCAGTGCTTTATATGCTGAAATGGGCAACGTTCCCAACGAGCTATGCAAAGAAAAACGCAAAAATGTCCCTCGGCAAGGAAACCATAGGTTTTTTTGAAGGCAGTATAAAGGTATTTGCAGAGGACGGCACGGAGCGGAGCAATATTCCGTACACATCTGTGTACAAAATAGCCGATACGGGAGAATCTTGTTGCGTACTTCTGAAAAATTCGGACATAAATGCACTCAACATAAATTACTCTGCAATGAATGCACATGAAATATCGGATTTCAATTACTTCATTCATCAAAAAACAGGCAGGATTGTGGAGCCAGTAAAGTCCGTCAAAGGCGGGGTTTTGACTGTGATTTTGGCAATTATTGCTGTCATTGCAGTTTTTATAGGTTTTGCATTTGTTGTGTCGGGTTTAGACAGGACAGCCAAGTATGATGAAGTCAGTGTAAAAGTGCCGCTTACATTCATCAACGAAAAGTGTGAAAATCCCGATTATGAATACTATGCAAGCAACGCAAGCAGCGGAGTTTTGGTTTACAGCGAACCAGGAACAGATGCCGACTATCAGAAAATAGTCAGCTACATAGATTCTGTGTCACAGACATTTGATGAATATGAAAAAATCGGTGGGACGGCAACCCGTTTCAGCTATTCAGAAAGCGACGCTGATGGCAATTTGTTTGTGTGGTACTCACAGGTGGGAATAGAGAACGGCACAGTATATGAGGTTACATTCCTGTCGGAGAACCCAAGCGAGGAACAAAAAGACCGTTTTTACCGTTACCTTGATTCGATAAAAGTATCGAGCCCGGAAATATAAAAAATAAGGAGGACTAAAAATGGAAAAACTAATCATTACAGCATGTATCTGCGGTGCGGAAGTTACAAAAGAGCATAACCCTGCAGTGCCTTACACTGTTGAGGAAATTGCAGAACAGGCATACGGCGCATACCGTGCAGGTGCGTCCATAATTCATCTGCATGTGCGTTATGATGACGGCACACCCACACAGGATTTGGAGAGGTTCAGAGCATGTTTTGAAGCTATCCGTGCAAAGTGCCCCGATGTTATAATTCAGCCCTCCACAGGCGGTGCTGTGGGTATGACAAACGATGAAAGATTGCAGCCCATACAGTTGAATCCCGAAATGGCAACACTCGACTGCGGCACATGTAACTTTGGCGGCGACGATATCTTTGTCAACACCGAAAACATGATAAAAGACTTTGGTGAGAAGATGATAGCACGCAACATTAAGCCCGAAGTGGAAGTTTTCGATAAGGGTATGATAGATATGGCAATCCGTCTGAATAAAAAGGGCTACATAAAGTCCCCCATGCACTTTGACTTTGTAATGGGTGTAAACGGCGGCATATCGGGTACGGCTCGTGACCTCACGTTCATGGCAGGCAGCATCCCCGAGGGCAGCACTTGGACAGTGGCAGGCGTAGGCAGATGTGAAATTCCCATGATTACAATGGGCATCTTAATGGGCGGACATGTCAGAGTAGGTTTTGAGGACAATGTGTATCTCTCAAAGGGCGTTCTTGCAAAGAGCAATGCGGAACTCGTGGAAAAAGCAGTTCGCATAGCAAAGGAATTGGGCAGAGAAATAGCTACTCCCGATGAGGCAAGAGAGATTTTGGGACTCAAAAAATAAGTCAGAGGTTTTATCCCAACATGAATGAAACCGCTTTCCGAAATTTAAGTCGTGACTTTATGCGGAAATGGTAAAAAAACGGGAGTGAGAAGTTTTTCATCTCTCGGAAAAATACAAAAAAATAATTAAGGAGGATTGTAAAATGGCAATCAAAGGAAACAAATACGGTGTACACAGAGTAATAGAGCCCCAGGGCGTACTCACACAGGCAGCATACAAAATTGACAACGACATGTCAAAAGAGTATTCAAACGAGATAGTATGTGATGTTATCTCATTGAACATTGACTCGGCATCATTCACACAGATTGAAGAAGCATGTGGCGGCGACGAGAAGAAAATCGAAGCAATGATTCTCTCCATAGTAAATGAGAGAGGCAAAATGCAGAACCCCGTAACAGGCTCGGGCGGAATGTTCATAGGCAAAGTGGCATACATTGGTGAAGACCTCAAAGACCGTGACCTCAAAGTGGGCGACAAGATAGCATCTTTGGTTTCACTCTCCATGACTCCCTTGAAGATTGAGAAGATAAAGGCAATCCATAAGGATATAGACCGTGTGGACGTGGAAGCTAAGGCTGTTCTTTTCGAGAGTGCAATATATGCAAAGTTGCCCGATGACATGTCGGAGGCACTTGCACTTGCAGCACTCGATGTAGCAGGCGCACCTGCACAGGCACGCAAGCTCCCCAAAGAGGGTGACAGCGTACTTATCCTGGGCGCAAACGGAAAATCAGGCGTTCTCTGCGGCTATGAGGCAATGAAAAAGGTAGGCCCCAAGGGTAATGTTGTGGGCGTTGTGAGAAATCCTGCACAGGTTGACGCACTCATGGAGCTCGGCGTATACCACAAGGTTATAGTGGCAAGCGCAACAGAACCCGTTGACGTTATGACAAAGGCTCTTGAAGCAAACGGCGGCAAAGAGTACGATATTTCTATCTGCTGTGTAAACGTTGAAAGCTGCGAAATGAGTGCAATATTGCCCGTTCGTGACGACGGCATAGTGTACTTCTTCTCCATGGCAACCAGCTTCACCAAGGCAGCACTCGGTGCTGAGGGCATAGGCAAGGACGTTACCATGATAGTAGGAAACGGCTACACCAAGGACCATGCAGAAATCACTCTGAACGTTCTGCGTGAATCACAGAAGCTCCGTGACCTCTTCGACAAGAAATACGTTTAATATCTGACGCAGAGGCAGATGTGGACGATTATGGGTAAAGTCCACCTCTGCCTCGTATTGTACATGAAATAAAGCAGGCGGCTTGGGAACCGTCAAAACCGTAAAGCCCGATGATATCGGGTATAAAATAAAAAGGAGACTGTATTATGAATAAAATTTTTGAAAATGTCCCCAAAACGGATTGGAACGATTGGAAATGGCAGGTTCGCAACCGAATAGAAACAGTTGACGACCTTAAAAAGTATGTTGACCTCACAAAAGAGGAGGAAGAAGGCGTGGTGAAGTGCCTGAGCACATTGCGTATGGCGATTACACCGTATTATCTTTCACTCATAGATTTGGATAATCCTCACGACCCCATTCGTCGTCAGGCAGTGCCTACGGCAGCAGAGCTTTATCAATCGCCGGCAGATTTACTCGACCCGTTGCATGAGGACACGGACTCACCCGTACCGGGACTTACACACAGATATCCCGACAGAGTGTTGCTTCTCACCACGGACCAGTGTTCCATGTATTGCCGTCATTGTACCCGTCGCCGCTTTGCAGGTCAGACGGATGCGTCATGCTCCATAGGCCAGATAGACAGATGCATAGAATACGTGCGTGAACACCCCGAAGTGCGTGACGTTTTGCTGTCGGGCGGCGACGTACTTATGCTTTCGGATGAAAGGCTTGAGTACATCATCTCAAAACTCCGTGCCATAGACCATGTGGAGATAATAAGGCTCGGAAGCCGCACACCCGTGGTATGTCCTCAGAGGATTACCCCCGAACTGTGCAATATGCTGAAAAAATACCATCCCATTTGGCTCAACACTCACTTTAACCATCCGCAGGAAGTAACAGAGGAGAGCAAGCGTGCATGTGCAATGCTCGCTGATGCAGGTATTCCGCTCGGAAACCAGTCGGTGTTGCTTGCAGGAGTGAATGATTGCGTACACGTGATGAAAAAACTCGTGCATGAACTTGTAAAAATGCGTGTTCGTCCGTACTACATTTACCAGTGCGACCTTTCCATGGGATTGGAACATTTCCGCACACCCGTTTCCAAGGGCATAGAGATAATAGAAGCACTCCGCGGTCATACATCGGGATATGCAGTTCCTACTTTTGTAGTGGATGCACCCGGCGGCGGCGGAAAAACACCCGTGATGCCCAATTATGTTATTTCCCAAACACCGCACAAAGTCATACTCCGTAACTTTGAGGGCGTAATCACCACATACACAGAACCCGACAGATACGAAGAAAACTGTCACTGTGATGTGTGTGAGGGCAAACGCCGTGAAAAACTCATAGGTGTTGCAGGATTGGAACAGGGCGAGGGCATGGCACTCGAACCCAAGGATTTGGAAAGGACAAAGCGCGGTCACAAAGATTGATTCATGCTGAAAGGAGAGAGAAAATGCAAAGCAAACTGAATTTGAATGAAGCTCTGGTGGAAAGTGCTCGCAAGTCGGCTGCACATGTGGCACACGAAACACAGAAATTCATAGACCTGCACACCACGGTTGCCGTGGAGCGTACGGTTTGCAGACTTCTCGGAATAGACGGAATAAACGAAATGGAAGTACCGCTGCCCAATGTAGTGGTAGACCATATTATCCAAATAGATAGGCTGCCCATGGGTGTTGCATACCTGGTGGGAAATGCAATGTGCCAAACGGGTAAAACGCCGCAGCAGATTGCAGAGGGTATAGATGCAGGTGAGATAGATTTATCCAAGATGCCTGCACATTCCGAAGAAGAGATAAGAAATTGCATTATGCCCATTGCAAAGGCAATGACGGAGCGCATAAGGGCAAATGTAAACAAGAGAAACGAATACCTCAACGAATACGGTGACAAGAAAGGTCCGTATCTGTATGTCATAGTTGCGACGGGTAATATTTACGAGGATATCACGCAGGCTAAGGCAGCTGCAAAGCAGGGTGCGGATATCATAGCCGTTATAAGAACCACGGGTCAGAGTCTGCTCGATTATGTTCCCTACGGTGCAACCACGGAAGGTTTTGGCGGCACATATGCAACACAGGAGAATTTCAAACTTATGCGTGCTGCACTCGATGAAGTGGGAAAAGAACAGAACCGCTACATCAGACTTTGTAACTACTGTTCGGGTTTGTGTATGCCCGAGATAGCTGCAATGGGTGCAATGGAGAGATTGGATGTCATGTTAAATGACGCTCTCTACGGTATACTTTTCCGTGATATAAATCCGCAGAGAACTCTCATAGACCAGTATTTTTCCAGAGTTATAAACTCATATGCAGGCGTTATCATAAATACGGGTGAGGATAATTACCTCACTACGGCAGACGCAGTGGAGGAGGCTCACACGGTGTTGGCATCACAGTTTTTGAATGAGCAGTTCGCACTCTGTGCAGGGCTTCCCGAGGAGCAGATGGGATTGGGTCACGCATTTGAGATTTCTCCCGATGTGGAAAACGGCTTCCTCTATGAGCTTGCACAGGCTCAGATGGCAAGGGAAATTTTCCCGAATGCACCCCTCAAATATATGCCGCCCACAAAGTTTATGACGGGCAATATTTTCAGAGGTCATGTGCAGGATGCACTCTTTAATATGGTTACCATAATGACGGGTCAAAAACTGCATCTGCTCGGTATGCTCACAGAAGCTATCCATACCCCCTTCATGAGCGACCGTGCGCTTTCCATAGAAAATGCACAGTACATATTCCGCACTATGCAGGATTTGGGCGATGAGATAACTTTCCGCGAGGGAGGTATAATGCAGACCCGTGCAAATGAGGTTTTGCAAAAAGCGGCAAACCTTTTGTCGGAAATAGAGAAGATAGGCATATTTGAAACCTTGGAGCGAGGAATCTTTGCAGACATAAAGCGTACTCCTACGGGCGGAAAAGGTCTTTCGGGCGTTGCACTGAAAGATGAAATGTGCTACTTCAATCCGTTTATAGAGATAATGAGAGGTGAAAAAGCATGAGCGGCGGACTTTACGATACTTCAAAAAAAGATTTCGATACCACTTTGGATCTGAAAAAATTGCGCAGTTACGGCGACACCATGAATGACGGTAAAGTACAGCTTTCATTCACTCTCCCCGTGAAAAATGATGCAAAAGGTCAGGAAGCGGCACGCCTTTTGGCAAAGAAAATGGGCATAAGCGAACCGTCCATTGCACTGTCACAGTCGCTGGATTCTGAATTTACGTTTTATGTGGTGTACGGGTCTTGTATACACAGTGTTGACTACACAGATATCCATGTACAGACCATTGAATCCGATGTCATGGAAATGGACGAATGTAACCAATATATCCGTGAGAACATAGGCAGAAAAGTGGTTATCATAGGCGCATCCACGGGTACGGATGCACATACTGTGGGCATCGACGCCATCATGAATCGCAAGGGTTTTGCAGGTCACTACGGATTGGAACGCTATGAGATGATTGAAGCGTATAACTTGGGTGCACAGGTGCCCAATGAGGAGCTTTTGCATAAGGCGCTCGAACTCAATGCCGATGTACTGTGCGTTTCGCAGACGGTCACTCAGAAGGATATACACATTCAAAACCTCACAGAGCTTATAGAGCTTTTGGAAGCAGAGGGTGTGCGTGACAGGTTTATAGTGGTTTGCGGCGGAGCAAGAATTACGCATGAACTGGCTAAGGAATTGGGCTATGATGCGGGATTCGGCTCAGGCTCATATGCAGACGATGTGGCATCTTTCTGTGTTACCGAAATGGTAAAACGCAAGATGTAATTTTGATTATAACAGGAGGGTTTTTATGAGTTACATACTGTTTGAGAGGAAAGGGCATGTGGGTATTTTAACCATATCCCGCACCGAAGCTTTGAATGCGCTCAACAGCGAGGTTTTGAGAGAACTGGAAGAGCAACTGACGGCGGTTGAAGAATGCGTGGACTTAAGAACCCTCATTATCACGGGGGAAGGCAGATCTTTTGTTGCGGGTGCTGACATTGCCGAGATGAAAAACATGAGTGTTGATGAGGCATACGCATTTGCAAAAATGGGCGATAGAGTATTCACCCACATTGAGAACTTGCCCATCCCCGTAATAGCTGCTGTAAACGGTTTTGCACTCGGCGGCGGAATGGAACTTGCACTTTCGTGCGATATCAGACTGGCATCGGAGAAGGCAAAGTTCGGACAGCCTGAGGTGGGACTCGGTATCACTCCGGGATTCGGCGGCACGCAGCGTCTTTCAAGAACTGTGGGAATGGCAAGGGCTATGGAACTCATACTGACGGGCAACACGATAGATGCTCAAACAGCACTTTCACTCGGTATAGTGAACCATGTGTATAAAACGGAGGATTTGATGAATGAGGCAGTGAGCATGGCAGAGAAAATTGCTGAAAATGCTCCCGTGGCAGTTAAAGAGTCCAAAAAGGCAATACAGCAGTTTTGGTGCGGCAATATGTCCACCGACCTTGAATATGAAGCAGGCGCTTTTTCAAGATGCTTTGCAACTGCCGACCAAAAAATGGGAATGCAGGCATTTTTAGATAAAAAACCGCACGATAAATACAGCGGAAGGTAATAAATAACGCTTTTTTAGAAAGGAGAAGACATGAAAAACATATTTGTTTTAGGTGCAGGCACAATGGGTCTGGATATAGCTTGGGCTTTTGCATCCGTGGGATATGCCGTTACGGTTCGTGATATTTCTCGGGAAATCATTGACGCAGCTTGCGAAAAAATGCAGAAAAAGCTCAATAAACTGGTTGAAAAAGGCAAGATGACGCGTGAAAGTGCAGATGCCATGATAAATAACATAAGCTTCACCACGGAAATGTCGGATGCAAAGATGGCAGACCTTGTGCTTGAAGCCATTGTGGAGAGAGTGGATGTGAAAAAGAGTGTTTTTGCAGAGCTTGACGGCATATGCAAGCCCGACACAATCTTTGCCACCAACACTTCATCCATATCAATTACGGAGATAGCATCGGCAGTAAAGCGTACCGATAAATTCATAGGTATGCACTTTTTTAACCCTGCCGACCGTATGAAATTGGTGGAAATCATAAGAGGCGTCCATACTTCGGATGAAACTTATAAAAAGGTGCAGGAACTCTCCGTGAGCATAGCAAAAGACCCGGTGGAAGTGGCTGAGGCACCCGGTTTTGTGGTGAACAGAATATTGATACCCATGATAAATGAGGCCATTTATGTGTACAGCGAGGGGATAGCATCTGTGGAGGATATAGATAAGGCTATGCGTTTGGGCGCAAACCACCCCATGGGACCTTTGGAACTTGCAGACTTTATCGGATTGGATATATGCCTTGCCATAATGGATACCCTATACGACGAAACACACGATTCCAAATATCGTGCATGTCCGCTACTGCGCAAAATGGTCAGGGGCAGAAAACTCGGCAAAAAGACGGGTGCAGGTTTTCACGATTATAGCAAGTAAATACACGCATAGCTAAATGAAAAAATCAACGGCAACAATTTTTCTCTTCGCCGCTTCCGTTATTTGGGGTATAAGCTTTATGGTGATGAAAAGTTTGTTGGATTATCTTCCGGCAAACCACCTTTTAGCTTACCGATTCACAGTGGGAGCGGTGGGGCTTTCTTTTGTACTCTTTACATATAAAAAGGAATTCACGCCGAAGGCTTGGCTTCGAGGCTTAGCAGTGGGTGCGTGCATGTATGTGGCGTTCATATTACAAACTTACGGTCTTTTATTCATAGGCAGCGGCAAAAATGCGCTTATCACGGCTGTGTACGTGGTGCTTGTGCCGTTTATAATGTGGATAATAAAAAAGAAACGGCCGACTGTACGTTCGGTCATAGCAGGTGCGGTCTGTTTCGGGGGCATAGCACTGCTGTCACTCGGCAGCGTAAAGACAAGCAATGCATCACCTGCTGCAAATGAGCTTACGCAACAGCTATTGGGAGTAACACTCACCGCAGGTCAATGCGAGGCAGTAGGAACAGTACTCACATTGATGTCGGGGGTGATGTATGCAGTGCATATCGCCATAGTGAATGTATTTAGTGAAAAAACACATGTCATGCCGCTGACATTCATGCAGTATCTTTTTGCCGCAATGTTCGCATGGATAGCCGCATTGATGTTTGAAAAGGCCCCGAACCTTGGCGAATGCTTCTCCGAGATATGGCTGAGCCTGCTTTATGTTTCGGTTTTGTCAACACTGGTTGCATTTACATTCCAGAATATAGGAGTGGGCAATGCCCCGCCTGCCTTTGCGTCCATAATACTGTGCATGGAATCGCTTTTCGGCTGCATTTTGAGTATAATTTTCACATCCGAACAGCTCACATGGAACATTGCCGTGGGTGCCGTGATAATAATCGGCTCAATAGTGGTTTCGGAGTTGCGTATAAAAGAAAAAAATATACAAAAAAGCGGTTTACAAAACTCGGATGATGTGTTAGAATGAAGAAGCTGAAAGCCCGTAACTCAGTAAACACGATTACTCCAACGACTTGCCGGGTTGTGCGGCGGGAAAGCAACTAAATTTTAAGGAGAAATAGAAATGGAAGAAATCAGAGCAAGACTTGAAAACATGTCAAAGGCTGAAATCATGGCAGAGTACGCAGTACATGAGGGCGACACAGGTTCACCCGAAGTACAGATTGCACTCCTCACAGCAAGGATTAACCACCTGAATGAGCATCTTAAAGTTAATAAGAACGACCACCATTCACGCAGAGGCCTCTTGAAGATGGTAGGTAAGCGCAGAAGCCTGCTCAACTACCTCACAAAAGAGGACATCAATCGTTACAGAGCTATCATTGCAAAGCTCGGTCTGAGAAAGTAATTCAAAGTAGCTTTTTCATAAGGGAAACTTCTTTTTGCGAGGAGTTTCCTTTTTTATTTTTGAGTCGGAAACCAAGCTGCGTGTGACTGTCTTTATACCAATGACTTGCACTATGCTTAACTACTAAAAAATAATGAGTTTTTACAAAAATAAATCGAAAAAAAGTTAAAAAGTGCATTGAAAACAGGCGTGTAATAGTGTATAATATACACGAGTGGAGGGAAAAGACCGTAACCGGCTACTCTCCAAACAAAATAATCAGGAGGAAATCACAATGAAAAAGGTTATTGCTATAATTATGATAATAGCAATGGTTGCAGCATTTGTGCCTACCACACTGGCACAAGAAGAAGCTGTAAAGACTAAGCCCGAGGGCTTTGATAAGTCCCAGATGGGTTCACTGGACCATCCGGAAATGTACAGTGTTGACAACTACGGAAATAAAGTTGCCGGCAGTTCATCATACAGAACTACACCGAGCAATTTTGATGACGTAAGCAAGGAAATGAGAACCATATCGGCTGAAAAGACAAAGGGTTGGGTTGATTCCACACACTACGGTGTTGCACTTTTCGACCAGTCCGAGAGTCTCACAATGGGTTATCAGTTTGAGAACGTAGACTTCCCTGTATCGGCTGATTTCTACAACAATTCTCAGAGAGAAATTCACGGCATGTTCTTCTCACCTGCACCCAGCCCCGGTCTTATCACAGACACAGGATTCACACAGTTTAACAAGGGCGACCGCTTCTGGTTTAACTTTGACATCATCTCAGGTTACGGTTCACAGGGCCCCACATACTACCTGGATAAAGACGGCGAAAAGCAAAACATTCCTTTCAGTGTATATATGTACTCAGGTTCACTTTCTGATTGGCAGAACAACGGTTTGACAATATCGGCATGTTGGCAGAGCCTTACTCGCATATCCACCGCAATCACTGTTCCCGAAAGCGGCACGGTTTACATGTTCTTCATCGTTATAGATGCAGCAACAGTAGCAGAGTATGGCATCAGAGGTTTCAACGGTTGGCTCACAATCTCAGACTATGAAAAGGGCTATAAGGAAGCACAAGTTGAAGAAAAGATTGAAACAGGCAAGCAGTATACAGCAGACCTCGGTGATGCAGACAGCTATCTGCTCTACGGTGAGGATGTAGGTAATGTTCTTGCATACGGTAAACTCTACTCCATAGACCTCAAAGCAGATGAAATCTGGGCAGTTAAAGCAGAAGGTGACGGCACCATAGGCGG
Organism: Clostridia bacterium; assembly: GCA_017440405.1. Lineage (GTDB taxonomy): Bacteria > Bacillota > Clostridia > Christensenellales > CAG-138 > RGIG3141. Next base: position 20,614 of record JAFSHG010000055.1, read on the forward strand.
TCGTATCTTCTTCATGGATGAGAACAAAGATATCATTTCCAGTAACTTCCTTGGAACAGGTGCAGTAACGGGTATGGATTCATACGAAACACTGGCATGGGCACTCTTCCCGCCTGTAACGGGTACATATCACATCTTTATCACAGGTTTCTGTCTTGAAGATGACGGCAAGATGGACTTTGAAGTTGTTCCCTATGCAGAAGCACAGGCAAACAGTGAATATCTCCCCTACTTCCCCGAAATTAAGGACATGGTAATTGACCTTGATGCATTCGGTGAGGAGGAAGTTATAGAGTCAGTAGATGATATAGAAGTTTGGGGCTATTTCTGGGATGACAGCGTGAACATGGGTATCCTCTGCTTGGCATATCCCGGCACATATCAGCTCATAGGTGAAAAGACCGACATGATGGTAGACATGTATGACGGTGTTAAGATTGACATGAAGAACGCAAGAACTGCTACAGTTTTCTGTAACGGTACGTTTGCACCCTGTACTATAAATGCTACAGGTGAGAGCGAAATCATGGACGCATTCTATGGCTGTGCACTCATGAACTATGATCGCTGCTATTCCAGCATTTATATCACAGGTGACACACTCACAATCTCAGGCGAGAAGTCAAGCGGCGCACTCCTCGAAGTTCCCGCACACATCCTTACAAAAGAGTTCAACGCATCGGCAACACCCGTATCGGGCGCATTCACAGTAGCATTCTGGTGCGTGGGTTGGAATGCTCCTAAGCTCACATTCGGTGCTAATGCAAATATCACAAACTCTTCCGGTTCAAGACTCCAGAGAACAAGCCTGTACTTTGATTCACAGAACGCATACCTCTATGGTTACTCTGTATCAGAGTATCCCACATTGCAGAGATACCAGGGCGACCCGGACTTCTACCATGTAGCAGACCACTTCACGGCAACCACAGCAGGTACACCCACAGATCCCGATAATCCTGATGATCCGCCCGTAAACCCCGATGTAGTGCTCGGTGATGCAAATTGCGATGGCAATGTAAACACAGGTGACGCAACAGCAGTTTTGAAGCATGCAGCAGGTAGCGTTGTGCTGGAAGGCCAGAGCTTCACTAATGCAGATATCAATCAGGACAGCAATGTAAATACTGGTGACGCAACAATGATTCTTAAAGTTGCAGCAGGTATCATTCCTAATCCTAATAACTGAGCTGCATAATCAGATTTTCACGGGAACACCTACGGGTGTTCCCTTTTTGTGTGCAGGGAAACAGAACAGCAGATAATAACTGTATACAGATACTGTGCTGAACATGTTTGCGAATACCCATAGCATGAGCGAAATATTGTACCTTGCGGTGTTGACATAAAGAATAATACGTGGTAGAATGAGTTGAATTTAATAAATGTCTTGTCAACCGCCCTTTTAGGACGGAACATGGAAAGGGTCAGAAACCCACGAGTCGGTCACCGGGAGGCTTTCGCTTTTTTGCAGAAAGATAGGTCGGATACATGTGACAGGATTATATGTTTTTTGCCGAAACCAAAAAAGCACTTTCTACCTATATAGTAGCGTCTGCAAGTTTTGGCTTGCAGTTTTTTTATACCTGTGAGCTTATCTTGTGTCGTAAGTTTTTGCGGTTTAGCTTGTATGTTACCGCAAATGCGGACATAAATAAACGACCGGGAGGTATAAAAATGGTCAAAACAAGCAGAACAAAAAGCGGTTTCACACTGGTGGAACTCATCATCGTCATTGCAGTCATAGGTGTACTCGCTGCAATTCTCATCCCTGTTTTTTCAAACGTCATCGACAAAGCAAACACAAAGTCTGCTCTTTCCGATGCCAAAAACATGCTCACTCGCTATCTTTCTGAAAAGACGGAGAATGGATTATATGTGAGTGACACATTATTATTTGTGAAAAAAGCAGGAAAGCTGTATCTTTTCGGCTACGACCGTGATAGCGGCGAACTCACGGAAAGCTCGGGAAATCCGTATGAGGCCGAATCGGCAGATGAACTTTTGACTCAGCTCGTTGCAGATGGCACAGTTGCAGAATTCGGAGATACGCAGGAAAAAGTGGATTTTGACGGAAAACTTTCCGAAGTTACCGTGTGGAGTGGTTACAGCCTCATAACACTGTCGGAGGATGCTACGAATGAGAGAGTAAATGTGTATGTGAGCATATCGGACGAAGGCACACTTGCACTTGCAAGAAAAAAAGTGAACGTGTACGATGCAGACGGTGACGGCTCGCTCACTATAAATGACACACTCATGATTGCACATAAAAACTATTATTCGGGCGGAAGCTCAGGCTATGCCACTGAAACCACGGTCTGGGGACTTGGTATTTTGAAGCTCTGGGGCGTACAAAACGGCGGTTCATACGGCTATTATGTGAACAACGCCTCGGCTTGGGCACTTACAGATACTGTGTCCGAAAATGACTATCTATATGCATTCAGTTATGCAGATGCTGCTACATATACGGATACATTCTCGTACTTTGATATAAATTACTCCGCAGCAGCAACGGGTGAGGGTGTGACGCTTACACTCTGCTATTCGGGCTATGACGCTGAATGGAATCCCGTAACATCGCCGCTTGCAAACGCAGAGATTGTCATAAACGGCGAGCGCACATCTTATATCACGCAGGCAGACGGCACTGTGACCGTGAGTTTTGACGAGGCAGGGGTCTACACCGTTTCGGCAGTCAGCCCGTCCATAGAAAACTTGGTTCCGCCCGTATGCATAATCGAGATTTCCGATTGATTATGAGAACTTCCAAAAAACATATTATTACAGTTTCCTCTGCGATAGTCCTTGTGATTGTCGCAGGGGTTTTGTTGTGTTTTTTTAATCAACACCGTGCGAAAAAGGCGGATATTTCTGCCGCAAAGTATTTGATTGAAACAACAGAACCCGTGTTCGGCAACGAATGGACGGCATTTGCACTTGCAAAAGGGGAGTATTCATGTGCAAGGTCTTGGATAAAAAAATATAAGTGCAGTTTTGAGGAAAGAGTCACCTCACAAAAGGGCGAATTTGCGATATATACGGACTATTCAAGGTGCATCATAGCGTGTTCGGCTTTGGGCTACGACCCGCAAAATGTGTGCGGATATGATTTTACATCAAAACTCAACGATATAGAGAAAGTGACGGAACGTGGCATAAACGGTGCAGTCTTTGCACTCTTGGCACTGGATACATGTAACGGCGATTCGGAACTTAAAGACAGGTACATAAGCATAATTCTGTCCATGCAGCACGAGAGTGGAGGATTCGGCATGAGCGCAAATGTGCCGAGTTCGGATGTGACCGCTATGGCTCTCTATGCATTGGCGGCGCATACCGATAGGACGGATGTGAAGCTTGCAGTGGAGCGGGCAGTGCTTGCACTTTCAAAAGTGCAGAGTGAAAACGGCGGTTTTTCATCAGGCGGTGCGGAAAACTCACAGAGTCTTTCACAAGTAATAATTGCACTGTGTACACTTGGAATTGATTTGGAAGATGCACGGTTTCAAAAGAACGGAAATACGCTTTATGACGCCCTCATGAGCTACAGAAACGACGACGGAGGCTTTTTGCGTACAAAGTCAGATGATATTTCGTCGCCATCTGCCACAGTGCAGGTTTTGCAGGCATTTAATGCCATGAAAGAAGAATCGGATGCAGGAAAACAATAACTGTGCAGAAAAAATATTTGACTTGCATATAATTGTAGGTTATAATGTAAAATGTTCAGATATGCGAGAAAAATTGCATATCTGGATAAAATTGAAGAATAAGGATTTATCTGGATGGAAGCAACTCTTACCGATTTTGTGCAGGCCATTTCCTCACAGCCTGCTCTGCTGATAACGGTTATTCTGACTTTGGGTGTCATATTCGTAAACGGTTGGACAGACGCACCAAATGCCATAGCGACATGTATCACCACACGTTGCATGAGTGTGCGCAGTGCCATACTCATGAGTGCCGTTTTCAATTTTTTCGGTGTTTTCGTGATGACAATGATAAACAATTCTGTCGTGAGTACCATAAGCAACATGGTAGACTTCGGTGCGGACACGAATGAGGCGATGATTGCGCTGAGTGCGGGTCTGTTCTCCATAGTGGTGTACAGCGTGGGTGCGTCATATTTCGGAATACCTACCAGTGAAAGCCATAGTCTCATAGCAGGTATCACGGGTGCTGCCATAGCTATGCACAACAGCTTGGATGGCATAAACGGCGCAGAATGGATGAAAGTTATCGTAGGTCTTGTATTGAGCTTAGTTCTCGGATTTGCAAGCGGTTGGATAATATGTAAAATTGTCAGTGTGGTTTGTGCAGGACTGGACAGGCGTAAGACGAATAAGTTTTTCAAGGGCGCACAGATATTCGGTGCGGCTGCCATGAGTTTCATGCATGGCGCACAGGATGGCCAAAAGTTCATAGGTGTACTTTTCTTGGGAATAGCGTTTTCAAAGGGAAACACTTCCGTAGTGAACATGGGTATTCCCATATGGCTCATGATTCTGTGCAGTATAGTTATGGCGGCAGGCACGAGCGTGGGCGGCGAAAAGATTATTAAATCCGTGGGAATGGATATGGTAAAACTGGAAAAGTACCAAGGTTTTTCGGCAGATCTTGCGGCAGCATTTTGCTTGCTCCTTTCAAGTCTTTTCGGAATCCCCGTTTCTACCACGCACACAAAGACCGCATCCATTATGGGTGTGGGAGCTGTGAGGAGATTATCGGCCATAGACTTCGGTGTTGTGAAAGATATGATGCTCACCTGGATTTGTACATTCCCCGGCTGCGGACTTATAAGCTTTGGTATGGCAAAGCTGTTTATGGCTATTTTTTAATGATTGGGAGGTAGGACAATGTCAAAAAAGCAAGATTCATTTTACTTTAAGAATTTCGTGGACTGTGCCGACTGTGCATGTAGAGCAGCACATCTTTTGGATGTTATCATGAGCGATTTCACGCCTGATAATATGCAGGAGAAACTGGACAAAATGCACGCCATAGAGCATGAGGCAGATGTAAAGAAACATGAGGTCTTGGACGCACTGGTAAAAGCTTTCATAACACCCATAGAGCGTGAGGACATCATACAGATGAGCCAGAACATTGATGAGGTAACGGACAAGATTGAGGACGTTCTCATTCGTACTTATTATAACCGCATAACACGCATACAACCCGATGCACTCGCAATGATAAAGGTGGTTATTAAGTGCTGTGAGGAGATGCTTGAACTTCTCCGTGACTTTGAAAACTTCAAGAGTTCAAAAACTCTGCACGACCGTATTGTACTCATAAATTCGTTGGAAGAAGAAGCAGACCAGCTCTTCATATCCAGCATGTATAATCTCCACGGTTCGGGCGATGACATACTCAATATCGTGGCATGGCGAGAGATATACCTGAACTTGGAGCAGTGTGCAGACGCTATTGAGCATGTGGCCGACGTGGTGGAAAGTGCGGTAATGAAAAACAGTTGATAAGCACTGTTTAGCTGCTTTGGAGGGAAAATGGACAGTATAAAAACGGGCGGTATCAATCCCGATGCAAATAACGTCGGACGCAATATACCGCAAAATGAGAACTCCATAATAACCTTTTTAATGCGTCTGCTTCATGGCGCAATCATAGGATTTGGTGCGGTGCTGCCCGGTGTTTCGGGAGGTGTCCTGTGCGTGGTGTTCGGTGTGTACAGACCTGTCATGGAACTGCTATCACATCCCGTAAAGGCTGCCAAAAGACATGCAGGTGCACTTATTCCCATAGGTTTGGGTTTCATCTCGGGTTTCCTCGGCATTGCAAAACTGCTCGGCTTTTTATTGGAAAGATATCCCACTCAATCGGTATGTGTATTCGTTGGACTCATACTCGGTATGGTTCCGTCCTTGTTCAGAGAAGCAAACAAAAACGGCAGGACAAAGGCGTCTTGGATTTCACTTGCTCTCGCATTTTTCATAGTGCTTGCGGTTCTCCTCGGATTGGAGTACATTTCGTTCAGCATATCTCCCGGGTTCTTTGCATATATCTTTTGCGGCTTCTGTGTGGCACTGAGTATTATAGCACCCGGTATGAGCTTTTCCACATTGCTCATGCCCGTGAATCTGTATACGCCGCTGGTTTCGGGGATAGGCTCGCTGGATTTTTCGGTACTTATACCTGTGGGAATAGGCGTCGTGGTGACGGTGGCTCTGCTCGCACGTGTTGTTACCGCCCTCATGAAAAGATACTATTCATGCGTTTTCCATGCCATTATAGGCATAGTTATCGCTGCTACTTTAATTATAATTCCGTTTGAAACATTTTCGCACGGCGTGGTATCCGTATTAGTTCATACGGGGCTTATGATTTCAGGTGTAGGGCTTGCACTGCTCTTAGATAAATTCAACGGTTCGGTTACAAAACCCGATTGATTTTTTATACCGAAAAGCAAAAATAAAAAAAGGGCAGGGCAGCCTTTTTTTTGTTTTAATCAACACCGTGAGAACAAGATTAAACACTTTCTGACTTTACTTAATCAAATCTAAAAATGCTTTTGCAGCGTAAGAGAGTGGTGCGTTCTTTAAGTATGCACAGCCGATGCTTCGTTTGGGAAGTGGTGGGTCAAGAGATATTTTTTTGACTACACCTTTTTGCAGTTCCTCCTCTGAAAACTGTTCAATAACACATGAGACTCCAAGGTGAATGGAAGCAAAACGGATAAGAAGATCGTGAACCGCCACTTCTATCTGAGGGTTTAAGGAAATATTCTTATATTTAAAATTTTCTTCGAGGAAACGGCGGGACGATGAATTCTTTTCAAGAAGTATCAGCGGAAAATCGGCCACTTCATTCCACGAATATGAAGCTTTTAGCTTAAAGTCGGGACCGCAGACAAACACATCGTTTATTTCAAGACATGGTTCTATCACAAGCTCATCATCTTGCAGGGGCATATTTACAAACGCAAGATCCGCCTTTTGCTCTTTCACAAGAGAGAGCATTTGAGAAGAATATGAGTTTGCCATTTCTATTCTTATATCGGGGTAGGAAGCGTGAAAGTCCTCAAGATATTTTAGAAGAAAGTGAGTTGTTATTGTATCACCGGCAGCAATTTTAAGTTCTCCCGCTTCAAGATGACGAAGCCTTTCGAGTTGATTTTCTCCCTGTTCTATGGAGCTGATCGCATTTTCAACCTTAAAAAAAAGAATTTTTCCCTCGCTTGTCAGAGATACCCCTTTTCTCGTTCTTACAAAAAGCTGAACGCCAAGGTCTTTTTCAAGCTGCTGTATACACTGAGAGATGGCAGACTGTGAAATGTACAAGTGTTGTGCTGCAGTTGAAAACGAACAAAATCGAGCGGTTTCATAAAAAATACGGTAATAGTCAAGTTTTGTTTTCATATAAGTTCACCTTATTACTGCTGTAAGTATTATCTACTTTACTTATGGATTTGTTTGTATTATAATAGCATCGAAAGAATAAGTCAATACTCGGAGGGAAATTATGAGTAGAGTGTATGGCACAGTTTCAATGGGACTTCGTGCTCCCATAATCCGCCAAGACGATGACCTCACAGAAATCGTAACAGGTGCTGTTGTTGAAGCAATTAAAGTTGAAGGTCTTGTGCCGAGAGACAGGGACATAGTATGTATGACTGAGGCGATTGTTGCACGTGCGCAGGGGAATTATGCAAGCGTTGAGCATATTGCCACGGATGTTCGGAACAAGTTCGGCGGCGATACTGTTGGTGTTATTTTTCCGATTCTCAGCAGAAACAGATTTGCAATTTGCTTGCGTGGCATTGCTAAGGGCTGCAAGAAAGTTGTGTTGATGTTGAGCTATCCTTCTGATGAAGTCGGAAATCATCTTGTGGATTTGGATCTGCTCGATGAAAAGGGCATCAACCCGTATACCGACGTGTTGACAGAACCACAATGGAGAGAACTTTTCGGTTTTCCTAAACACACATTTACAGGTGTTGACTATGTAGAGTACTATTCTGAGCTTATCCGTGAGTGCGGTGCTGAGGCGGAAGTTATTTTTGCAAATGATTGCCGTGCAATTTTGAAGTACACAAAGAATGTTTTGAATTGCGACATTCATACCCGTGTCCGTACTAAGCGTTTGCTGAAAACGGCAGGTGCAGAAAAAGTCTACGGTTTGGATGAAATTTTGACAGAGTCCATTGACGGAAGCGGATGGAACGCTCGCTACGGTCTGTTGGGTTCAAATAAGGCGACCGAGGACACCGTTAAGCTGTTTCCCAGAGAGGAATGTCAGCAAATGGTGGAAGATATTCAGGCAAAGCTGCTTGATATCACCGGCAAGCACATTGAAGTCATGGTATATGGTGACGGTGCGTTCAAGGACCCCATCGGTAAGATTTGGGAACTGGCTGACCCCGTTGTCTCACCTGCATACACGTCGGGACTTGAGGGAACGCCCAATGAGTTGAAGTTGAAGTATCTGGCTGATAACGATTTTTCCAATCTCTCCGGCAAAGCATTGCAGGAAGCAATAAAAGGTAAGATCATGCAGAAGGACGGTTCATCTCTTGTGGGGAATATGGTTTCGCAAGGTACTACACCCCGTCGTTTGACCGATTTGATTGGTTCTCTTTGCGATCTGACATCGGGTTCAGGTGACAAGGGCACACCTATTGTATACATACAAGGTTATTTTGATAACTACACCAACGAATAAAAGGAGGAGCAAATATGGAAAAGATTATTCGTCCTGAAAGCATGGAGCGCATCACCACTCCCGAGCTTGCACAAAAATTTATAGAAGAACAGATTGCAGAAATTCGCGCACAGGTAGGAGATGGAAAAGTGCTGCTCGCACTTTCGGGCGGCGTTGATTCCAGCGTCGTTGCGGCTCTGCTGATTAAGGCCATTGGCAAGCAGCTCATTTGTGTTCATGTAAACCATGGCTTGTTGCGTAAGGGTGAGCCTGAACAGGTTATCAAGATTTTCCGAGATGAGATGGATGCCAACTTGATTTATGTGGACGCAACAGACCGTTTCCTTGATAAACTGGCAGGTGTATCCGATCCCGAAGCCAAAAGAAAGATTATCGGCAATGAGTTCATAGAAGTCTTTAATGATGAAGCTATGAAGCTGAAAGGCATTGACTTCCTTGCACAGGGCACTATTTATCCCGACATTCTGGAATCCGACGGCGTAAAGGCGCACCACAATGTTGGCGGTCTGCCCGAAGGCATGAAATTTGAACTGGTTGAACCTGTAAAGTTGCTGTTCAAGGATGAGGTTCGTGTGGTTGGCGAAACACTCGGACTTCCGCACAACATGGTATACCGTCAGCCGTTCCCGGGTCCCGGCTTGGGTGTCCGCTGCTTGGGTGCAATTACCCGTGACCGTCTGCACGCTTTGCGTGAGGCAGATGCCATTTTGTGTGAAGAATTTGAGAAGAACGGTTTGGCAGGTAAGGTATGGCAATATTTTGTTGCTGTTCCCGATTTCAAAAGCGTTGGTGTCAGAGACGGCAAGCGTTATGAGGGTTGGGCTGCAATCGTTCGTGCTGTGAATACTACCGATGCTATGACGGCAACCGTTGAGGACATTCCACATGCGTTGATGCATCACATAACATATCGCATCACGCACGAGGTGGAGGGCATCAACCGTGTATTTGTGGACTACACACCGAAGCCCGTCGGTACGATAGAATTTGAATAAGAATAAAGAAAGGGGTATTATACCATGGAAAATCTTAAACTTTTATATGCAGGAAAAACAAAGAACGTTTACGAGCTTCCTAACGGCAACTGTCTGTTGCTTTTCAAGGATGACTGCACCGGTAAGGACGGCGTATTTGATCCCGGTGAGAATAGTGTAGGCTTGACCATTGAAGGTGTGGGTGATGTGAACCTGCGCATGTCCATTTATTTCTTTGAGAAGATAAATGCTGCGGGCATCCGCACACATTATGTTTCCGCAAACCTTGATGATACCACTATGGAAGTTTTGCCTGCAAAGGTATTTGGTAAAGGTTTGGAGGTTATTTGCCGTTATAAAGCGGTTGGTTCATTCTTCCGCCGTTATTCTGACTATTGCACCGAAGGACAGGACCTTCCTGCTTATGTAGAAACCACATTCAAGAACGACGAAAAGGGCGATCCCCTTGTTACTAAGGACGGTCTGGTGGACCTCGGCGTAATGACTGCAGAGCAATATGACTCCCTCAAAGCACAGACGCAAGCAATAACAAAGATTGTTGCCGATGATTTGAAGGCGAAAGGTCTTGAACTTTATGATATCAAGTTCGAGTTTGGCTACGACGCACAGGGCAATGTTATGCTGATTGACGAAATCGCATCGGGAAATATGCGTGTTTACAAGGATGGTAAATACATTGATCCCATGACACTTAACAAACTGTTCTTTGTATAATAATTAAAATGCAGAGGGAAATTATTTTATCCCTCTGCGTTATTTTTTAAGCTATTGAAGGGGATGATGCATTCGGCACAGCCGCATAAGGTAGTATTTTAAGAAATGCACCGAGCTGTGCCGAAACTAAGTTTGCTTCGCAAGTGTTTTGAGGCAAACTTAACTTCACTTTTGCTTGAAAAGCAAATGCTTCACTGTAATTTATTACAACTTCACTTCAAACCGCAGGTTTGAAACTTCACAAAAAAGATACCACCCGAAAAAGAATTTTTTCGTTCTTCTTCGGGTGGTTTTGTCTTATACCGTAACAAGCAGGGAATTTGTACGACAAATTCCTCTGATTTACAGCAATACTTCCTTATGAAGCGTTGCCCCTTGCGTTATCCCTTTTTTGCAGACAATGTTATTTACCGTTTATAATCTTTGCCGCAACACTCCTGTGCACATGCAATGCTCCTTTCGGACAAAACTCCTGACAACAGAAACAGCGTATGCATTTATCATAATCAAAATGCGGCTTTCCGTTCACCATTTCAATGGCGTGTTTGGGACAGGTGTCATAACATATCTTGCAGCCTACACATTTTTTTGGCGTGAGCTTCGGACGTGGTCTGAGCAGCTTATCGGATAGCCACGCAAGCGGTTTGGGTACCACCAAAGAAAAGTCGGAACTTGCATCACATATGAGGTCGTAATCCTTCACACGGAACTTCTCCAAATCGCCGTAGACCGTGAGTTCATCCAAACTGTTCGGGCAAAGTCCTCTTTCGTTTGCACGACAAAACAGCGGCAGTTTCCGTCTGTCTATCCCCATTATCTCGGCGGCTGCCATATCGGCATAATGTCCGTTTTTTGAAGCGATAACAGCTCCCACATAACGTGGTGTGCCCGCCGTGGGGCCGTTGCCCTCCATGCCGTACACTGCATCTATGATGGAAAGACACGGTGCAAAATTCTCATATAAGTCTATCAGCATGTCGGAAAAACGCTCTATTTCGGGAAATCTGCTGTGATATTCGGGCTTTGTGACACCCGGAATGACGCCAAACATGTTTTTTACCGCACAACTCATAACCATCATGCCATGCGTTTTAAGTTTTGCAAAGTCTATTATGAGGTCGGCATCGTCTAAATATGATGTGTATTTGAAGTCGTGAAGCACGAGTCCGTTTTTTGTTTTCCCGTCACTTTGCGCAAAGTTTCTGTTTAACTGTGCGCCCGCTTCTTCGCACATTTTCATACCCGTGGCAGAGTATATGGCTGCGAGTCTTGCAGCATTATAAAGCCCTCCCGGGCTATCTCCTACGGTGACGCACGCACCTTTTTCGAGCAGCATTTTCACAAGCTCCGATATGAGTACAGGGTGAGTGGTGGTGGCAGTATCGGGATTCTTGCCCGAAACCAAGTTCGCCTTTATTACCACTTTCATTCCGGGCTTTATGCAGCTCAATCCGTCCACGGCAGAGAGTGCCTCGGAAAGTGCCGCACGGGCAGATTCAGGCGTGTACTTTGGACATGAAACCACGGCCACATCAGATGTTTTTACGGTGGATTCTGTCATGCTCAAATATAAATCACATGGCTGTTGTCAGTTTCGTGCGGTGCCTTATCCATGGCTGCGTGACCTATGGCAATGCCCACTGCAAATTCAAGATTTTCGGCAAGTCCCAAACGCTCACGGAGATATCCTGCGCATTCTCCCGAAAATGCCAAGTCGGGCATACCGAGTATGACGGAATCCAGTCCCATTGCCTTGGCTGCAAGTGCAAGTGTACCCACGGCAATTCCCGAATCGCACATGGAGTATTTTCCGCTCTTATCCACTGCAATTGCCACAAAAAGCGGTGCATTATAGAAAACTTTGCCCGAACGCTCCTTCATTCTCTCGCGCATAGCATCCGGACCGTTTTTCTCTATGACTTCGCACACAGCAATCTCCCATTTGTTTATAAGCTCTTTATCCGTGATGAAAAAGAAACGCTGCGCCTGTCTGTTCATTGCCGTGGGTGCAGCGAGTGCTGCATCTGCCAATGTGGAGATTTCCTCGGGTGTGAGCGGTTCATCCGTATATGCACGAATTGATGAGCGTGCAAAAATTGTGTTCAGTACCGCTTCTGCCTGTGTGTTTGTGTAGAGATTCTCTTTCATAATAGTATCCTTTCAACTTATTTTTTATTTATTTTATCAAAAACATATCGGCAGGTCAAATTCTCGCGTTTTCCACCAAATCCAACACACCTGCCGCCTTTGCCCGTGCCGTTGCCGCCTCGAACCTGCACATCTGAGCCGCCGTATGCCCGTCGCTGCCTATCACAAACTTTGCGCCGCATTCTGCTGATATGTGTAAGTCCTCTACGCTCATGGACACATGCTTATTATTTATCTCCATGAGAATACCCAATTTTGCACATTCCGTGGCAATACGCTTTATATCAAGGGGGATGTATTCGTTCGGATGTGCAAGTATTCTCACTTGCGGATAATTACGGAGTGTTTTTATGATTTCATCGGTATTCTTCGCAACCGACGAAAAAGGCGTGAAACTCTGCACAAACGCAGATACGGCAAAGGCATTTTTCAGCGGAATACTCCTGTGATACCCCGCTGTAACCAAGTCAAAATCTATTCCCTCGGGGATATCGAGCATACCATTGCCGATGAAATTTGCCTCAACACCGAAAAGCACTTTTATCTTCCCTGCATATTCACGATTGAGAAGTGCTATCTCTCTTTTCAACTCACAAAAACGGGATGCAGACAGACCGTAGCTCATGGAGGGAGCGTGTTCTGATATGGCAACGCATGAAAGACCCGCTCCGATTGCGGCTTCTGCCACTTCTCTCGGTGTGCATTTGCCGTGGCTCATTATTGTATGTGTGTGATAGTCTGCAAAAATCATGCATGTACCTCCGTGCATATTTCAGAAAAAATATTTCGTTGCGCAGAACGTCGCCATTTATATTGTTTCACCTGTGCTTTGCTTTGTCAAGCGCATACGAAAATTTACATACGGTGTTGAGGAAATAAAAAACTCACACCCAAAGAATGAGTGTGAGCAAGAATTTTAAATATATGCCCGTCTTCTTATATGAGGGATTGCGGAGCCTGCACAAATGATGCGGAAGACAGACGAAAAATTCTGTGTCTGTTATAAGTTAATCAATACTTGCGCTTTCTTGCTGCCTCAGCTTTCTTTTTGCGCTTTACGCTGGGCTTCTCGTAATGCTCACGCTTACGAACCTCTGCCAAAACACCTGAATGTGCACATTTACGCTTCCAACGCTTGAGTGCGCTTTCCAGTGACTCGCTTTCACCGATACGAACTTCCATCTTTATCCCTCCTCTCTGATGCCGGGAATCACATCGCCGTGCAAACTGGCTCAACATGCAGTATTATACTTGTTTTTCCTCAACAAGTCAAGTCCCAATACGCTATTTTTTTTACTGATTTGTGTATATTTACAATTAGCATAAGATTTTCTCTATGCCATATTGTCTGTAAAGTCAATCGTTTCGGAAGACTTTAATCCGTTTGTTTTCTGAAAAAATTATAGAGCTTTTCTGCCGCCGCCGCATTCATGCCGGGTACGGAACGCAATTCATCCGGTGTTGCATTTCGTATGGCGTCCAATGTTATGAAACGCTCATACAGCGCACGTTTTCGCTTTTCACCTATTCCGTCCACCTCGTCCAATACGGAGTACAGTGCATTTTTACTGCGAACATTTCTGTGGTATGTGATAGCAAAGCGATGCGCCTCATCTCTTATTCTCTGCACCAAATGCAGTGATGCACTGTTTTTTTCCAAGATGAGGGGCTCTGTGTAATCGGGGAGTATTATCTCCTCATTGCGTTCTGCAAGACCTATGGCATGGATGTATTCCATGTTAAATTCTGCAAGAACATTAAGCACCACGTTCAGTTGTCCACGTCCGCCGTCTGCAATTATGAGGTCGGGAAGATTTGCAAACTTGCCGTCGCCCTGTCTTGCTTTTTCAAGTCTGCGCCGCAACATTTCCTCCATTGCCAAATAGTCGTCGCCGTTTGCATTTTGGCTGATACGGAAGCGTCTGTATTCTTTCTTGTTTGCCTCTCCGTTTTCAAATACCACCATGGCACCCACGGTATCTGTACCCTGTATGTGTGAATTGTCATAACACTCTATCCTCTCAGGCACGGTATCCAGCCCTATGAGTGCAGAAAGTTCACACAGCGCACCCTCGCCACGCTCCCATGCACGAGTTTGCAGTTCGTGACACTTGGTAAGCTCCGCCTGAGCATTTTTTTGCGCCATCTGCACAAGTGCCCGTTTTTCACCACGTTGCGGGCATGTGATGTGAACTGCATGGTGACAGAGCGAACGGAACCACTCCTCCACCGCTTCTGAGTCCTCCGGCATGAAATCCGTGAGTATTTCATGCGGTATCTCACTCGCCTCGGCATAGAACTGTTTTATAAATTCGCCCGTCACTTCCTGCGCCGTAGCATCCGTGTTTTTGAACATGTGGTTTTGCGTACCTATTACCTTGCCGTCATGCACAAACAGTGCAAACACTAATGAATCGCCGTTTGACTGTGCCGTTGCAAATACATCGTAACGGTTTGTTTTGGACTGTGATGCCCGCTGCTTGTCGGAAAGACTCTTTATGGCATATATCCTGTCACGGTACACCGCCGCTTGTTCATAGTCCATTTCCTCAGACGCTTTCATCATTTTTTCCGTCATAAGTGCTATGATTTCGGTGGTGTCACCGTCTAAAAACTTGCATATTCTGCCTAAAAGCTCGTGATATTCTTCTCTCGTGACATTTCCGCTGCAAGGTGCACAACACTTGTTTATGTGGTACATGAGGCAGGGACGTTCCCGCCTTGCTATGGCTTTTTCTATGCTTTTTTTACAGTGGCGAACGGGGAAAAGTTCACGAATGGCGGTTATGGCATCACGCAATGAACCGCTGTTTAAGTAAGGGCCCCAGTACCTTGCACCGTCTTTTTTCAGTTTTCGAGTCACCGTGAAATTCGGGAAATCCTTATGTAAATCCAATCTGAGATACGGGAAGTGTTTGTCATCTTTCAGCAGTATGTTATAGTGGGGCATAAACTGCTTTATAAGATTTGACTCCAACATGAGTGCCTCTGTTTCACTCGACGTTATTATGTATTCAAAGTCCGCAATATGTGATACCATACTGCGAACTTTGTTCTCATAACCGTTTGCGGCATTATGGCTTCTGAAATACTGACGCACTCGGTTTTTCAGCACTTTTGCCTTGCCCACATATATAACTTCTCCGTTTTCATCCAGCATCTTATAGACCCCGGGAGAATCGGGGAGAAGTTTTAGCTTTTCTTTTATTTTTTCACTGAATTCTGGTTTTGTCACTGCAAATTCAATCTCTTTCTGAGCATATGTCCGAGAATACTGCCCACAACAAGTCCCACTGCGGCTTGCAGAGCATTGAACCCTACCGTGAGGACTGCCTCTGCCACTCCGTACAATATGCTTTCGTACACAAAGTATCCGAGCGGAATCAGTGAGCCTGCAAGTACAAAAAGTAAAATGCGTACATGCTTTTTCATTTCCTTATTCACTGCAAAATGGGCAGTGAGAGCAACCAGGGACTTTATAACGAATGTGGCAGGTATATACACGGGAA
>JAFSHG010000056.1 GCA_017440405.1 Clostridia bacterium
ACGAGTATCTGCACAGGTCTTGATACTCTCGATGACATGCGTGATCTCATAGAAGCGGCACTTGTGGACGACCCGCCCGTGAATGTGCGTGACGGCGGTGCTATACGTCCCGGGTTTGACAAGGTGGCGGACGGATACAGAGAGATGTCGGGGAACGGGCGAAAGTGGCTCTCCGAGCTTGAATCCCGTGAGAGGGAGGAAACGGGGATAAAGACGCTTAAAGTGGGGTATAACCGTGTTTTCGGCTATTACATAGAGGTGTCTAAGTCGCTCACAAAACAAGTTCCCGAAAGGTTTATCAGGAAGCAGACGCTTGTAAATTCGGAGCGATATTTCACGGAAGAACTGAAAATGCTGGAAGAACAAGCACTGAGTGCGGAAGAAAACTGCATAGAGAGGGAAGTTCTTATATTCTCGGATATTTTGAATGCAGTCAATGCTTCGCTTTTTGCACTTCAAAAGAATGCAGAACTGATTTCTAAACTGGACGTGTATCTGTCGTATGCAAAAGCGGCAGTAAAGAACGGATATGTACGTCCAAGCATAAATGAAAACGGCGTAATAAAAATAGAGCAGGGCAGACATCCGATGGTTGAAAACAATATGAAAGAGAGTTTCAACCCCAACGATATCTTAGCCGACAATGACCAAAACAGAGTTCTCGTGATTACGGGACCTAATATGGCGGGCAAGAGCACATACATGCGTCAAACTGCCATATTGGTTCTCATGGCACATATAGGTTGCTTTGTACCTGCAAAGAGTGCCCAAATATGCATGGTGGACAGAATTTTCACACGTGTAGGAGCATCCGATAATCTGTCATCGGGGCAGAGTACATTCATGGTGGAGATGAGTGAAATGGCGTGCATATTAAATGCTGCCACAAAAAACAGTCTTATAATTTTAGATGAAATAGGCAGAGGCACTGCCACATATGACGGTTTGAGCATAGCGTGGGCGGTTTTGGAACACATAATAAGCGTTACGGGTGCAAAGACCATGTTTGCAACGCATTATCATGAGTTGACATCGCTTGAAGACAAGTTTGATTGCATAAAGAACTACTCCGTAGCAGTGAAAGAGGTGGGAGATAGCATAATCTTCCTGCATAAAATAATACCCACGGGAGCAGATAAGAGCTTCGGTATTCAGGTGGCGGCACTTGCAGGCCTTCCCGAAAGCGTAATTGCAAGGGCAAAACTCATACTCCGTGAACATGAGGGGCTTCTCTCTGAGGCAAGACAGCATGAAAAAACGGAGAGTGAAGATATGAAAAAACGCAAAGTGGCAGCCGAGGCACTGTATGAGGAAGTGGCGGCAAATGACCCCGAGGAACTTTCACCCAAGGAGGCACTTGCGGTTTTATTCAGACTGAAAGCTATAATTGAGGAAAGTGAAAGATGAACAAAATTCGGGTACTTACAGCCGGTGTCGCAAATAAGATTGCAGCAGGCGAGGTGGTGGAAAGACCTGCCTCCGTCATAAAGGAACTGGTGGAAAACTCCATTGATGCAGGGGCAACTCTCATAACCGTGGAAATAACAGACGGCGGCCTCACATACATGCGAGTAGCCGATAACGGCATCGGTATGTCCAAGGAAGATGCAAAAAATTGCTTCCTGCGCCACGCCACAAGCAAGATTTATAATGCAGACGATTTATTTGCAATAAGCACACTGGGTTTTCGTGGTGAAGCCATGGCGTCTATTGCGGCTGTGGGCAAAGTGGTTTTGAAAACTCACAGAAAAGACGATGACTTCGGTACACAGATAAACATAGACGGCGGCGAATACAGAAGTATTGCCCCGTGCGGCTGTCCCGACGGCACTTGTGTTGAGGTGTCCGACCTGTTCTACAATGTACCTGCACGCTTAAAGTTCATGAAAGCGGGACGCACGGAGGCAAGCTATGTGAGCGATTATGTGTTGCGTATGATATTAGCCCGTCCCGATATCAGCTTCAAGTTCATAAACAACGGCACTTTGCTTTATCACAGCAAGGGTAACGGAAAACTGAAAGACGCTGTTTACAGCGTGTACGGTGCGGAGATAATCCCGCATTTACGTGCATTGGAGTACAGTGACGGATATGTGAAAATCTACGGATATATATGCAATGAACAGCTCACAAAGACCAACAGGACTCATCAATCTTTCTTTGTAAACGGCAGATACATACGGTCGCAAAAACTCTCATCTTCACTTTCAAATGCGTATGATACACGAATTATGTCGGGCAGATTCCCCGTTGCCATACTGAATTTTGAGATAGATTTTAAAGAAGTTGATGTGAATGTGCATCCGAATAAAATGGAAGTAAAGTTTTCGGATGAATCTCGTGTTGCAGGAGCATTGCACAGAGCAGCCGTGGAAGCACTCGGGTCAGTGGCAGTTCCCACATATGAGAGTGTGAAAGAAAAGCGTGCGGAGAACACGGAGCCTGAAATAAAAACCGAACCCACGGCGCAAGAGAAAGAAAAACTGTTCTCCATGCTGATGTCGCAAGCGGACTTTACTCAGAGTGCGGACGAGCATACAAACGCAGCAGACACCTATTCACAGGGCAGTGTTGAGGACAAAGAAAAAACTGAGACACAGCCGCACACTGAGCCGAAAAAAGACGAAATCCCCGTATATACGGTCACTCGGACGGAAACAAAACCCTATGAACAGGAGATAATACAGCACGAGCTTATACCCACACAAGTGGAGTTTGAGGCAAATCCGTATGAAATCATAGGCAGTGTGTACGATTCATTTTGGCTCATAAGTCAGAATGAAAATATTTTTATATTGGATCAACACGCAGCGCACGAGCGTATGATATATGAACAGTTTATGCGAGGCGAATTAAAATCGCAGTCACAGAGACTTCTCCTGCCCATTACGTTGAAGCTCACGGGTGAAGAATATGAGATTTTCTCGGAGAACCGAGACTTGTTTTTTGAGTTCGGTTTTGAGGCGGAGGACTTTGGTGCACTCACCGTGAGAATAACTGCCGTACCGCATATTTTAAGCAGAGCGGAGGACGCAGGCTTTTTCCACGATGCTATTGCACTCCTGTCACGGCAAAGGCATGTTACTCTCCACGATATGAAGCGTGACGCACTCATACAGGCGTCATGCAAGGCGGCGGTAAAGCTTGGCAATGCTGTTCCGAAACAGATGATAGAGTCCATTCTTGCAGAGTATAACAGGGGCGAAATTCCGCTCACATGTCCCCATGGCAGACCCGTGATGATAGTAATCACAAAAAAAGAGATGTTCAAGAAATTCAAGAGGATATTATGAGCAAAACAAGGATAATTTGCATTGTGGGAGCCACAGCGAGCGGAAAAACGGGTGTGGCGGTGAAACTGGCAAAAAGGCTTCACAGCGAGATAGTATCTGCCGATTCCATGCAGGTTTACAAACACATGGATATAGGTTCTGCAAAACCCACTGAAAAAGAGCGTGAGGGGATAGTGCATCATCTCATGGACTGTTTGGAGATATCCGCATCCCGTTACAGTGTGAGCGAATACAAGGAAATGGCGAGTGAAGCCATACGGGATATAGATAAGCGAGGAATGATACCCATTGTGGCAGGCGGTACGGGGCTTTATATAAACGCACTCACATATCCGCTCTCATTTGCCGAGGTTGAGCCCGATGAACAATTGCGGGCGGAGCTGAAAAGAGAAGAAGAAAAGTCGCCGGGTATTCTCCATAAAATGCTGTCTGAATGTGACCCCGTGACTGCCGAAAGACTGCATGTAAATGATACAAAAAGGCTTGTGAGAGCCATTGAGGTGTACAGAAAAAGCGGAAAGCCCCTTTCTGAACACGGCAATGATTTTCGTAATGAAAAACAGGCGGAAACAGAGTTTGAACCCATAATGTTTCAACTCACTATGCCGCGTGAAATGTTGTATGCACGAATAGAAAAGCGTGTGGACGAGATGGTGGATATGGGACTTTCAGATGAGGTGAAGCGCATAATGCAACTCGATGATTTTTCGGAGGATTTACCGTCCATGCAGGGATTGGGATATAAGCAGATAATATCGCATATCCTGCACGGCGACCCGAAAACATTTGAGGAAACCGTGGAGAAAATCAAAATGGAAACACGCCGCTTTGCAAAAAGGCAGCTCACATGGTTCAGGCGTGATGAGAGAATACGTGAAGTGGATGTCACCCGATTTTCATCCGCAGACGAAACGGCAGAATACATAGAAGAAATCGTGAGGAGAGAATATGCAAAAACCGATGCAGGAAACGGTGCTCAATAAGCTCCGAAAAGAAAAAATCACAAGCACAATAATCGTGACAAACGGATTCCAGATAAAAAACGCAAGTATTCTGTCTTTTGATAACTTTGCAATCTTCATTGAAGCGGACGGAAAACAGATGATGCTTTTCAAACACGCTGTTTCGTCCATATCACCAAACCAAAACATAGATTTATCCTCGGAGGCAGACGATGATGCATGTAAGTGATAAAGCAAAGTCTGTAATTTCCCGTGCCGAAGAAGAATGCAGAGAGATTTTTGAGAAAATAGAAAAAATCGAACTTGCAAACACACAAAGAGTGCTGAGAGCATTTCACCGTGAAAGGGTGGAGGCACGCCACTTTACCCAAACATACGGCTACGGCTATGACGATGTGGGCAGAGATACATTAGACAGAGTTTTTGCAGCGGCATATTTTTGTGAAGACGCGCTTGTAAGACCACAGCTTGCCTCGGGTACGCACACCATTTACCTTGCACTCGACGGACTTTTGCAGGCGGGGGACAACATAATCTTTGCAAGCGGCGCACCGTATGACACCTTGCAAACGGCTATAAACAGTGAACATTCATTTGCAAAAAACGGAGTTGTGTGCCATACCGTGGAACTTTCGGACGGTAGAATTGACGTGGAAAAGGTCATGGAGCTTCTGGACGAAAAGACACGAGTGGTGTATGTGCAGCGTTCTCGCGGTTACACTTGGCGAAATGCCATATTGCCACAGGACATGGAAGAGCTCTTTTCTCGTGTGCATGACGCATCATCTTATGCATTTACCGTGGTGGATAACTGTTACGGCGAATTTACTTGTGAGTGTGAACCGTCATGCTTTGGCGCAGATGTGCTTTTGGGTTCACTCATAAAGAATGCAGGCGGCGGTATTTCGCCCACGGGCGGATATATTTGCGGAACGCATGAAGCAATTTCAATCATAGAACACAGACTGACTGTACCCGGGACAGGGCGTGAGATAGGTTCATATGCTGCAAGCTATCTGCCGTTTTATCAGGGGCTTTTCAATGCACCGCATGTGACGGCACAAGCACTTAAAACGGCGGTATTATTTGCACGTGCATTTGAGATAATAGGTATGGAAACACTGCCGCCCCATGCAGCTTCAAGAAGTGACATAGTGCAGTCCATTATGTTCACTGAGCCTGAAAGCCTCATTGCATTTTGCAGGAGTATACAGGCTTGCTCCCCCGTGGATGCACATGTGGTACCCGAGCCTTGGGATATGCCGGGCTATGATAATCAGGTCATCATGGCGGCAGGAACTTTTGTGCAAGGGTCATCCGTGGAACTCACGGCAGATGCCCCCATGCGTGAGCCGTTCATAGCATACGTACAGGGAGCACTCACGTATGCACACGGAAAAATAGCAGCAGAATCTGCAATAACGGCGGTGTTGGAGAACAAAAAAACATGAAATATGTAACGGGTGCGAGTGAGTCTCGTGAATTGGACAAGTTTTTAATAGAGAAAAGTCATATCCCCGGTGTTGTGCTCATGGAAAATGCAGCTATGGCAGTGACGCAGCAGGTTATGCAACATGAAGGCAGCGTGCTTGTGCTGTGCGGCATGGGCAATAACGGCGGCGATGGCTTTTGTGTGTTGCGTCAACTTGCTGTGCAGGGGAGAGATGTATGTGCAGTTTTACTTGGCGACTCAGAGAAAATACAGGGTGACGCACTCGTTGAGTATAATGCGGCAAAAGGGTCGGGGCTTTCCGTTTTGCAAGTTGAATGTAAAGACGACTTTGAGCGGCTTATTTCAGAAAAAAGATTCTCCGTGGTGGTGGACGCAATCTTTGGCACGGGTCTGTGCCGTGATGTGGAGGGCTTGTATGCTGAGGTAATAGAATGTGTGAACTCCATGTCTGCCGTAAAAATTGCGATAGATATACCCAGCGGCATAAGTGCAGACACGGGACGCATATTAAATGCGGCAGTTAAAGCGCATAAGACGATAACATTCCAAACTGCAAAGCGTGGGCATATGCTTTTCCCGGGGCGTGAATACACGGGTGATCTTTCTGTGGCACCCATAGGGATTACCGATAATACGGGATGTGACTTTACATTGGAAAAGTCGGATGTATTGGGTATGCTGCCTGAGCGCAGAGCAGATTCGCACAAGTCCACATACGGCAAATTGCTGATAATAGGCGGCAGTGACGAATATGCAGGTGCATGTATCATGGCATCGCTTGCAGCCCTGAGAAGCGGGGCAGGGCTGATAAAAGTCATGAGCACAAAGCGTGTTACGGACGAACTTTTGCACGTTGCGCCTGAAATCATGAGTTTCACGGTAGAAAAAATGCGTGTTGAAATTGCAAGACCGCTTATAGACTGGTGCGATGTTATGGCAGTCGGCATGGGCATGGGTCAAGCATACGGCGTGGCAGAGATTTTGGATGCTGCACTTTCGAGCGGAAAGACGTTGCTCATAGATGCCGACGGTATAAATGTGCTTGCAAAGCATCCGAAGCTCATGGTAAAATTGCATGACAGATGCATACTGACTCCACATGTGGGCGAATTTTCGAGGCTAACGGGAAAAAGCCTTGACGCGATTTTAGCGAATTTCACAGATGAGGCAAGATTTTTTTCTCAACACTACGGCGTCAATCTGATACTGAAAAACTCAACTTCCGTAATAGCAAATCCGCAAGGCATATGTTGTTATAACATAACGGGCAACAGCTCACTTGCAAAGGGCGGAAGCGGTGATACACTTTCGGGACTTATTGCATCGCTGTGTGCGCAAGGCATGAGTGCATTTGATGCAGCCTGTGCAGGTGCATACATACAGGGAAAAACGGCAGAGAGCATGCCATTTAGTGAGCGCACGGTAACTCCTACGGATATATCGAGGGAGTATTCCCAAATATTTCAAAACGATTGACTTTCGCCGCTGTACACCACTTTTCCGTCTATGACGGTGTAAAGCACGTTTGATAAAACTTCCAGCGGATTGTCGTTCCAGACCACAATATCTGCATCCATGCCCACACTCAGTGAACCTATCTTATCATACAGTCGGCAAATCTGAGCGGGCTTCGTGGTAATGGACTCAAAACCCGATTGCATATCGAGTCCGTCACGCACCAGCATACCCGTATTCACGGGAAGCATGTCCGAACTCACATGCGGATGATACGATGATACGGCAAAGTCCTGTGTGGTGAGAGACGATGAAAACTGCTTCCTGCATGATGCACCCATGTTTATGGGATTTATTATGAAGGGCGTTTTTTTGTTTTCAAAAAGTGATGAGTAGGCGGGTGTATTTTCCACAGAGCGCAGTACCAATACCCCGTTCAAGTTAAAATCTTTAATAATACTTTCTGCAATGGAAAGCTGCATTTCATCCGATACAGAAATAAAAGCGGGCATTTTTTCAAGCAACATGGGTTTGTATGAATCGAGTGCAGGACTCATGAGCCCTTGCAGCATGTGGGTGTTGGGCGAGATGTATTCCAAAGCACTGCGCAGTTCTTTTTTTATAAACCTCGGTATGCTGTCGGGCAAAACCACGGAATCTTCTCCGCTCATTCCGCATAAAGAAAACTTTATTCCGCAAAACTCAGAAACCGTATTAAGCGAATTGTTATCACCTGAATATGTCTTTACCACACAGCACTTGCCACCCACTATCTGCTCGTCAAACGGGGCAACCATAACGGATGTGACACCGCTGCAAATGCAGTCGTAAAAGGCTTCGTTTTGCGGATTTATGCTTTTGTAAGTGCTGGCTTCGGGGGCAATAAAGCGTTCTTTCAGATAAACATCACCCAAACGTGTCCCGTCAAGTCCGCAATGTGTATGCATATCTATAAAACCCGGAAATACAAAACAGTCCGTGGCATCTATGACAGTGTCGTCGGAGTGAGGCTCATATTCCGATGTATCGTGAATCTCACGGATAACACCGTTTTCGGTTAAAATATCGCCGCCGTCTATGAGTCTTCCCGTCATGGTAACAATTTTTCCGTTTTTTATTACAAGCATAATGCACCTCTTGGTTTCAGTATTTGCAGAGCAAGAAGAATTTATCCTGTTTTGAGTGGTAATTTTTAAAATGGTGGGTTATAATATGTGTAGCAGATACAGGAGGTGCGCATGAGCATATTTGAACGCTTTACGGCAGATGCAATGCAGGTAATAAATGAGAGCAAAAAAGCTGCGGTGGATATGGGACATAATTACATAGGCAGCGAACACCTGCTTATGGGACTTTTACGGGTGAAGAATGCAACTGCTGCATCTGTGCTTTCAGGATACAGCGTCACAGAGGATGAAGTGAGAGACATGGCAGAGCAGATGGTAGGAAGCGGAACAGCTCAGTTTGCTGCCAATGTTGCCATGACGCCTGCTACACGCAGAATTGTGGACAACAGCTACTTTGAAGCTAAGTCATGCAACAGTACCAATGTGGACACAGAGCATATACTCCTTGCCATATTAAGGGACAGGGACAGCATAGCAACACGTATTTTGGTAGGACTCGGAATAAATCCCGATGAGTTAAAAGAGATAGTTTTGCAGTACAAGCCGGAAGAAACCTTGCCTGCCGTTGTTTCGCAAGGGAATCAAAACAGCAGTACACCGTACTTGGACAATTTCGGCGATGACATCACAAGGCGTGCAAGACGAGGTGAGATAGACCTTGTAATAGGCAGGGATACCGAGATACAGCGCATAATACAAATACTGTGCAGACGAACAAAGAATAATCCCGTTCTGATAGGTGACCCCGGCGTTGGGAAATCTGCTGTAATAGAAGGATTAGCACAGAAAATCGTACAAAATGCCGTACCCGGGGTGTTGAGGAATAAGCGAATTGTGTCTTTGGATCTTACGGGCATGATAGCGGGGACTAAATTCAGAGGCGAGTTTGAAGAAAGACTGAAAACAGTTTTGGAAGAATTGGAGACCTCTGCAAATGTCATACTCTTTATTGACGAATTGCACAACATAGTAGGTGCAGGAAATGCCGAGGGCAGCAATGACGCATCAAACATTTTAAAGCCCAAACTTGCAAGGGGCAATATTCAGGTCATAGGCGCAACCACGCCTGATGAGTACAGGCGATACATAGAAAAAGACGCTGCATTAGAGCGCAGATTCCAACCCGTACAGGTTGCAGAGCCCACGGCAGATGAAGCGAAAGAGATACTAAAAGGGCTAAAAGCAGGGTATGAAAAGCATCACGGCGTTATCATAACGGACGAGGCTATAAACGCAGCTGTCGATATGTCCGCAAGGTAT
>JAFSHG010000057.1 GCA_017440405.1 Clostridia bacterium
ATATCAGTGGTACAAGTGCTCAAATGAAGGTGGCGCTAATGCAGTGAAAATTGCAAATGACATAAAAGGCGGATACCATCCGCCCGTTTTCGTACATAAGCAAATAACCGATTCAACAAGGTCTTTACAGTCTCTTAAAATCAGCAGCACTTATTCATTGCTTTCTCGGCTTTTTTCAGAGTTCTTTTGCCGTCACGCATCATGCGTCTGTACACATCGGGGTACAGAACGGATACAGCGGCAACACCTACTGCCATACCTATGGTTGCGCCCAAAACTGTTCCTATCTTCATACGCTCACCTCCTAACACAAAAAAGAATACAGACAAATACGTCTTGTTTTATCTTGTGCAAAGAGGGTGAATAAAATCCCCGTTAAATATGGTAATGAATGAGCGATGAAGAGCATTAAAGCCCTGCATCGAAGTCCTCAAAACTGGGAAAACCGTTATCTGTATCCAATGGAGTGGGGTTTTCAACATTTTTTGGATTTGTATTTTCGGGAGTTGACTTTTGATTATTCGAGTTGTTGTCATATTCACGAATGCACATATAGAGGAAATCCCGCACTGCGTCCCTGTGCTCTGCGGTAAGACGTGAGAATACATCCAGCATGGTATTATCTATAATGCTGTCGGCATCATCAGCGGAGAATACGTGTGCAGTACGGACAGTGCCGTTTATGATGTAGTCGGTGCTGACGCCGAAAAGCTCAGAGAGTTTGCGCACATGCTCAACGGAAGGGCGTGTTTTCCCCTTTTTCCATTCACTCACCGTGCCTGAACCTATGTTGAGTCGCTGTGCCAGTTCTTTTGCGGTCATATTGTGAGCTTTCATCAGCTCTAAAATTCTTTCTATCATGTGTTATCTCCGTGGGTATTTTTGGTTTCGAGGGCGAGTATGGAATCGTAATGCTTCAAGTGCGAAAGTGCACTCTTATGAAACTTTGCGCCCAATTTCTCCAACACGTGTGTGGCGGCAAGACTCACGGGAGCCAAGATGGACGAGTCCGCAAAGATGTATGCATTCCAAGAAAAATCTGCATAGGTATCTGCCAAATCGTTCAGGTTCATGACTTCTGAAATGGGTACGAAGTTATTATCCCCCGAGAGTACATACACCGCCGAGTAATCCTTTGCCAAACTGTATTTGGGTACAGCTATGTGTATATCGTACATGTCAAACTTGAAATTACCGTTGCAGTATTTTTCGTTTATGAGCTGCGCTTCTTTGTATATTTCAAGACGCAAACAGTGCTTGTGCTTGCGTATGAACTCTGCTATGTCCTGTGCGGTGCAACTTTTGTTTCCGTCTATGGCGTACACAGTCTGCGAGTTTATTACCAGTGCTTTTTTCGGTAAATCTCTGGAACTGATCTTTTGAACAAGTTCAGATATGGTCTTTTCGGTTTTATCATCCACCTTTGTCTTTGCAAGCGCAAGAGTGAATCCTTCGCCCCTGTCTTCCAGCATGTATATACTGTCGTCCGTGAAGTATAAAAAGTCACACGGATGAGAGAGTTTGCCGCTGCGAATAAGACCGTGAGCTATGTCACACACTATGGAGTCCAGCGTCATGACTTTTTGGTGTTGATAGATGTAGCGTGTGAGCATCTGCTTGTTGTACATCATCTCCTCCACCGTGGAGACACCCGAAGTGGGGATTGTGAGGTGGAAACCTATGAGCGGTTTTCCCTCCGACATCTCCTGTTTTTCCACAATGCGTATTTTATACAGAAATCTGTCCAGATTGTATGTGAGGTCAAGTCCCGTGGCATAGCTGTCACGCTTTAAGTAATCCAATGCGTCCGCGTCAAACTGACCGTTTATAATTTCTGTGAGATAGTACGGCAACACGGTGTTGTTTTCACTGTCCGTGTAAGGCTCTATATGTGCGCCCACTATTATCCTGCCTATGTTTTTCAGAAGCAGCTCCGTACTGCTTCGTGTACGCCCCTTGTACGGATAATTTGTGTGTTCACGGAAAAAGCTTACAAACGTGGGTGTATTTATTATGATATAGCCTAAAATTTCATGTGCCTGTGCTTTTCGGAATATGAGAAAGCTGTCTTTCAACTCACGGAATTGCTCCGTTTCAGAATATATGCCTTCTGAAAGGTGGGAGAAAAAGCAGTGCCCCACATCGTGCAAAAGTGCCGCCATACGAATCATGTATGAGTGTTCGCTGCATATGGTGAAGCTGTCGCTCGGGTCGCCCCATACGCCGCTCTTTATACTGCTCATCATCTTTTCTGCCACGGCAACAACGCCCAAGGTATGCTCAAAGCGTGAGTGATGTGCCGAAGGGTATGTGTACATGGCGAGTCCGAGCTGATTTATTCTGCGCAATCTTTGCAGAAGCGGCGAGTCCATGATTTGCAACTCCCACGGGTAGAACATCACGCTGCCCCACACACAATCGTGTATTACTTTACTGCGACTGTAATGCTGCGGCATGTAACTGCCCAATGTATCACGAACAAAGGCATCTGCATGTGCCTCAAAATCACGATATATCAGGTTTTCTCTGTCATTTGGGTTTCCGTCGTATGGAAAGTTTTTCATATGTTTACCTCCGCACTCGGCAATTATGTTGATACCGTAGCTGTATTATTCTGCACTGGTCTTTTTACCGAAATATCTCACTGCATAATTTACGAGTGCAAACACGGACGAAGCCACAGCACAGAACATTATGACGCCAGATACGGGCGAAAGGCCGGGGATTGCATTTTGAAGGAGCAGGGCGACAACAGTAAGTGTCCAAAGTCCTGTGGAAACCTTTCCCGTGATATCCGATTCCACCACCACTCCACGCTTATAGAATATAATGCCGCATATGCACATCATGATCTCCTTTGAGCCCATGAGAAGAAGAACCCAGGGCGGAATTATACCTTTTGTGAGGAAACATACGAGAGCCGTGATGAGCATGAGTTTATCTGCAAGCGGGTCTAAAAGTTTACCCACCGATGTTATCCAATTAAAGCGTCGTGCTAAAAATCCGTCCAGCACGTCCGACAGAAATGCCAATGCATACACTACCAAACTGTGTAAGTATTTTTCCTGTGTAAAAAATGCGGCAAAAACCGCCACGAGTGCTATTCGTACCACCGAAATTATATTTGGTATGTTGCGCAAAAAGTTGTCTTTGTTTTTCATTAAATTACCTACTTTCGTGTTGACTTATATCGGTTACACATAACTGCTCTTTTATATTATAACTCCATATAGCGCATCTATAATCAAATTTGAGTGAATTATTTTTGCTCAAAAATGGCAGAAAAAACATATATCGGAATAAGCAAACAATGCATGTCATTTTTGCAGCATGTGGCCGTTTCACTGTATAGTGTATGCAAAAAACTTTTAAAATGAGATGATGTTGCAGGTAAAAACGAATTAAAATCACGGTGCAAACTCTAAGGGACGAGTTTGCGTAACGGGTTTTGAATCCGAAACTCAGATGCCGTCTGTAATGCAAACGGGTGCTTCCCATGTGAAAAGCACCCGCACATGCGACTCAATTTTTTAATTTGCTTTGCCCGAAGTCTTGCTTGTGTCAGCTTCCTTGCGGATGAAGTTGGGCTGAGGGAATTCAAATGTGCTTTCAAAGCCGGGCTGTTCTACGGGTTCCAATGTTACGGAAGTAATCATTATCTCCTTCTTGGGCTTTTCTGCATATGTCTTTCTCTTGTTTATCTTTTCAAGAACCTTGAAGCTATCTTCGCCGTAAACCATTCCGAATGCAGCATATTTGCCGTCCAAATCCCATGATGTGGTGGAATCCGTGTAAATACAGAATTCTGTATGTGCGCTGTCAAAGTCATCGCCGCTGCGTGCCCATGACATGGTGCCCTTCATGTGATGCAAGGTATTTTCGATGCCGTTCTCTTTGAACTCGCCCTTTATGGTGTAATCAAACTCGGTGTCACGGGGAACGAAACCCGACTGATAATCGCCTGCCTGGATTACGAAGTCCTTTACAAGGCGGTCAACAATAACGCCGTTGAAATGGCCTGAATTTACAAGGTAAATGAAGTTCAAAGCACTCTGACGAGCAACATTAGGATATATCTCGAATGTGACTACGCCCAAATCTTTGAATACCATGGAACCCTTTACCACATCGGGGAGCTTTATAGCGTCATTTTTTGCAAACTGGTCTGCTTCGGGGTCTTTACTTGCATCTGCATCTGTCTTGTTATCTTTACAAGCTGTGAAAGCAAAAAGAGCAATGAGTGCCAAAAGCAATGCGAGAATTCGTTTCATACTAATCAATCTCCTTTATGATTTTATACGCATATGATAACATCATTTTTGTGTTTGGTCAACTACTAATTTTGCCCTGCAATTTATTATTTGCAGCACTGTGCTTTGAGATGTCATTTTTTGTTCGTTTTTTCGTAGTGAGCAAGAAGTAAATCCACCATTTCGCCGTAGCTTGCTTCACCGTTTGTTCCGTTATATTTCAGGTATGCGTCATTTACAGCAGACGAGAGTTTTGTTATGACATTTTCGTTTTTGTCCCAATACTCATTGTAATTCTGTATGTCTGCCGCAAGAGCGACCGAATACCCGTTCAAAAGCTCAGTGTAAAGCCCTCGGTCTGTTTGTGCCAATCGGCTCGATGCGTATAGCAGTGCAAGTACCGTGCCGGAGTAGCGTATATTGGGATTATCGGAATTCATGCAGCATAGGTATGCGGCAAAGTTTGCCTCATCCTCACGGGCTATGCCCAAATAATGTGCATTTTCATGAGCAGCACTTGCAAATAAAAGAAGGCAGGGCTGGTCTGAATTTACGCATGACTCTGCAAAAAACGGCATGTTTATACCTTGAATTCCCATTGCCGTCATGACTTTTGAAAAATATACCTGTTTGGCAGACGGCACGGTGTAGCCTTTCGGGTTTAATTCCTGTGTGTTCTGTACCGCCTCTGCCGTGAGACTCAAATACAAATCTTTGTTATCAACACCGAAAATACCATCAGCATCTGTATAAACTTTTTTTCTGAGTGAGTTTGCTTCACCGCGCAGCCAAACGCAAAGACCGTATAACTGTGTGGGTGTGCGTGATTTTACATTCAACTGCAATTTCTCTGCAAGGGGTACGGTGTGATAGTTTATACCGCCTGTGATATTGAATGTGTTGAGTAACAAAGAGGAAAGAAGGAGCAGGACACAAAGAAATGAGAACAACATTTTTATGCGGAAGCTCCTGTTTATTAGTTTCAGTACGAAAACAATGATGCACACAAAAAATGCCACCACGATTATGCACACGAAAATTTCTGTTATACATACACGCACACATGAGGGGATATATCCCACCAGTAACCTTATGACGGGGTACATACCTTCGGTGTAGAAAAAGTTTGTGAATTCCGGGAAAAGCGAAAGAACCCTCGGCACTATAATCCCCACCGCAAGCAGAGCACACGACCAAAGCAGAATCGGAAGCAGACGTATGCCTTTTTCCTCTTTCGCCGTACTTTGCAGGTTGTTATTCTGCTTTTTTCGTGTTCGAGCTTTTTTTTCGCTCTCGTTTTTTGTTTTATCTTTTCGTGGTGGGGTCATGACTTAAAAATCATCCCCTCCACCGCCGAAGAGGACGTGCCGGAGGGACTCTCCCCGGGGGACACCGTCTCCCGCATCGCCTATCAGAAAGGACGGGACATCGCCGAAAAGCACGGAAAAG
>JAFSHG010000058.1 GCA_017440405.1 Clostridia bacterium
ATACCACGGGCAGAAGGTATCCCGCTATACCTGTAAGTCCGAACACAAACGATGAAATAACCTTGCCAAACGGGCTTTCTGCTATGACATAAATCGGCAGTGCAAGCAAAAGTCCTGCGGTTATCCATATTATTCCCGAAATTTCCGACCGAACCTGTGTGGGCAGATTATTATCCTGCGCCGCTTTCTTTGGGGATTTATTCTGTGTTTTCTTTTTGGAAGATGTATCCTTTTTGTTTGCCATAACGGATTCTCCTTGCTTTTTCTGTCGCTTTTTACGAGGTGTTTACCCTTTACATATTATAGTGCGAATTACATTTTATATCAACAGTTTTTTAAGGTGGAAACTTTTTCCTGCAAGTTTGGGGACAAAAAGGTCAAAGATGCCGCCACGCTGTTCAATCGCTATCTTTTTCACTGAGCATTTCCATGAATTTTTGCTCGTCAATAACGGGAATGGATAATTCCTGCGCCTTTTGCAGTTTGCTTCCTGCCGCTTCGCCTGCAAGTACCATTGACGTCTTTTTGCTCACCGACCCTGCCGCTTTGCCGCCGTTTTCTTCAATGAGCTTTTCTGCTTCATCACGGCTGAAATGTTCCAATTTTCCCGTGACCACCACTGTCATACCCAAAAAGACGCCGCCTTTTTCACTCTTTTTCTCCTCACGGGGACTCACACCTGCCTGTAACATTCTGTCTATGGTATGTGCTATCTTTTCATCGGCAAAGAATGATACAATGCTGTCTGCCATTACATCTCCCACATCGGGTATCAAAATCAATTCTTCACGACTTGCACATCTGACGCCTGAAAGTGTACAAAAATGCCTTGCTATGTCACGTGCTGTCTTTTCTCCCACATTAGGTATGCCCACTGCAAATAAGAATGCGCCAAGTGTGCAGTCCTTACTCTTTTCTATGGCTTCAATGAGCTTTTGCGCTTTTCTTTCACCAAAACGGGGGAGCACAAGCAAATCTTCTTTTGTTATAGTATAAAGGTCTGCCACAGACGACACACATAAGGGTTCTTCAATGAGTTGGGCAGCAGTTTCCGTGGAGAGAGTTTCTATGTCCATTGCATTTCGTGAAGCAAAGTGCGCAAGCATGGATATGAGCTGCGGCTTGCAAGATAATGTGTTGGGGCAAAAAATATGAACGCCTCTCTTTTCCAAATGCGCTCCGCATGACGGACACACGGTGGGAGGTTCTATATGCGACTGTTCATCGTCCGCACTGCCTAAAATTTCGGGTATTACATCGTTACTGCGGCGAATAAAAACTTTAGACCCCACATTTACACGCTTTCTTTTTATATCGTCGGCATTATTCAGCGTGGCACGGCTTATGGTTGCGCCGCACAGTTCCACAGGCTCTAAATGGGCAAGCGGAGTCAGTTTTCCCGTTCTGCCCACATTCCATTCTATCTCGGTAACTCGGGTTATGACTTCCTCTGCCGGGAACTTGTATGCCACAGCCCACCTCGGGAATTTTTCCGTATAGCCCATTTGCTCTCGCACTGCAAAGTCACAGGCTTTTATCACCATGCCGTCTATAAGAGTGTCTATCTTGCTTCTGTCTATACTCTCTATTTCACGGATTATGTCCTCAATGTCCGAAAAGTATTTCAGATACGGACTTATCGGCAATTTGTTATCACAAAGGAATGCCATCATCTCACGGTGGTCTGCTATCTTTGCCCCCTCAATGTAACCTATGTTATAACATGCACAGTCCAAATGTCGCTTTGCAGTTACGGACGGATCTGTATTGCGAAGTGCGCCTGCTGCTGCATTTCTTGCGTTTTTTAAGGTTTCATCGCCTGATTCGTTTAATCTTTTGAGTACGGACGGACGCATATGCCCTTCTCCCTGAATCTCCACTCTGCCACGAAATGGTATGGTAAGCGGCACCGTCTTTATGGTCATCACCTGAGGAAGTATGGCCTCTCCCACACTTCCGTTACCCCGTGTGGCTGCCTGAACCAATTTTCCGTCATCATACGTGAGATTTATGGTAAGGCCGTCAAACTTGTACTCCAATGAGTATTCCTGCTTTCCGTATGCTGCTTCCAATTTCTGTCCCCACTGTCTGAGTTCTTCCGTGGACTGCACTTTCCCAAGGCTATACAGTTTTGCAATGTGGGTATGCGGTAAAAATTCGGACACGGGTTCTGCACCCACTCGTCTTGTGGGCGAATTATGCGGAGTATAACCCGTTTCTTTTTCCAGCAACACCAGTTCGTCATAGAGAATATCGTACTGAGCATCGCTCACAAGCGGCGTCCCCGACATGTAATATGCTGTTGCATATTCGTTAAGCACCTCACACAGGTTATCAATCCTATTTTTCTTGCCCGTATCCATTTCACTCACCCTTTCTCAGAGGCAAAACATTTCCGTTATCGTCCTCTGCAAAACACAGTTCAAACTCACCGTTCAGCATGTACAAATACACGGTATTCCCCGAATCCTTTGCCATTACGAGAGTAACGCCGCCTTGTTCTTCCACCCGTGACGGAAATCCGCCTGCACGAGACGCTTCCACAGCCGCAGCGAGTTCTTTTTCACTGCTGCCCATGGCATTTTTTATGGTAGTATCCGCATCATCATAGGCAAAGAGCAAATCGTCCTCGTGTACAGTGTACCCGTAATCGGATAAAAGATTGCAAATGCGCTGTCTTTCACTGCTTCTGCCCCTTGTAAATGTCCAAATCACGCACAGCATGAGAAGCGAAGATACAATGATACAAACTGTTCTTTTTCCGACAGATGAAATGTTCATAACAAAATCCCCGTAACGATTACTGCACCAAAGAATATAATCAACACCGCAGCAGCAATCAAGTCACGCTTTGCAAAGTGCATGACTTTCATTCGCGTCCTGCCGTCGCCGCCGTGATAGCATCTGCTGTCCATAGCGACCGCAAGTTCGTCGGCACGTTTGAATGCACTTATAAACAACGGAATCATTATGGGAATCATTGCCTTTGCTCGCTTAATAAGGCTGCCCGTTTCAAAGTCTGCTCCTCGTGCCGTTTGCGCTTTCATAATCCTGTCCGTTTCGTCCAAAAGCGTGGGGATAAAGCGCAGTGCAATGGTCATCATCATAGCAAGTTCATGCGCAGGAAATTTAATGACTTTGAGCGGTGACATAAGTTTTTCGAGACCGTCGGTAAGGCGAATCGGTGTTGTGGTAAGAGTCATGAGCGATGTCCCGAGTACAAGCAGAAGCAGTCTGACTGACACAAAGACAGCACGGACTATGGCATCTGTCGTTATTTTTATTATCCAGAACTCCAAGAGCACTTTCCCTGTACGAATCATGAGCAGGTTTATGACAAACATAAACACCAATATCCACTTCATGGGTCGCAACGATGAAAGTATGAGCTTTATGGGTATTTCGGTCAAGAGCATTATCCCGAAAAGTCCGAGTGTCACAGGTATAAACAGCCATAAGTCACTCACAAGGAATACGGCTATCATGAAGAAAATCGTGAGCAGTATTTTTGTTCTGGGGTCTAAGGCATGTACCACGGAATTGCCGGGGTAGTATTTTCCGAGAGTAATATCTTTCAGCATTTTTTCAGCCTCCCTGTGAGGTATTCCGACAATGCTTCTATGGTGCATATACCCTTTGGTACATCAACACCACGCATACGCAATCCGTCTGCAATCCTTGCGGCGGTGGGTATTTCCAAGCCTATTTCACGGAGCTTTTCAGTATGTGTGAAAACTTCCGATACTGCACCGTCCATCACTATGCTCCCCTCGTGCATTACCACCACACGCTCTGCAATCCTTGCCACATCATCCATGGAATGTGACACCATGACAACAGCACAGTGCAGCGCACTGCGGAGCGATATCACCGTATCTAAAATACGCCGTCTACCCATGGGGTCTAAGCCTGCCATTGGTTCATCCAGTACGAGATACTTAGGTCGCATAGCTATTATGCCTGCAAGTGCCGCACGCCTGCGTTCACCACCCGATAAGTCAAATGGTGATTTGTCCGCAAACTTTTCATAGGAAAGCCCCACGAGTTCCATTGCCTCACGAACTCTTTCATCGCATTCTTCATCGGAAAGTCCCATGTTATGTGGTCCGAATGCTATATCTTTTTTTACTGTTTCTTCAAAGAGTTGATATTCGGGGTACTGAAACACCATTCCCACACGGGTGCGTCCTTCTTTGCGCTTTAACTTGTCGGACATATCCAGCCCATCCACGGTAACTTTTCCGCTTTGGGGTTGCATAAGACCGTTCATATGTGAAATGAGCGTACTCTTTCCCGAACCCGTGTGACCTATGAGTGCCACAAACTCGTTTTCATTTACTGTAAGACATATATCTTTCAAAGCGGCATGTGAAAATGCCGAATCGTCCATATATGTGTAGCAGACATTCTTCATTTCAATAGCCATTATACAATTCCCCGTTTTACAAATTCCCTGTATATATCGTCTGTAATCTCTTCGGTATCCACCGCATTTGTGGGTGCGAGTGCGTGTTCACATATGAGCTTATTGCGCAATGCCACGGCAGGTGGGACATCCAGTCCCGCACCCGTAAGCCTTGCACTCTGCGAAAAAACTCGCTTCGGGTCGCCCTCAAACTCAATTTTTCCGTTTTTCATCACGACAACTCTGTCTGCATATGTAACCTCGTCCATATGCTGTGTTATCATTATGACGGTTATACCGTTTTCTTTGTTCAGCTTTCTCGCTATATCTGTAATTTCACGCCTGCCCATGGGATCGAGCATGGCTGTCGCCTCATCCAGCACCAGTATATCGGGATGCATTGCCAGCATTCCCGCTATGGCAATTCTCTGTTTCTGCCCCCCGGAGAGCATGTGCGGTGCTGCCTGAGCGTATTTTTTCATCCCCACGCTCACGAGTGCTTCATCCACCCTTTTTCTTATTTCATCCGACGGTACTCCTAAGTTTTCGGGTCCGAATGCCACATCGTCCTCCACCACAGTGGTGACTATCTGGTTATCGGGGTTTTGAAAAACCATACCGACATGCCTTTTTATATCCAGGCTGTTATTCTCATCGGCGGTGTCCATGCCGCATACATACACCTTGCCCGATGTGGGCGTGAGCAAGCCG
This sequence comes from Clostridia bacterium, assembly GCA_017440405.1. Lineage (GTDB taxonomy): Bacteria > Bacillota > Clostridia > Christensenellales > CAG-138 > RGIG3141. The sequence goes on from JAFSHG010000058.1 coordinate 5,117, forward strand.
TTGAAATGCTTTGCAAGCGTGCTTTTGCCTGAGCCGTTATGACCCACTATTGCCAAAAACTCGCCTTTTTCTATTTCAAGGGATACATTTGAAAGAGCGGGGAAACCGCTCTCTGTATAGTTGAATGTCAGATCCTGTACGCTTATTATTGCCATATTTCTTTTATCCTGTCTAAAAGCCAGTTTGCAAGGGTCGGCTTTTCCATGGGGCCGCTCTCATATCTCCTGCCGTCTTTCATGTAAAGTGTCACCGCATTTTTACCCAAACCAAATCCCGACGATTCGTCCGAAACATCGTTTGCGGCTATGGCATCCAAATTCTTTTCCGTGAGCTTGCGCTTTGCATTTTGCTCTATATCATTGGTTTCTGCGGCAAAGCCTATGTGCAGTCTCTCGCCCTTTTTATCCGCAATGCCCTTTAATATGTCACGGGTATGCATGAGAGAAATGCAAAGGTCGTCCTTGTCCCCTTTTTTTATCTTAATGCTTGACTTTTCACGCGGAGTAAAGTCAGCAGGTGCAGCAGCACATATCACAATATCTGCCTCATCTGCATGTTTTGAAACAGCCTCATACATATCCGCCGTGGAGCGCACGGAAACCACTTTCACATCATCCGATATGCGTGCCTGTACAGCCCCTGCAACAAGTGTAACACTTGCACCTCGCATTGCCGCCGCATTTGCAAGGGACACACCCATTGTACCCGTTGACCTGTTGGTTAAAAATCGCACGGGGTCTATGTCCTCTCGTGTTGCTCCTGCCGTAATCAAAACCCGTTTTCCTGCATAATCTTGCTCCGTCAGGATTTTCTCAATCATTTCGCATATGAGTGCAGGCTCCTGCATTCTGCCCTTGCCCGTATCGCCACATGCCAAAACACCCGTTTCGGGTTCGCAAAAATACACGCCTCTGTCACGCAGTATGCGCATATTCTCTTGCACTGCCGCATGTTCATACATGGCGGTATTCATGGCAGGTGCTATGATAACCGGGGCACGGGTTGCAAGCACGGTGGTGGTGAGCATATCATCTGCAATGCCCATGGCGTACTTTGAAATAAAGTTTGCCGTAGCGGGCGCAACCACGAATACGTCGGCGAGCTTTGCAAGCGATATATGTTCCACTTCAAACGGACGCTCTCTGCGAAACATGTCACATGCAACAGCATTTTTAGAGAGTGTTTCAAAGGTGAGCGGTGTAACAAACTCACTGCCGTTTTTCGTCAGTATTACATGCACATTATGCCCTGCTTTGCACAGTTTACTTGTAAGCTCTGCCGCCTTGAATGCGGCTATTGAGCCTGTTACTCCAAGTACAATGTTCATCAGTCGGAAATTGCGGTTTCGCCTGCAATTCTGTACTGGTCCCCGTAGAATTCATCCACGGCTTCATCCAGAGCTTCATTATCCGAAATACCGGGTATCTTATTATCCTTGTCGCCGTGCTTTTCTTTCATTATTTCTCTTGCACGCTTTGCCACGGCAGAAACCAAAAGATAACGGCAGCCTGCCTTTTGTTCCAATTCATTGATAGGTGGGTTGTTCAACATAATTTATATCTCCTTTAATCTTATAATCTTATATTCTTTTTCTTATTTGTTCAGCGAGTCCAAAAGTGCTTTGTTCTTGCTTACTTTTAATCTTTCAGCTGTGAGGATGCATTCGATTTCCTCTGCCGCTTCCTCCACCGTGTCGTTTACAACTATATAATGATAGTCCTCCGCACGACACAATTCCCTCTCTGCTATTTTCATGCGATTTTCTATGACATCTGCAGTTTCCGTGCCTCTGCCCGTGAGTCTTGCACGCAAAACCTCCATGGAAGGCGGTGCAAGGAATACTAAAATTGCTTCGGGGAATGCTTTTGCGGCATTTGCAGCACCCTGAACTTCTATTTCAAGTATGACGCTTATGCCCTGTTCCAGTTTATCCAAAACAGCTTTTTTGGGTGTGCCGTACAAGTTTCCGTTGTACTCTGCATACTCTATGAAAGCGTCCTCTGAAATCATCTTTTCAAACTCCTGCCTCCGCTTAAAGTAATACTCCACTCCGTCCGTTTCACAAGGCCTTGGGCCTCTGGTGGTTGCGCTGATACTCAAAGACATATCGCTGTTGCGTTCTAAAAGCTTTTTTACAACAGTGCCTTTGCCCGTTCCCGCAGGTCCTGATATGATTATTAACTGTCCTCTTTTTTCCATACCCTTTGCCTCACTCAATATTTTGAATTTGCTCTCTGAGTTTTTCTATCTCCGCCTTGCCTGCAATTACATTTTCCGCTATGGTGACATCGGTGGATTTAGAACCCGTGGTGTTGAACTCACGATTCAATTCCTGAACCATGAAGTCCAATTTCCTGCCCATGGGTTCGCTTTTTGTGAGCATTTCACGCATGTTTGCAATGTGAGTTTTTATGCGCACCATTTCCTCGTCCACACTCGCCTTATCCGCCATACATGCGACTTCCGTAGCAAGCCTTGAAGCATCCACTTCCACACCTTGCGGCATGAGTGCGGCTATTCGCTCCTCCAACTTTGCCTTGTGCTCTAACATTGCGGTCTCAGCTCTGCTCTCTAAAACATCTCGAATGTCGCTTAAATTATCGAGTTTTTTGTTCATATCGTCACAGAGCTTTGCTCCCTCACGCTCACGCATGGACACAAGCTCTGAAAGTGCCATGTCAACCGCTGTACGAGCTATTGCACATACGGCATCGGCATCATCTTCGTTTTCAGTCACCGTGACAACCTCGGGAAGACGCATGAGATTCAACACCGCAAGGTCATTTCGCAATCCGTATTCATCTGCAAGTTCATTCCCTGCATTCATATATCGCACCAATACGGACTTATCCACCGTAACCGACTTTGCATCATCACGGGTATTTCTGTATGTCACGCTCACATCCACATGTCCTCTTGAAAGTGATTCCGAGATGGCACAGCGCAGCGTGTCCTCCAAAAAACCAAGTGTTCTGGGCATTCTGAAGCTGAGATCCAAAAATTTATGGTTTACGCTTCTGAGTTCTATAACTATTTCACGACCGTCCTGTCTGCAAAAACCCTTGCCGAAACCGGTCATACTTCTCAGCATACTTTACCTCCGTTTTCGGTCGCGCACAAGGCAACCATACTACTGCATCATCAGTGTACCACATAATGTAAAAACAAGCAAGTGTCATCTTTTTATATATGACTGCTTTTCCCACGGTTGTTGACGAAAATCATTTTATGGCTTATACTTTAATGTGTTGGGTTCACAACATAAAAAACAGTTTTGATGACAAAAATCGGGCGGTACGAATGGAAGAGCTGATATTAACTGGCACAGTGGAAGGCGTGATATACAGAAACAGTGAAAATGGCTATTCTGTACTTGAAATTGACGGTACAGACGGTCTGCTTTTTGTTGCGGTGGGAATCATGCCCATGCCTGAGCCCGGCGAAAAGGTGGAATTGTACGGCGTTTGGACAGAGCATAAGACGTATGGCAAACAGTTCCGTGTGTCTTCTCACTTCATACTTGCGCCTACGAATTATGAGGACATAGAAAACTATCTGGCAAGCGGCAATATAAAGGGCATAGGTCGTTCCATGGCAAAGCTCATTGTGGAAAAATTCGGTGAAGATACTTTTTCCATACTGGATAATGAGCCGCAGGAGCTTTTGAAAATACATGGCATAGGTAAAAAGAAACTTCACGACATTATAATATCGTATAACGTACATCGAGCAAACCGCACGGCGATGATGGAATTTCAAAAACTCAACATTTCCCCATTGCAAGCGACAAAAATCATAAAAGCTTACGGTGACAAATGCATTGAAATAGTACGCAAAAACCCGTATCGACTCATTGACGATATAGAAAACATGGGTTTCAAGACGGCGGATAGAATAGCACAAAGCGCGGGCATAGCATACAATTCACCGCTTCGCATAAGTGCAGGTATAAAGTTTATATTGGAGTGGGCAAAACAGGAGGGGCACACGTATCTACCCTACGATGTGCTTGTAAATGCGACTGCAAACACGCTTAACGTGAAAAATGATGAGGTGATACCTGCCCTTTGCACACATATTGAAAAGGGTATTCTGGTTCAAAACACTATAAACGGTGTGGATGTGATATTTCTGCCGTACATGCGCAGGGCGGAGATGAATGTGGCGGTAAAACTCATTGAACAGACACGCTCGCATAAAAAACCACTTCCGTTTGAATTGCATGAGGAAGTCACACGCACAGCGAAAAAAAATCACATAGAGCTTGCCCATAAGCAACAGGACGCACTGTATGCAATTTTTGAAAAAGGCGTTTCCGTTATCACGGGAGGCCCTGGTACGGGTAAAACCACCATACTGAAAATTGCAATAGAGATAATGAAATCACACAACCTCACCTTTGAACTGTGCGCTCCCACGGGACGGGCTGCAAAGCGTATGAGTGCAGCTACGGGTATGCCGGCACAGACCATACACAGGCTCTTGGAATACAGTTTCAACGACCACACTTTCATGAGGGACGAGGACGACCCCTTGGACATAGATTTTTTGATTATAGACGAGATGAGCATGGTGGATATATCGCTCATGGATGCTGTTTTGAAAGCTTTGGTAAGCAACACTCGCATTGTTTTGGTGGGAGATGCAGACCAGCTTCCGTCCGTGGGTGCAGGCAATGTCCTGCGGGATATACTGGATTCCGAACAGATTTTCTCTGTGAGGCTCACGGAAGTTTACCGTCAGGCAGCACAGAGCATGATAATATCAAACGCTCACAAGATAAACAACGGCATTCTTCCCGAACTGAATGACCGTGAAAGCGATTTTAATTTCTATGAAATACCCGACCAAAATACGGTTTTGAGTAAAATAATAAAACTGTTTTCGGGCAATGCCGAGGGTGTTTTGCGCACGAATGACATACGAAACTGCGTGCAGCTTTTAGCACCCATGAAAAAGGGTATATTGGGCGTAAAAAATCTGAATACCTGTCTGCAAAATGCCATGAATCCGCCTCATGAATACAAGGACGAAATCACTTTCGGTGATGTCATATTCAGAACGGGCGATAAGGTGATGCAGATTAAGAATAATTACTCCATTGAGTGGGTTCGCTCGGAAGAAGGTGTGTCCGATGAGTTCGGTAAAGGCATTTTTAACGGCGATATGGGCATTATAACGGATGTGGACAAGAGAAATAATACCCTCACTGTTACATTTGAAAACGGCGCTGTCGCTGAATACACCCATGACTTGCTCCCCGAGTTGAACCTTGCATACTGTATCTCTATTCATAAGAGTCAAGGCAGTGAATTTGACGTTGTCGTGATGGCTCTCTGGGGTGGCGCACCCGGTTTTTTCACTCGCAACCTGCTGTACACAGCCGTCACAAGGGCAAAATATCAAGTGTGTATCTTAGGCAGGCGTGAATGCATAAACTCCATGGTAAATAACAAATCCATAAAAGCACGATATACGGCACTTCGCACCATGTTGGAGGAATATGCATGTCTGAACTGATACCCCGCATTTCAAGTAAGATTCATGATTTTCTGAATTTGCTATTTGCAGTTGATGCTGAATGTATTTTGTGCGGCGAGGAAGCTCACACCGATAACTTCGGCATGTGTAAAAACTGCGCCTCCATGCTGATATACCCGAATGACACTGAGGATTTGTTGAATAAAAATCAATATCTTGACGGGATATGTGTAGCATTTGCATACAGCGGCACTGTGCCTGACGGTGTTTTGCGCATGAAATACGGTCACAGGTTGTATCTTTCCGAAAAGTTTGCAGCGCTCATGGATGTGAGAGAAGATTGGGAGATAGATGTCGCCGTGGCTGTTCCCATGTACAAGAAAAAGCTCAATGCAAGGCTGTATAACCATTCCGACCTCATGGCACGATTCTTATGTTCACGCCTTCGGATACCGTATGACGGCTCACTGCTCATGCGCATAAAGCCCACACCTGCACAGATGCGTGCAACACGAAAGGACAGACTCGTACTTCAAGCGGGTTCTGTACTTGCAAGCGATGACTGCGATGGCAAAAGCATACTCTTGATTGACGATGTATGTACCACGGGCAGCACCGTGAACGAATGTGCAAAAGTCATGAAAGAAAAAGGGGCAAAGGCAGTATATGTCACCGTCTTTGCCCATGGTAAAGCATAAACTTTTAAACGTCCGAAAGCTCAAACAAAAAGCTCACTACAAACAGTTTTTCATCAAAAACGTACTTGTACAGGGATATGTATGTGTAAGAGCGGCCATTATTCCACTCATTCAACAGGTCATCCATTCGGTCACGAAATTCATCATAGTCCTCCTCAGACTCAAACTTCACCGTCATATCTCGTTCGTCCTCTGCGTCCTCGGGAACTTCTCGGTTTAAAATATCAAAGAACGCATCTTCCACATCCGCATCTGCCTCAATGAAGCAATCATTCATCCTGTGATAATTCAGTTCCTCAGCATTGCATTCGGGAAGAGTCATTTTGCTGAAAATATCATCCGTGGTATGATTTACGGACATTTCATCGTGTGTAATATTAAAATAAGCGTAAAGCGGTGTTGGAATCACCGAATCAATGTCATCCCAGGTGATATCCACTTCATACCAATCGTCACCCGGTTTCACATAGTTCCATGCATGACTCTGCTCATCTCCACTGCTGTTTACTGCCATGCCGTATACCTGCATACACTCAATTCCCATGTAAAACATGGAAAGCGTAAAAGCGTCACTGTATCCCTCGCACAGAGCCGAACCTCGCACAAGCGCACCGTATGCAGACGCCACATCCTTGCCGCTCAGAGAGTACTCACAGTTTTGCATTATTCGGTCATACACATACAGCTCACGCCCGTATGCGCCTTCTTCCTCCGTGTCACTTTTCCATTTTTCTAAAATGCCGAGCGTTTCACAGAGTTTTTCATAATAGCGTTCCGGATCATCCGAAAAAGTGAATTGGAGCTTGCGAACAAGTCCCGTATCGGGATCCGTGTACCTCGTGTATTCATCATTTATATGCAAAAACTCAGGCGTATCCGACTTTATCACGGATAGAAGGTCTGCAAGTTCTGTTGTTGTAATCTGAGCATCACTCGGAAAAGTGTACTCCACCTGTGATGTGAGCATACTTACATAAAGTTCCAATATAATCCGCTTCATCATGTCATCGGACGCATACCGTGAAAGCAGGTGCCTGTTGAATATGTACGTATATTCCGATAAATCCGACGGCAGAATGCCGTTTGCTGCATTTTCCACCGTTTCAAGCAGAAGGCTGACATCCAGAGCGGATTCGGTTTTCGGAAGGTAGTCAATGTAAACCGTGGGAGACGGAGTTTCACTGTACTGCTCTTTATTATTCGGTTCAGAGTCTATATTCAGCGCAGACCCACCCATGTTCGTTCGGATACATGAGGCAAGTGCGACAGCAAGTACCGAAAGAACAATTATACATGTTACTGTTTTTATATAGATATTGCGCATAAGAATCTCCCAAATAAAAATTAGTTCCCGAAGCGATTTTCCACTATTGTAACAGCATAAAAGCCGCTTGTCAACGATTACGCATTAAAAGTCAAACTTTGACTTCCAAGGCACAACTTCGCCTTTTTCCAATGATTTTATCGGGTCAATTAGTCGTTGATTCGTGCTTCCTCGAAACTTAATTTCAAGGTTTCGCTGTTCCAGTATGAATCTGCCGTCCACAAGCAGCATACACAGCGACAGAAGTTCCTTTATATCGGGTTCATTTTCCGACATTGCAATCAATTCCTCATATGTGTAACCCGAGAACAATACAACGGTTTTTCCCATTTCACGCACCGCCTTTGCAACACGCAAAACTGCCGACACCTGTGCTATGGGTTCGCCGCCCGAGAGTGTGATTCCCGAAAGTATGGGATTATGTATGAGTTCATCACGCACTCTGGATATGAAGTCGTCCGTTTCAAACTCCAATCCGCCGTTTGGGTCATGCGTTTCGGGGTTATGACAACCCACGCAGGCGTGGGGACAGCCCTGAGTGAAAATGCTCAGGCGCAGTCCCGGTCCGTCTACAATGGAGTCGCTCATAACCCCGGCAATTCTGATAGTGTTGCTGTCCATCATTCAGCTTTTTTTGCTTCGCATTTCACAACACTGTGCTTCACTCGGTCGTTTACCTCAGCTCTTTTAGCATCGTTGAAGCGGTCAAGTGTACCTACCAAATATCCTGTAATGCGGCGAATACGTTCAAAACCTACGCCCTTGCCCTGTGTTTCCTGTGTATTTGTGTTCATATTATTTCTCCTTTCAAATTTAAAATTATATTGCAGGCGTCCCTCATGCTCACTTTTCGTGGTCATCGGGATTGCCGCAGCAACCTATAAGTTCGGAATTCAGATGTCTGTGGATTCCGAGTTCCCTCAGTTTTGCCACATCCACAGGTTCGCCCTCACGCCTTCCGCAACGTGGGCATACATCGTTTATTATTCCCGTGTAACCGCAAACGGGGTCTCTGTCCACGGGATGGTTTATGGAACCATAGCCAATACCGCACTCTTTCATGTAGCGGATTATGGACTCAAATGCTTCCAAATTCTGTATGGGGTCGCCGTCGAGTTCCACATACGAGATATGTCCCGCATTTGTGAGTGCGTGGTACGGTGCTTCCAATCTTA
>JAFSHG010000059.1 GCA_017440405.1 Clostridia bacterium
AAAGCAGACTTATAATTATCATCATCAAAGACGGAAGTAAACTGAGCTCTGTTTACAGTTGGGATACGCTTATGAGAAGAAGGATCTTCTACATATTCAATGCCGTAGCGGCAGAGAACCAAAGACCAATAGGCTTCTGAATCGGTATTATCCTCATTAAGTATCTGCTCATAGATTCCCATTGCCTTATCAAATTCATTGTTGCGACGGAAATGGTTTGCTCTGTCATACAAATTCGCACGACGGTCATCATCCAGCTTTGGCAACGTTTGCTGTGTGCCGCAGTATTCACAAGTTGCCACGGTTTCGTTATTGTTAATCTCAAGTGCGCCACCGCACATTTTGCACTTAAATATTGCCATGTTTTTCATCTCCTTATGCAGATTGTTTTATTCGTATGTATAATTGAGCTATGTTAATTAATACGGGCAACCATTGACTACATACTGTAGAGAAGTCGGGGATTGACTTTTTGTTAAAGGCTGTTGCCATCTCTAAGCCTTTCTGTGTAAGAATTACCTCATATGGAATTCGGCGTTTATCTGACACACTGTACGAATGTATATATCCAGATAGACACAAGCTTTGATATATTGCGTCTATTGCTTCGTCATCAAAATTAAAGGTTGTCCAATCTATCGTTAAAGAAGGATCATTTTTTAATTGAATTGATAAAACAAGCAATCTATGTATTTCTGTGTCGGATAGCGGTTTTATTTCATCAATATGAATATACCATCCAAGTTTTCCATTCTTAAATCTGCGATGAATTCTGTTTTTTTTACAATAGTCAGAAACTGTTCGAGAGCTTAACCCCCAAAGTTCAGCTGCGGTTTTTGTACTCATATATTTATTTCCATCTACCTCGATTAAAGATTGCGCACTCATAACACACACCTCATTTCAATAATTTACACTTCTTATTTCTATCACCAAGCAAAATAATTATTTCATCTGCAAGCGTTGCAACTGTTTCTGAATTTTCAGAAATAACTGCTTCAGAAAGCTTCGAGAATTTTATAGTAATATCACTTTCAATAGAAACCAGGGCACCATTGCTCATCGGATCAGAATAGCGAACGGCTTCGTAAACCTTTTTACACTCAGCTTTGATGGTTTCACTTTTAGCACGGGACATCAAGCTTTCAGCATCAACGGTTAAAGATTTAATAAACAAAGTGCTTTCTTTTGTTTTTTCATCGATACCGCTTACAATATCAACAACAGCAGATGCCTTAATAACGGCAATTACGTTGATGCCGAGAACAATTGCGCAAAGAAGTATTCCAACCCAATGTGGATGATTTCAGATTAGAAGATTTAAGAGTTCAGATCGATCCACAAAGCGGGGCGGACAGCAAAGTAATCGAAGTAGACATCGAAGCCGTACGCGTCGACGTCGCCGACATCGCTGACAGAGGCGAAATTATACTGATTGAAGCCGGGCGACCGCAGCCACCACCAGCAGTTGCCACTGTCGCTTTCCAAAGCGCCATTAGCAACTGCATAATCCGTAGGCTTACACTGTCTTGCACTATCGGAGCTGAAATACTTATTGAATTCTGTTATGCTGAGTAAGAATACTTGATCCTGCGTTGCGTTGCCCGGATTGGTGCTATAGTCGGGGTTCTTATCTGCAGATACTGCCACTGTAGGAATCATTGCCTTTTCTTCGGTAGAAAAGGCTGAACCTAAAAAATCGTTGCTCAACCATTTACGAAGTGTGCAGGTCTCCCAAGTAACGTCCGTAAAGCTTGTATTATAATCCTTGCAATCAAGAGCGTATTTGCTGATAACAAGTGCTTTTCCGTCCTTTACTTCAAGGACAAGCCATTCAACGTCTTCTTTACCGTTTGAGGTGTTGTTATCTTGCTCGTATGCGCCGAAAAACACATAGTCTCCCACTTTGGCAACTTTCAGTTTTTCAACTTTGTACTTATCATAAATAGAGTTAGCTTTGTCCGTACTGTCCTTATACCCTTCTAACGCTACTAATGCCTCATACGCCTCAACAATATTTCCAGCATCCATCAAGGTAATGGCATCGTTGTATTTGCATTCGGTAAGCTTAGTTGCGCTGTCTTTGTATCCGTCAAGCGCCTCAAATGCGGTAATTGCCTCGGAATAATTCCCCGCATCCATCAGCGCAACAGCGTTATTATATTTGTTGTTGGGAATGATAACACTGTTCAGAACAATTAGGAATGCAATTACCGCGCAGGCGATCGGCGCTGTGATAATAGCGATTTTTTTATTGCGTTTTGCTTTTCTTTCTGCTTCCTTGCGTGCAATTTCGGTTTTGCGTTCTCTTTCCAAGCGCTCGGCTTCTTGCTTTGCCTTGATTTCCTCTATTTTCTTTTGGCAGGCGTAAACCCTTTCATCTGCATCCTTCCAACCGGAGATCCTTTCAAGCAATTTTATGGCAGATTCGTAATTGGATATAATCTCTCCGCTCATTTTAGATTTGCCTCTGGAGAGAATTGTATCCTTTCTTGCTATCTCCGCTTTTTCGTAGCACGACTGTGCAAGAACGGCAGAATCTTGATATTCATCAATAGATTCAAAAAGATGTGCCGCTTCCTTATAAGCACTCTCGGTATTTGCCGCAGACATTGCATTTTTTGCACGGGTGTAGGTGCCATCAAGGCGAGCATTTTCATTGCGGATATTGATATGCTCTATGTAGCCCGTAAGTGCGGCCTTTAACTTCTCGTCAGCAAAGCGGACAGCTTTTTGATAGTTTTTGCTATGATCAAAGGGCTCGGCGCAGTCCTTTAAAGATTCCTGTTTTCTTATCCTTAATTCTGACAAAAGTTTGCCTAAATAAGCAGATGGGTTTTCAGGATCGATATCCAGTACCTTTTCGCAGTATTCGTTGGCAGAGTTCCAATCTCCATCTTCAAGGAACATAAAGGCTCGCTTCAAAAGAGGGGCAGTATTAGCGTTCCCTCCACTAATTACCGTTTCTTTGACAACGGTGGTTTTTGGTGTGTCTGCCTCAGCAATCTTTTTGATACCACGGATCAAATCCTGCATAAAGCCGAGCTTGGACATATCCTGTGCTTGCAGGTGGGAAAATTCCTCCGGCAAATCATATGGATCCATATCCTTATATGCAGGAATGAGCATTTTCTTCTGTCCCTGCTTAATAAGAGCAAGATAACGGCTCCACTCATTCTTTACCCAAACTGCATTGAAAAACTCGGGCTTTGTGCCGAGAACCACCATCACCTTTGCAGAGTTAAGTGCTGCAAAAATATAGGGTTCATAAGCAGAGCCGAGTTTGTCTTCCAAGGTGATACGGGCAAAGAATACTTTGAACCCTTCCTGAGTTAACTGATGATACAAATCGTTTGCCAAAACGCTATCCGGCGTTCTTCTGCCATTATTGTCGGTTTCCTTATAACAGATGAACACGTCAAAGGGCTCTTCCTTCTGAGAAATTGCAAGGATACCCTTTTGAATTTCGTTGATAGCCTTTGCTTCTTCCTCGTAAATATTACGCTGATATCCATCGGCATACTGTAAAGCAGACTTATAATTATCATCATCAAAGACGGAAGTAAACTGAGCTCTGTTTACAGTTGGGATACGCTTATGAGAAGAAGGATCTTCTACATATTCAATGCCGTAGCGGCAGAGAACCAAAGACCAATAAGCCTCTGCATCGGTATTATCCTCGTTAAGAATCTGCTCATAGATACCCATTGCCTTATCAAATTCGTTGTTACGACGGAAATGATTTGCTCGATCATAAAGATTTACCCTTTTCTCGTCGTCAAGTTTAGGTAGTGTTTGTTTCGTACCGCAGTATTCACAGGTTGCTACCGTTTCGTTGTTTTCGATTTCGAGTGCGCCACCGCACATTTTACACTTAAAGAATGCCATTGTTCACATCTCCTGTATTGCGCTTATGTATGTTTTTTGTTTTTTTGCCGATGCACAGCGGTCAAGAAAGCCATTATGCATTAGGCGTTGCATTTCTCCGTTTGAAACTTTATTTAATTTCACTTCAACAGCTTGCACTTCTTATTTCGGTCACCAATCAAAATGACAAGTTCATCTGCAATTTGCGCAGTCGCTGTTGAGTAATCTGCAACAATCGCTTCCGAAAACTTTGCAAATCTCACCGCAATCTCGCTTTCCAAAGAAGCCAAGACATCATTGCTCATGGGGTCTGAATATCGCACCGCCTCATACACTTTTTTTGCGGCAGTTTTCGCAGACTCGCTCTTTGCCCTTTCCATAAGCGATTCTGCATCTACTGTTAGTGCCTTTATAAAGAAAGTGTTTGTCTTAATCTTATCGTCGATGTCGGAAACAATATCTACAGCAGCCTTTGCCCTTACCACAGAAATAATGCAAAACGCAAACACCACAGCACAAACAATTGTGGCAATCCAAACAGGGCAATTTGGAATGAGCATCAGAATACTTCCTGCAATGCACGCTGCAATTACTGCCGAATAACTCTGTGTGATAAGCGGTATTTTGAGGAAAAACTTATCAAGATTTTTGGAGTTGAAGGCTGTCATTGCACAAAGCAGTTGTCCTATATATGTGGCAATAATGAAGCCCCACGCTATCCAAAAACGGACATCGTAGTTTATGGCAACCCCGGGTATAATCGGTCTTACAACAAACACGACTAAATTATAAACTGCCAGCAGCACAGCCCAAATAATTATATAAAACTTAAAACTCTTCTTCATTGTAAATCACCCCTTTACATAATCTCAGAAATCAATTTTGCTTTCATCGCATTGAACTCATCATCGGAAATCAGTCCTGCTTCTTTCATCATGGTGAGTTTTTCAATTTTTGTCTTAAAAGCCGCCATATCATCTGTCTTCTGTGCTTGCGGTTGCGTGGGTGCAGGGGTCACGGCAGAGTCCATGGCATCACTCATCATGCCGCCGACCATACCGCCAACTGCACCGCCTACACCTGCCATTGTGCCAAAGCCTACGCCCATATTGGTAAACTGACCAACCGCTTCATTTCGAGCCACCTCAGTAGCAACGTCAAAACCACGCTCCTGTGCATAGGTATAACCCTCTTGTGCACGTTTGGTTGCTTGTGCTTGGGAATCAATAACAACCTTTTGAGCTTCGGTCTGTGCATATATCAAATCTGTTTGTTGGCGAAGTTTTGCTTCTGCAATATCAGCATACTGGCGGAAATGCAATTCCTTAAACTTTTCATACTGTCTATCACCGTCTGGCTTAACAATATTTGTTACAAAGAAGCGCTCCAACGACACACCGTAATCCGCAAAATCGGGAACAAGTTGTTTATGAATCGAATCGGAGAATATTGTCAGATTCTCATCTAACTCAAAAATGTTTATGGCATTTGACTTCATCGCCTGCGCAATGTAAGTCTTCACTCTAGTCATCAAGAAGGCACGGAAGAAAGAAGTCAGTTTTTGCTGACCAAGAAAGTTCTCGGTACCGACAAGCTTTAAAAGCAACTTTCGGCTATCCTCCGCACGAAGGCTCATTTCACCCGATGCACCGATGGAGATGGGGAAGCCGTATGTAGGTTCAATGTACTGCACCTTGCTGTCAGTGCCCCATTTGATATTCATCTGCTCGGTTTTATTGATAAAATAGACTTCACAGTGGAACGGAGTGTCACCACCTGTGGTGCGGTTGAGCGCCTTGCCGAGTTTGGGGATGTTTTGTGTTTCAAGCGTGTAACGACCAGGTCCAAACAAATCAAGTGCCTGACCATTCATAAAGAATATAGCTTCTTGGCTCTCGTGGACAATAAGCTGAGTAAGACTGTTAAAATCTTCATTCGGATGCTTCCAGATAAAAGTGCTGTTGTCACCCTCATATTTGATAATATCTGCTATCTGTGCCATAAGATTACCTCCTCGTATTTCTGTAAACTATCCACAGTATATTGCAGTTTAACATATAAAATGTTGAATCCTGCCTACTTGTGCTTATTCAGTATACACCGCTTTCGCAAGAAGTGCAATATTTTTTTTCAAAAACGTGTAGTTTTAAAAAATTATCAAGGTTAAGCGTCGAAAACAAGCTTCCGAACATAAAATCAAAGAAGGACAGCTCATCATGTTCCTTTAGAAAGTGATTTGTTCTTATAATACTAAGAAAGCAAACCGCATATAATCGTTGAGACAATTCTCAGACTTTTGCACATTGTCTATTATCTTTTTCCAATAGAACTTACCTCCTTGTATTTTGGCATTTCGCTTTTATAAGAAAAACAAGTACCGGCATTGGGCTCAGCAACGCCGACATAATGTATGTATTGAATCTGATTGTGAATATTACCTTTGCGGCAGAATTTTGAGAAACGTCGCTCTTTCAGATATTGCAACAGTGCTAACATTATAACAAGCGGAAACTTTATGTTGTTATGCTCACCTACGGTATGTCAATAAACCCCATTGGAATTGTTGTCGCTTATTTAATATGCACGAAAGATATTCATTAAGACCGTCTCACATACACATGACGGCTGCATTATGTGTTGGCTCGTATAAAGTTAACACATAAAGTTACTCTTAAACTTTCACAAAAAACAGGACTTTTCCTTTTCAGAAAAGCCCTGTTAAAAAATCCGAATCAACTCGTCACTTGCCTATAAAGTCACGAGCTTCTTCCTCGCCTCGCAGAACACGGAGTGCGCCTTCTGCCAACGCTTCCATTTCGTACTCACCCGCCATGACTTCCACGGGAGCTATCCATTCCACTCGGTCACGAATCATATCCGTAAGGAGTTTCGAGTTTGCCACGCCGCCCGTAAGGATAATTCTGTCCACCTTGCCCTTTACCACGGTTGCCAGATCGCCTATTCCCTTTGCAATACCGTATGCAAAAGCTTCATACACCAGCTTTGCGTGTTCATCGCCGCCTGCTATCATCTCCTCCACACGCCGAGCGTCACTCGTTCCCAAATGTGCACGCAGACCTGCATTTCCACGAACTTTCTTTGTCATGTCGGCAAAACTGTATTTTCCGCTGTAACACATTTTTATGAGGCTCATAGCCTGTATTTTGCCGCATCTTTCGGGAGAAAAGCCTGCATCATCATCGCTGTACATGTCTATCGCACGTCCACCGTGCATGAGCCATACGCTGCAACCGCCGCCTATGTGCTGCACTATGAAAGTGCATTCATCAAGCGGCTTGTGCATAACTTCATCTGCACAGCGATGAGCCATAGCATGACTGTTGAGTGCATGACCTCTGCTTATCTTGGGTATTTCGGGCAGGCCCGTTATGCGTGCTATGGGTGTAAGTTCATCAACACTCACCGGGTCATATATGTAGCAGGGAATCTCTTTTCCCGACCGCTCACAGAGAAGTTTTGCCACGGCACAGCCCACATTCGATGTGTGTGCATCGTGCTTTTGTGCATAGCAGTAGTCCAACATGGCATCGTTCACCTTGTATGCGCCCGAAGCGCACGGAGGCAGAAGCCCGCCTCGTGACACAATGCATGTGAAGTCGGAAAGTGTGTATCCGCTCTTTGCCAATTCTTCCTCAATGGCATTTGCACGAAAATCACGTTGGCTCATGACTTGACTGAACTGTGACAACACCTCGTCGCTATGTGTTAAGGTCACGGAATACTTTTTCTCTTTGTCCTCAAAAACCGCCAGTTTTGTAGATGTAGAACCGGGGTTTATTACTAAAATTCTCTCCATTGCTTTACCCTGCAACTTTTTCTGTTACTGACACACGCCTGCACCGAGTGCGAGTGAATAATATTTCTCCTCAGCAGATGAACCTCTGGATGTCAAAACGATGGGAACTTTGCAGCCCAATATGAGACCTGCAAGTCTGCCGCCGCATGTGTATGTGAATGCCTTGCCCAAAACATTGCCCACTACAAATTCGGGAACGAGCAGTATATCAAAGTCACCTGCACAGGGACAACTGTAACCCTTCACTTCCGAAATCTCGGGAACCATGGCAAGGTCGTATGATATGGGGCCTTCCACATAACAATTCGGAAGTTCACCCTCTATGCTCATTCTCTTGAGTTCTGCTGCGTCCACGGTTTCCTGCTGTTTGGGATTTACTGTTTCTATGGCGCAAAGTGCTGCCACATTGGGTTTTTCATAACCCAATTTATGGAAGAACTCAACAGCGTTCTTGGTAATCTGTGCTTTCTTTTCCAAATCGGGATACATGCACATTCCGCCGTCTGTAACACAGATAAGCTTATGGTATCCGGGAAGCTCATTTATTATGATGTGGCTCATCAGCGAATCGGTACGCAAGCCTGCTTCGGGTTTTAATACGCCCTTTAACAAATCGCCCGTCATGATATGGCCTTTCATGAGAAAGTCTGCCTTGCCCTCATGAATGAGCTGTGCTGCTACCACGGAGGGATGTTCGCCCTCGGGAACTGCTACCATGGTGTAATCGTCAGGGTTTTCGCCCAGCTTTTTTAATTCCTCAACAATAAGTTCCACATCTCCCACCAAAATGGAGTTTACTATGTCCTTTGCTGCGATAACAGCCTGCAATGAATGTTCGTCATTTG
Source organism: Clostridia bacterium (assembly GCA_017440405.1). Lineage (GTDB taxonomy): Bacteria > Bacillota > Clostridia > Christensenellales > CAG-138 > RGIG3141. Next base: position 8,530 of record JAFSHG010000059.1, read on the forward strand.
CAGCAACCAGTGCCACCGTCTTTTTTGCTCCGCCTTTTACTTTTGCGATAAGCTCATCAAAATTCTTTATTGCCATACAAATACCTCTCCTTTATAAAGCATTATTTGTGTATACCGTATTTTAACTTTTTTTTCGATATATAACAATAGCACATGTGCATTATATATCAAATTGCCTCAAAATGTTTTTTACAGCAGCCGCATATTGTGCCGCCACGGGAGCAAAAATAAAGTTATGGGAAAGAAAATGCTTGAGTTTATGAATTTAATATCGGAGATATTCTGCGAAAACGGCAACTCCGCCGATGAATACCAGACCCAAGAGGCGTATGATAAGTATTTGCAGAACATAAGCTATTCAGTGAATGATGCGGAGTTTACCGTTTCACCTGTTTTTACCGTTATAATTGATTCCAAAGGACGTGCTTGCGCATCCTGTGTTGACAGCTTAAAAAAGCAGAGATACTCCGCATGGGAGGCAGTTATAATAGGCACGGATTATATATACAGCGACCCACGCATTCACACATTTAATAATTCCGACCTTTCACAACTTTGCGATGTCATAAGCGGTGATTTCCTGTGTTTTGCAAACTCAGAGGATGTTCTGGACGAAAACGCGCTCATGCTCACTGCAAGGGCCATATGCGAAAGCCCCGATGCCGATGCTTTTTATACCGATGAAGACGAGATAAAAGACGGCGTGCGTACCGCTCCCGTATTCAAACCCGTGTATTCTCCCGATACACTTCTTTCATATAATTACATAGGCAAGCTCTTTTTTGCCTCAAAAGAACTCTTCACAGGCTGCGGCGGCATAAAAGACTTGTCTGCGGCAGGAATGTACGATTATACCCTTCGTGCATGTGACTCTGCGGCACATGTAGTACACATATCTGCGGTTTTGATTTCATCGGGAAAGAAAGGGGATGCCGTAAAGCGTGACTTTGCAATACGCTCACTGAATACGGTGTTGACTGAAAAAGGACTTAACGGATATGCCGTAGGAGGACTTTGGGACGGCAGTTTTCACACACATTACGTGATGCCTAAAAAATACAGATGCGAAATAATCCTGTATGGCGCAAACTCGGCAGATAAACTCCGTGAATGGTTGGAACTTGCAGAGGATGTTACATGTACCGAAACATACGGAATCACGGTTGCAAGCCACGGCACCGAGGACACCATGCTCATACGCTACGAAAACGCCCTCATGAACAATTCCGCTGCAAAAGTTATGCGATTCCCGTCATCCGTGGGATTTTCTTCCATGTGTAATGAATGCGTTTCGCTCACAAACGCTGATGTGTACATCTTCATATCATGCGATGTGTTTCCACTCATACCCGATTGGATTGATGCCATGACTGAGTTTGCCCAGCGCCGAGACGTGGGAACGGTGAGTCCCCTTATTCTTACACCCGATAACAGAATTACAGAGGCAGGAAATGTAATAGGGCTGCAAGGTTGGTGGGGTACGCCGTATTACCTTGAAAACAGAAAATTTACGGATGCTCGCATGAACCGTTTTATAAACACCGTGCGTAATATAAGTTTGGGCGGCATGAACTGTATAATGACGAGCGGTGCAGTATTCACTGAACTTCGCGGTTTTGATGAAAGCTTCACAGGCAGAGCCGCCATAGCAGAATACTGCATCCGTGCAAGCCGAAAGTACAGAAAAAATATTTACACGCCGTTTTCATGCCTGCAAGGTACGCCGCAGCAGTTCACAGTCCCCGAACAGCAGGATATGCAGAGAACATACGATGTTTTGCGACCGTATCTCACGCAAGGCGACCCGTATTTCAGCAATGCCTATAATCCCGCAATCTTTACCCCCACAGTAGCAGAAAATCCGTATCACGGAGCAAAGCTGAACCCTATGCAGTACCGTTAAACTCATCATTTGTTTCTTTGCTTATTTTACATTCTTTTTTTCACATCATCTTTTGCACATTTTTTAATAAGTGTGCCCACACAGCCCCACTGCATGTTTGGATTCATTTTTCGGACGTTTTCCACCACCTTAAAACTTCATGAAAATACAAGACCGCACTGTTTTTTTAGAAAAATTAATATTTTTTCGTGTTACCTCTTGCAATTGGAAATAGAATAGTGTATTATATATATTGATGCAGAGAGAACGTCTGCACACAATATATGTTTTAGGAGGAAAATACAATGAAGAGAATCCCGGCGCTTGTACTTGCAATTTTAATGTTGCTCACAATGTTGCCCACAGCTTTTGCAGCACCCGCTGCGGAAGCATTTGAGAAGAAGCAGCATACAGAGTTGCAGTCTCCGCTCAGCCAGAAAGCTGCTGATGTAAACGGTAACATTATCGAAACCAGTGACATGAGTACAGAAAAGGCTATCACAACCGATGATGTGAACAAGGATTATACCACCATTAAGGCGTCCGATTTTGAAACCAAAGGCTGGATGGAAGACACTCCCCGTTCAGGTCTTGAAATGCAAGAGCAGGAAGACACACTCCTGGGCGGTTACTGGCTGCCGAGTGACCGTTTCGCTCTGGTAGATGACTGGTACACAGATAACAGAGAGGTTTTCGCACAGGTAGTACATCCCATTGGCGAAGACGGCGAATACTATCAGTACATGGAGGGCGAAACCGTTTGGTTCAATTATGACATTTATAAGGCATGGGACAACGGATCACAGATGCTTGTTCCCTTGGATGAAGATACCACGGTAAACTGCTATCTCTTTGCAGGTACCATTGAAGATTTCTCCGGTGAAGAAGGCGAAGGCATAAAGATGGTATACGCTTGGATGTCAGGTCAGAGCAGCGTAAGCTGTAAGGTTACAGCTCCCGTTGATGACTATGTGTACATGTTCGTATTCATCATTGGCGACACCACTCTCACAGAGTTTGGTTCTTGGGTTTCCATCTCATATGCAGAAGAAGAGAACGAGTTTAAGGAAATAGTAGACGGCGACCCCATGACTGTTGGTAGTTCAGTTACCACAGACATAAAGGGTGCAGACACAGTTCTCTCACTCACACCCTTCATGTCAGATTATAAACTCTCATACGGTGCAAGACATGCTATTGAACTCCAGGGCGGCCAAAACTATGTTGCAATGTTCGATAGCCCCGACTCCATAGGTTTCCACGTATTCTTCTGTGATGAAAACATGGACGTTATAAATCAGACTTGGGCAGGTCCCGCTGCAATATCGGGCGGCAGCACATACAGAGACTTCCCGCTTATCGTAATGCCTCCCGTTACGGGCACATATTACCTCGTAACCTGTGGTTTCTACATGGGCGATGAGGGCGAATTTGAAGCAGGCATTTACGAATGGAACGACGTTGCAAATCCCCTCATTACAAGCAGCAAGGTAATCGACCTCGATGCACTCGGAACAGAAAACTACATTGAGACAGTAAGCGGTACGAACCTCTGGGGTTACTTCTGGTATCCCGAATACAGCTTGGGCGAACTCATAATTCTCTACCCCGGCAACTACACAGTAAGAGGTAACAACGCTAACGTATTCTGTGATATATACGACGGTGTAAACGTAACACTTGATAATGCAACCATTGGTTCCATCTGGAAAGCAGGCGAAGGCTACGCACCCTCTGTAATCACTGCAAAGGGCAATGCTACCGTGGAAAATACCAGCTTGCAGTTCTCAATTTATAACTATGAAGGTGTAAACTCAGGTCTTTACCTCATGGGTGACAGCCTCACAGTTATAAGCGGCGGTGTTTCAGCAGGTGCTATCATAACAGAGAGCTGCCCTGTACACATCCTCACAAAGGAACTGAATGTATATTCAACACTCCTTGAAGGTAACTACCCCGTATCCATTTGGGTAACAGGTAAGAACCACCCCGAACTCACACTCGGCGGCGACCATGCATTTGACGGCGACAATCAGCTCTGTGAAATGTACTATGACGGCAGCGGTTACTTCTTCTTCGGTTACACAGTATCCGTTCATGCAGAGCTTTACCGCTTGCACAACGAGCCCAAGTTCAATGAAGCATCACTCGAATTTGAACTTACCACAAACGGTCAACTTCCTGTTCCCGGTGAAGACGACGATGATAAGGAATACACATTGAGCTATTATGTTGACGATGAGCTTTACGGCACAGAAAAGCATAAAGCAGGCGACGCTATCACACCCATGGAAGAGCCCGCACCCCGTGAAGGCTATGTCTTCTCCGGTTGGAACGGTGTTCCCACAAGAATGCCCGCAAAGGACGTTAGAGTTGACGGCAGATTCATAGCAGAAAATGCAACCATTTACACCGTAACATTCATGGACGGTTTGACAAACGAAAAGATTTCCGAAGTGAAGGTTGAAGAAGGCACAGCAGCAACTGCTCCCGAAGCACCCGTACACGCAGGTTACAGATTCGTAGGTTGGGATAAGGACTTCTCCAATGTAACAGCTGACATGACGGTTACAGCTCAGTATGAAGCAACAGGTGAAACATTGCTTGGCGACGTAAACGGCGACGGTAATGTAAACACAGGTGACGCAGTTATGATTCTGAAATTTGCAGCAGGTATGCAGGAGCTCACAGATGCACAGCAGGAAGCAGCAAATGTAAACAACGATGATAAGGTGAACACAGGTGACGCAGTTCTCATCTTGAAGTTCGCAGCAGGCCTCATCACCGAATTCTAATACGCAATTCATTAAACGCATAAGAGGCACGGACACCACGTTCGTGCTTCTTTTTATATATCTCGGTGGAGTCAACACCGTATGACAATCGTGTGTTGATAAAAAAAACTTTCATATTCTTGTGTTTGTGTAGTATAATTACAGTATGAGAAAATACATAGGCAACAGACGTAAAAGAACAAAAAAGACGAAAAAGGTTACATACACTGCCGCGATTCGTGACGGTGCATGTTTTCTGCTTACTTTCACTGTACTTTTGATAACGGTGTTATCTGTCAGAACTTGCACACGAGAAAACGGAGCAACTCCCCAACCCGATATCACCCTCACCTTTAACAGCGTATACAAAATCACCGTGCATAACCACGAAACAAACACTACGCACGTTGTCCCCTTAGATGAGTATATTTTCCACGTAGTGGCGGCGGAGATGCCGGCGTCATACGACACGGAAGCACTCAAAGCTCAAGCCGTGGCAGCCCGCACTTATGCATTTTCAAAATCCGCATCCCTGTTCGGTGACAATGCAAAGCAGTGTTCACCGGGTCACTTTGATATATGCACCGACAGCTCATGCTGTCAGTCATGGAAAAGCATTTCACAACTGAAAGAACGCTGGGGCAAAGACTACAACCTCTATGCAAAAAAAGTCTATGACGCAGTACTCAGCACCGACGGCCTTATTATAACATATGACAATAAACCCATAAATGCCATGTACCACGCATCCTCGGGCGGACGCACCATGAATGCGGAAGACGTTTACGGCGGCTCTCCCGTCCCGTACTTGCGCTCAGTGGAAAGCCCTGGCGAGGAATCATACTCAGGATACTCTGATACCGTGAAATTCACGCACTCGGAGGCTGCAAAGCTCATAAATGAGAATTTCGGACAACGGCTCACAAAAAATACAGTCCGTGACAGTTTCGGTGTATTAAGCACTGACGACAACGGTTATGTGTATAAAGTGCGTGTGGGTGATAAAAGAGTGACAGGACGTGACATAAGACACGCTTTTTCACTTAAAAGCAGTAATTTCACTATAAAAATGACAGCAAAGTATGTTATAATAGATGTACGGGGATACGGTCATGGTGTGGGAATGAGTCAATCGGGTGCGGCTGCAATGGCAGCGAACGGCTCACGGTACGATGACATTTTAACACACTACTACACCGGAATACAAATAAAGAGTATTGGGAGTTTACTATGAACAGGAATTATAATCACGGAGATATAATGGCAAACGATGATGATGTCATACTGCTCTCGGAAATAACAAGATATTTGGAAATGCAGCATAATTATAATGCTGCCATAAAGGAAGTGCGCACAAAACTCGAAATTCTGAGCGATGAGTTTGCCGCAAAGCACGACCACAATCCCATTCACAACATAGAAAGCAGACTGAAATCTCCCCATAGCATCGTAAAGAAACTACGCAAAAGGTCATTGAATGTTTCCGTACCATCTGCCCGTGAAAACCTGCATGACATAGCAGGAGTGAGAGTAATATGCTGCTATATAGACGATATATACACCATCGCCAATCTGCTCACGAGCCAAAACGACATAACGCTCATACAGATAAAGGACTACATAAAAGATCCCAAGCCAAACGGTTACAGGAGCTTGCATCTGGTGCTTTCCATACCCATTTTCCTGTCTGAGGGGCCTGTGGACATACCCGTGGAAATACAGATAAGGACGGTTGCAATGGATGTGTGGGCGAGCCTTGAACATGAGCTTCGCTACAAGACCAAAAACTCCATACCCGATACTGCAAATGACGAATTGTGCGCATGTGCGTCCATGCTGTCTGACCTTGATTTACGTATGCAAAATCTCTTCCGTCAGGCTATCGGCAAGCCCGAAAACGACTGATTTTTCCCTCAACACCACTCTTTGCTGCTTTCGTCTTGTGAAAAATGCACTGTGGCTTTGCAATACAAAAATAACGGAGGTGAAGATTATGCTGTATGTTTTTTATTTGAAGAAGAATACGAATATAGGAAAGATTCTGTATGCTAAATCATTTCTATCATTAGTAACCATTCTTCTTATACTGCTTTTTGCACTCATATTTGCAGGAATTTCACTGTACAGTTTCATTACAGACAGCGGTTATCCGCAGTTTGTAAATGACATGCAAGATAATATCGCAGCACAACTCACTCTCACGGGTAAATGCTTAACGCCGCTTGCAGAAGACACCCACAGCGCAAAGACATACTGCATGTACACGGACGGCACGAATAGTGCCATTGTCTTGGTGAAGTCATCACAGCTCACTGCTGAGCTTGCCCCGTATATCAGAAGCAGCAGTCAATCCCCCGAATCACCGCTCACTCTATGCGGTTTTGTGAGAAAGCAACATGAGCCTTTTCGTGACGCAGTTTCAACTCTTTCCCGGTTATACGGAAGCGTTCTTTTGGATGTCACTGTAAAGGTATATCCGCCGCTTTTTACGGCTGCACTCGGTTGTACACTGCTGTGTACTAATTTCTTTTTCATCGGATATGTGATATTATCTGTTAAGGACATACGCATATACCGTGCCATGCTCGCTATGGAAGGCATGAATAAAAGCCTTTTACCAAAGCTGGAAGAACAAGTGTTGTCACACACAAATGTGGCAGTTGGAAAAACAATTCTGACCGACGATTTCTGTATAAATGTGAAACGTGGTGACCTTTTCCATATCCACAGTATAGAGAGGATTTACATGGAAGCACGGTTTTGTTGGGGAAAGCCGAAGAAAAAATGGCTCATTGCCAACATGACGGACGGAAGCCGCCGTATCGTCACAGCAGATAAATGCAAATCGGGCAAAAGATGCAACGCAGATATTTTGGCGGAGCTGATTTTAGAACGTGCAGATATTCCCGTCGTGGGGTATTATAAATAAATTTTACGGAGGGTATTACTTTGGATAAGAACAAGCGTTTTGAAAAGAAATTCAGTTGGAAAACATTTTTGGTGGACACACTTTTCGACATTGCAAGTGCGATTCTTTACGCATTGGGCGTGTACACATTCGCTGCCCATGCAGATTTTGCACCGGGCGGAATTACGGGTCTTTCCATCATCATCAACCACTACTTTAAGTTTATCCCCATAGGTATGTGTACACTGGCTATAAATGTGCCGCTCATACTTTTCTGCCATAAGGCACTGGGCAAACGTTTTTTATTCAAAACATTAAAGTCCATGCTTATCTCTGCACTGATGATTGACTTTGTATTTCCGCGCTTTCCGCAGTATGAGGGCGAAAGAATGCTCGCCACACTATTTGCAGGCGTACTCGTGGGTGCAGGACTTGCACTTTTGTACTCTCGCGGTTCATCATCGGGCGGCTCGGACTTTATAGTTTTCAGCGTAAAAAAGAAGTATCCGCAACTTTCCATAGGCACTATTACACTTTTTATGGACGGCATCATAATTTCCTTGGGCGGCATAGTTTTCAAACAAATTGAATCCGTACTTTTCGGTATTCTGATGACGGCGGCATCCACCATAGTCATGGATAAAATCATGTACGGGTTTGGCTCCGGTAAGATGACCATAATAATCACGAATAAGGGGGCAGAGCTTGCAAAACGGATAGGCACGGAAGTGGACAGAGGCTCCACCATAATAAAGGCACACGGTTCATTCACGGGAGAAGAACGTCAGATGCTCATGTGTGCATGTAATAAGGCGGAGGCCATTGAAGTGCGCAATATCGTGAGAAGTTGTGACCCACGGGCAATCATAATGCTCAGCACCATTGACGAGGTGTACGGATACGGCTTTAAGAATCTGGAAGAACAGTAAGTCACCGGTGCGTAATAACGGAGTTTGAAAAATTAAATCTGCTTTTGCATATCAATAAAAATAAACAGCATCGAACAAATAGCCGGATGCTGTTTTTTTTATGCATCACACCTCTATTATAACCGGTATGATAATCGGATGCCTTTTTGTTTTCTCATACAAGTAGTCTTTTAAGGTGCTTCGAATAGCATTTTTTATGCTGCTCCAATTTGCACGGTTTGTTTCGGCATACTTGTACGCCACTTTCAGCACATTCTCCTTGGCAGCACACATTATCTCGTCGGACTCTTTAATCTTGGGATAGATGAATCCCCGTGTTATGACCTCGGGGTCTGCCATGAGCGCACCCGTGACCTTGTTTATGGTGATTATTGCCATCACGACACCGTCTTCCGACATTATCTTCCTGTCCTTAATCACCGTAGAGCCTATATCGCCCACGCCCAATCCGTCCACATATACGCTGCCAAAGTTCAGCGCATCTTTCTCAATCTCTGCACTCTCTGAATCGAGCACGAGTGCCTCACCCTGTTTCAGTTCAAATATGTTTTCGGGCGGTATATTGGTCTTTTGCGCTAAAAGAGCATGTTGATGCATATGTTTATACTCGCCGTGTATGGGTATAAAAAACTTGGGCTTCACGAGTGCAAGCAACAATGTAAGTTCCTTGCGCTTTGCGTGTCCCGAAACATGCACATCTGCCATGGGGTCGTATATCACCTTTGCGCCCTTGTTGTAAAACTGGTTTATTACCTTGGCAATGCCCACTTCATTCCCCGGAATGGCAGAAGCCGAGATTATCACCGTATCATTCTCGCCTATATTCAGCTTGTGCGATGAATTTGCCATGCGGAAAAGTCCGCTCATGGGTTCTCCCTGACTGCCCGTGGTTATGATACACACTTCATTGTCGGGGATGTTATCCAGTTTGGAAAGTTCCACAATATGTTCTCCCGATATGTTGAGGTACCCCAATCGGCGTGCAATCTCGCTTATATATATCATGCTGCGGCCTTGGAAACATATAACCCTGCCATGGGCTATTGCAACATCGGCTATCTGTTGAATCCTGTAAATATTAGACGCAAAAGACGCCACGATAACCCTGCCCTGTGCATTTGTGAAATACTCCTCAAAGCGTGAGCCTAAGTCCTTTTCACTCGGGGTATAGCCCTCATTTTCGGCATTTGTGCTGTCCGAAAGCAAAAGCAACACTCCCGATTTGCCATACTCACCCAGACGTGTGATATCCGTTATTTCGCCGTCTATGGGTGTGAAGTCCAGCTTGAAGTCGCCCGTGTGGATTATAGTTCCAACGGGTGTTGACACCGCAAGCATCACGGCACCAGGGATAGAATGCGTGGAGCGTATAAATTCCACGGTGAAGCATCCCAAATTTATGGTTCTGTCGGGAGCAATGGTGATAAGCTGTGCCTCGTCCACATTTGATTCGTCCAGTTTATGTTCAATGAGTGCCAGCGTGAGGTCCGTGGCAAACACGGGTGCATGAAACTTTTTCAGCGCATACGGCAAAGCCCCGATGTGGTCCTCGTGCCCGTGCGTTATAACGAATGCACGGAGCTTGTGTGCACGTTCTTCGATGTAGGACATATCGGGAATCACAAGATCTATGCCCAGCATATCCTCGTCGGGAAAAATAAGTCCGCAGTCTACTACTATCATATCGTCGCCATACTCAATGGCGGTCATATTCTTTCCTACTTCACCTATACCGCCCAGCGGTATAATTCTAAGTTTATTATCTGAATCTGTCATATTTCAATCCTTAATTATATTTTGTCAACACCGTTTTCACTGTTGGTCTTTTCGGGTCAATCTTGCAGAAACCACCTTGGAAACGCCCTTTTCCTCCTGTGCCACGCCATATATTGCATTGCACGACTCCATACTGCCCTTTCTGTGCGTTATGAGTATGAACTGTGTGCTTTGGGCATAGTCCTGAACATAATCTGCAAAGCGTGTGACATTCACCTCGTCCAGCGATGCGTCTATCTCGTCGAGCAGACAAAAAGCCGTAGGTTTCAATGCCAGTATTGCAAACTGCAATGCTATGGCAGTGAGTGTGCGTTCGCCACCCGAAAGCGGTGAAAGGCTCTGCAATTTTTTACCCGGTATCTGAGCCAAAATATCTATGTCACAGTTTAGTATGTCACTCTCGTCGGAAAGTATAAGCTCTGCCGTACCGCCGCCGAAAAGTTCCGAGAAAACTCGCTTGAAATTCTCTCTTATCTGCTCAAATTTCTCACGGAAGTTGGTTTCCATGAGTTTTGTCAACTCGCTTATAAGGGTCTTTAAGTCTTCCTCCGCCTTTCGCAAATCATCGCACTGTGTGCATATAGCCGTATATCGCTCATTCAGCGCACGATACTCTGCAATGGCATTCACATTTATATCGCCCAAATCACGGATTTCTCGCTTGATTTCCGTAACTCGCTGAGTGGATGCTGTAATGGGAAGCGACTTTCTGTACACCTGTGCATTTTCATATGTAAGCTCGTACTCTGTCCATATTCTGTCCTGCATGGTACAAAGCTCGCTCTCGCTTCTGCTCTTTGAAATCTCCTGTCTGTGCTTGCGCTCACGAAGATTTTCCGCCTGTTCATCGGCTTTTTCCTTTTCGCCCCTTGCGCTGTCCAAACTATCCAGGAGTGAAGCCCTGTACTCTTCCAAACGCTTACATGCATCATAAAGCTCTGTGTTTGCGCTGCGTTTTTGCTCTGTTTCCGCCTCCAAAATGCGCTTTTGTTCTGCCACGGACTCGTACTCGGAAGAAAAATTAGCCTCCCTCGCCTTATCCGCCTCTATGCTCTTTCTGAGGTTCTCCGCATCTTGCTCCAAACGCCTGCGCTCCGATGCCAATGCGTCTGCCTCTTTTTCAAGTGCAACTATGCGCATCTTAACATCCGTCACAGCATCACTTTTCTCTGCATGTTCAGCTCGCATTTTCATCAAAACCGACTGAGCCGCCACAATATCGCTCTGTGTGGTGGTACTGCTGCCTGCTAATGTTTCCCTTTCACTTTCTGCCTGTGCAAGTGCATCTTCCATATCAGAAATGCTTTCACATATGCGCATTCGTTCCTGCTCCGCTTGCTCGTGGCGATGCTGCATTTGCTCTGCCTGACGCACTATGATATCCAGTTTATCACGCTGTTTTGCAAGGAGGATGTCCGTTTCATGCACTTTTGCAGACAGTGAAGAAAGGTTTGCGCTCAAACTCGAAATTTCTTTTTCCAACTCCGTTTTCTGTGCAAGTGTACCCGCCAGTTTTTTCTTTAACGTGTCTATTTCAGCCAAAAGGTCTGCACATTCTCTTTCTCTGCCGAGCAAGTTCAAGTTTTTGCCAATGCTTCCGCCCGTTATAGAACCGCCCGGATTTATGATGTCACCGTCCAATGTTGCAATGCGCATGGACTGTGCCGTTGCACGGTTTATCTCCACGCCCGTATCCAAGTCGTCTACTATAATTGTTCGTCCGAGCAGGTTTTCCACCACGCCCGAATATTTCGGCAAGTAGCTTATGAGTTCCGATGCTATGCCTATATATCCCTGCATCCTCTCCATCTTCCTGCGTTCGTCGGGAGTTACGGTACGTGGCCGCATGGTGGTGACGGGCAGGAAAGTAGCTCTGCCGTACCTGTTTTCACGCAAGTAACGCACCACTTGTTTTGCCGCATCCTCATCGGGCGTCACAATATTTTGCAGGGTAGCACCCATTGCCATTTCAAGTGCGATTTCATACTCTTTGGGAACCTGAATAAGCTCTGCCACAGTACCCTCTATCATGGATTGCAGCCAAGAGTCATGTGCAGCGTCTGCCATGAGTTTTTGAATGCTTGCATAATAGCCGTCATGCGCTTTTTTCATATCCATGAGCGCCGTGAGCCTTGCACGCTTATGTTCCAAAAGCTGTTCCGTCTTTCTTATTTCCTCATCCGTCTGTTTGCGCCGCACGGTACTTTCATTTGCAGACTGCATGGTGCTGTCCATTTTCCTTTTCAGTTCATCTGCAATTTTTTCCGTGTCACGGAGTTCTTCTTCCGCTTCTTTTTCTTCAACAGAAAGTTTTTCTTCTTCACCCGTTATATCACAGGTGTCGCTCTCCATTTCAGAAAGCCTTTTTCTTAAACTTTCAAGCGTGGCAGTAAGCCTTGATATATTGCTCTTTGCATCTCCGAGCCTGTTTGCGGCTTCAAACATACTCGTCTTTAAGTCTTCTATCTCGGCTTCCTTGTCTGAAACAGCCTTGCTCAGTTCTGCAAGTTCTGCGCCCTTTTCCTCATGTTCTCGGCGCAACTGTTCCAGCATACTCTCTCTCTCATCTGTTCTTGTGTCCTGACTGCTCAAAAGTGCACACAGCTCATTGTAACGCTTTTCATTTTCCGCTATGCGAGCTTGCAGTGCCTCATGCTCTCTGTGTGCGCCCTGTATGCGCTCATTCAACACTCTTATATTTCCGAGCTGCTCTTCAAGCGAACCTGTAAGCTCCACAAGTTTTGCATTCTTCTGTGCCAGCTCATCACCCGTTTTGCGCTCTCTTTCCTCAATGTCTGCACATTTTGCCGCAATTTCACTTCTGAGCTTGTCCGTTTCCTCTATCTCTCGCAATATCTGTTCTATGGTACTGTCTATTCCCGCTATGCGTTCACGGACTTTATCATACTGATACAGAAACAGGCTTATTTCCAACTCTTTCAACTCGTCACGCAATTTCAGGTACAATGACGCCGTCTCTGCCTGCTCCGAAAGAGGCTCTATCCTCTCTTCAATCTCGGAAATAATATCCCCAAGACGAGTAAGATTCTTTCCCGTGTTGTCTAAATTTCGCTCTGCTTCTTCCTTGCGTACACGGTATTTCATGATACCCGCCGCTTCTTCAAATGCCTTTCTGCGCTCACCCGACTTGTTTGAGAGTATTTCCTCCACTTTGCCCTGCCCCACTATGGAATATCCCTCTTTGCCCAATCCCGTGTCACGGAAAAGTTCCTGTAAATCACGCAATCTGCATGTGTTCTTATTTATGCAGTATTCGCTCTCGCCCGAACGATAAACACGCCTTGTTATACACACTTCCGAGAAGTCCACGGGCAATTGTCCGTCGCTGTTGTCAAATGTGAGCGTGACCTCACAATACGACATGGCACGGCGCAGAGCCGTACCTCCGAAAATTACATCCTCCATTTTTGAGCCTCGCAGTGCTTTTGCACTCTGTTCTCCCAGCACCCAACGGATGGAGTCTGCTATGTTGCTTTTGCCGCTGCCGTTTGGGCCCACTATTGCAGTGATGCCCTTGTCAAACTGTATCTCGGTCTTTTTTGCAAAGGATTTGAACCCGTATAATTCAAGCTTTGTAAGTCGCAAAACATCTATTCCTTATCTCTTTATAATTTACTCGTTTCCATGCATCTTAGCCAATGTACAAAGTGCCTGTGCAGCTGCATTTTTCCCCGCTTCATGCTTGCTGTGACCTGTGCCTTTTCCGTATGTGATGTCATTTATCTTCACTTCCATGGTAAACACATGGTTATGGTCGGGACCCGTTACATTTATGACATCATATGAGATAGTGCCCATATGTTTCTCTTGCACATACTCCTGCAACTTGGTTTTGTCATCTTTCTGTCTGGAACTGTGGTAGCTCTTTTCTATATCCGTGAATGAAAAAATGAATTTCCGAGCTTCCTCCAAACCGCCGTCCAAATATATCGCACCTATCAATGCTTCCACAGCATCCGAAAGTATGGACGGCTTATCCCTGCCGCCCGACACGCTCTCACCGTAGCCCAATCGGATTACGGACGGTATCCCCATCTTCTTTGCGGCCTCATACAGAGCCGCCTCACACACCGACGCCGCCCTCACCCTGCTCATTACGCCTTCGCTTATATGCGGATAAGTGCGAAAAATCTCCTCACCCACGCAAAGTCCCAAAACGGCATCGCCTAAAAATTCCAGCCGCTCGTTGTTTGCATCATTTTTATGTGAGTTTGCCTTTATAAAGGATGAGTGGGTGAGCGCATTACAAAGCAGTTGTTTGTCTCGGAATTCATAGCCTATCAGCTCCTGAAACCGCTCAAGCCCTATCTCCTTCATGCGTTTGCGTCCAAGTATTCCACAATATCTCTTACCGTCTGAACATTCTTTATGGCATCATCGGGAACGTCGATATCGTATTCTTCCTGAATATTGTCTATGATTGCCATGAGTGCTATGGAATCAGAGCCCAAGTCTTTAAGATTGGTATCCGGCTCTATCTTCTCCGGCTTTACACCGAGTTCTTCCGAAAGCATTGCCTGTATTTTCTCAAAATTTGTCATGTAATATACCGCCTTAATATAATATTATTATGGAACATATATCACACGAAATCTCGCAGTTATCGCAAATATGATTTGCCTTTTTTCGGTAACTGCGGCATTTCATGTTCTGTAAAAGTATCCCACGTATACAAGTATATCCGCTTTTTGCCCCCGTGTCAACCGACCTACTGCAACCAGCCTTCGTGCACCTTTACACCGAATGCTTTTGCAAGCTCTTTTAACTGTTCGTCCGTTATGGTATTTATGATTTTTTCGGCGGGTAATGTTTTTATGTATATCTCTGCCGCCTTCTCCACCGTTTCAATCAGTCCGAAAGCCTCGTCCAATGTGCGTCCTGCACCGAATATGCCGTGTTGTGCCCAAACCACGATGCGTGTATCCTGCATTTTCTTTGCCGTTTCTCTGCCTATTTCATCAGTGCCGCAAAGCATCCAAGGCAGAACCGAAACGCCATCCGGGAAAACCACGATGCACTCGGTACACATGCGCCAAAGCGTCCTTGTAAACTCCCTCTCGTCCAGCGTATGCGTGTATGTCATCGCAAGCGTGTTGGTAGCATGGGTATGTATCACCACCCTGTGCGCCTCGTCCCTTTTGAGCCGCACCGCATGTGTCATGAGATGAGCATACAACTCGCTTGTGGGTCTTCCTCCGTCACTGTAACCCCATAAAAGTTCTAACTCTCTGTTGTTTTCGCAAAGTCGCACTATGCCTATGTTTTTTTCGGGGTCACGCTCCATGTTCTTAAAATACGACCCCGTCCCCGTCACCACAAATAGCCTGCCTGCCAATTCACCAAAATCACAGTTAAAGGGAATACGGCGTATGACTCTTTCGGTGTTGACAAAATCAGATATATCACTCTCGTCCACCATGCAGGATATGTTTCCGCCATTGCGTTCATCCCAACCCAGTCTGTACATATTGCTTGCAAGGAGTGCAACTTCTTCCACTATGTTTGTGTTACGCATCATTTGAATTGTCCTCATCTTTTTGATAAAACATCTCTCTCATACTCTTTTACGCATGTGAGCCAATCAGTGCGACAAGGCACGCCCATCATCTCACAATAATAATCCCACACTGCACCGAACGGATACCCTGCAAGCTCTTGTGTGATTGCAAGGCGTGATGTGTAATCCTCCTGCAATTCCAATTCTTTGAGTTTTTCCGTGGGTTCTGTTAATGCGTACAGAAGTGCTTTTTGCGTATTTCTCACACCTATCACCCATGCGGCTATCCTGTTTATGCTTGCGTCAAAGTAGTCAAGCCCTATATGTGTACGCTCATGCAGCCCCGTTCTTATGAGTGCGTGGGCTATGTTTTTCAGCTCATCGTCAAAGCATACCACATGGTCGCTGTCCCAACGCACGGGACGGCTTACATGCAAAAGCAGTTCGGGTACAAACAAAAGCACAGCCGATATTTTATCGGAAATCACCTCGGTGGGGTGAAAGTGTCCCGAATCCAAACAGAGAAGTTTTCCCCTTGTGGCAGCATAGCCCAAGCAGAACTCGTTTGAACCCACGGTGTAGCTTTCAGCACCAATGCCGAAAAGTTTACTCTCTATGGCATCAACATTATATTTTTCATCAACACTGTCTTTGAAAATCGCATCGAGCGATTCTGTCATACGTATTCTGGGGGATTCTCTGTCTATGGGTGTGTCCTTGTAGCCATCGGGGAACCAGAAATTGGTAACGCATTTTACTCCCGTTTCTCTGCCGAAGTATTCGCCTATTTTCCGTGAGCGTTTACAGTGTTCTATCCAAAAATCACGCACGGTCTTATCGGCACTTGCTACGGTGAAGCCGCTGTCTGCCATTTTATGTGAAAAGCATGTGGGGTTAAAATCAAGCCCCAATTCATTTTCCTTTGCCCATGCAACCCAACTTTCATAATGACGCGGTTCTATGCCATCCAAGTCCACTTTCTCGTCCGTATCCGCATATGTGGAGTGAAGATTAAGTTTTTTTCTTCCGGGTATGAGCGACATGGCAAAGCCTATGTCACGGCGAAGTTCCTCCGGCGTATTTGCTCGTCCCGGATAATTACCCGTGGTCTGTATGCCGCCTGTGAGAGCGTTGTTTCTGAATAAAAAGCCGAGCACATCATCGCCCTGCCAACAGTTCACGGATATGGCAATGTGCTTTAATTTTTCTATCGCCTTGTCCGTGTCCACACCTATATTTGCATATATTTCCTTTGCTATACTGTATGCCTGTTCTGTTTTCATATTTTTCTCCCATGAAATATCAATACTGACCTGCCCGTCTCTCCAACGGACGGCGCATATATACATTGAGTACAAGTCCCACTGCCGCCATACATGCTATGAGGTTTGAACCGCCGTAACTTATGAACGGCAAAGGTATGCCCGTAACAGGCATAAGCCCCATAGTCATGCCTATGTTTTCAAACACATGTGCAAGTATGAATGCGGCGCAACCTATTACAATGCACATGCCGAATGTGTTTCCTGCCTTATAAGCTATCATGAGCCATCTGAACATGAGTGCAAAGTACAAAAGAATTATAATCGTACCGCCTATGAATCCTAAGCCCTCTATTATTCCCGAAAAGATGAAGTCTGTATGTCTTTCGGGTACATAGCGCAGCTGGGCAAGCGTTCCCTCTGTGAAGTAGCCCTTTCCTTTCAACATTCCGGAACCTATGGAAAGTTTGGACTGAATGACATTGTATCCGCTTCCGAGTGGGTCGAGTTCGGGATTCAAAAATACCATGATTCGATTTTTTTGGTCGGGTGAAAGCACAAACATGTAGATGAGCGGAGCTGCAACCAGTGCAACCACACCCGTTATTATTATGAATTTCCAGGGCACACCTGCACAGAACAGAGTGAGTATCAGTATGCAGATGAACACAAAGCCCGTTCCGAAGTCGGGTTGAGCAAAAACGAGCAGTGCCGGCAGAAGGCACGACCCCACCACGAGCATAATATCCTTCAGCTCCGTGAGTTTGCCGTTTTTATTCACGCCCCTGTCTATGAGTTTTGCAAACATTACTATGAGAACCACCTTGCAAAGCTCCGCAGGCTGAATGGCTCTGTCTAAGTTTTCAAGCACAAACCATCCTGCCACGCCTCGGGAAGTTTTACCCACCACGACGAGTATGAGGAGCAATCCTATAAATGCAAAGTAGGCATAATTTACAAGCCCTTTCAGTGCGTTATAGTCTATTATGAGCGTAACCATGAGTACGGCAAGCCCTACTGCAAAGTTTACAAGCTGTCTTTCCACGTATTGAAGATTGAGCTTCTCCATGTAGTCGCTCATATTGCTCTCTGTACCCGAAAAGGGCGATGCCATTATACTTGCTATGCTCACAATGCCTATTATAAACAGCGTAAGCACAATGATTACGGTCACCCAATCCAAATGTTTCAGCATCTTGCCGTCAATTACTTTCATGACTCTTTACCCCTGTATCCCGAACCATTCGGCAGTGTTATGCCTTATGGAGTTGTATTTTTCCAGCTTGTCCGCAGTTACCAGATGCACGGAACATACCTCGTCCTCACAAGTTTTGCCGTCTGCCAGCTTTTGCATTGCATACACCGCCCTTGCCGCCATATCATAATACGGCGTTACGGCAAGTGCATACAAGCCTTCATCATAAAGTTTGACATTTATATCGGTAAGCTCACAGCCTATCACCACTATCCCCGAATCCATTTTCTGTGCAGCAAGTGTGGCAGGACGCGCGTTTTGCTCACCCAAGGCATATATGGCTTTCACACTTGTGTTGTTTACAAGGTATGAGTACAGCGAATCTTTCGCCTCATTGTATGCATACTCTGTGCGTACAAAACTCTTTATGGGAGTACTTGCCCATTTCTCACCCAGTGTTGAGGACAAAGCGGAAATATCGACCGCTTCACTCGAATATATGAGTACAGACCCATCTACCGCCTTTTCCGCTAATATGGCAAGCATTTGAGAATCGCCGTCATCTGCTATTATACTGCATGATGCTTTTTCATTTTTCTGTATGAGAGATACCGTCCTTATACCGTGCTTTTCCAGTTTTTCCATGCCGCTTTCGGGGGCGGTATTCTCACAGTAAAACAGAACCGCATCGCAATTATCCGTTATTGCATCATCCACCGCACTGTCCAGTTCCTGTTGACTTGCAAACTTATACAGTTTCGCATTCATGCCTATGTCTGCCGCCGTACATATGAAACTGTGCATCGCCTCATACACTTTCATATCGCCCGTGTCCTGCACTGCAAAGCCTATGAGGTTGCTCGGCGTGTGTACTATCACGTCCGATGACGGTGCTGTATCCGTCTTATCCTTATCCGCACATGCGACCATGGAAAGTAACACACATGCTGCCAGTATTACAAGTATTATTCTCTTATGCATTCTGTCCTCCGCATCTTTATGCTTTCTTAGTTTACAATATACTTCTCACTACGCTTCACGACACTTTCAAGTTCCGCATTCTTTTTTTCATAGCCTGCTTTTCCCAAACGGGCATAAGTGGCATTTTTGCCTGCCTCCACTCCCGGTTGATTAAAAGCGTCTATGTTCAGAAGTTCGCCTGCAAAAGCCGTTTGTACTTCCAACATGTACAGGAGTTGTCCCACGGTGAAAGCATTTATTTCGGGAAGCGTTATGGTGTTGTTCATGTGACCGCTTTGCGTCACGGCATATTCCGTGGCAAGCTGCTCCACTCGCATGAGTTCGCCCTGTGTATGTCCGCAGAGATACTCTGCATCGGGGATATCCTCATACTCGTGCGGTATATTCATATCACGCCCGAATTTTCCCACGCCCACAAATGTTATGACCTTATCAAACGGACCTTCCGTATAGAGTTGCACCTGTGAGTGTTGGTCCGTCACGCCCAACGCTTTTACGGGGGTTTGACCCATGTTTACCGTCTTACCCGTTCTGTCCTTTGCCTTTCCCAGAGACTCTGCCCAGAGCTGTGCATACCAGTCCGACACATAGCGCAATCTCTCGGAATACGGCATGAAAACATGTATGTTACATCCCTTTTCCATAGCACGTACCTGCAAAAGACCTGACATGTATGCAGGGTTCATATGCAGTTTGGAGTTGGAAATCAGCCCGTCCATATACGCTGCCCCTGCCAAAAGCTCACGAATATCAATTCCGCACACCGCAGCGGGCAAAAGTCCCACGGGTGAAAGCTCGGAAAATCTGCCTCCCACCCCTTTCGGGATTACAAATGTTTTCATTCCGCAGCGTCTTGCAATCTTTATGAGGCTGCCGTTTTCTTTGTCCGTGGTGGCGATTATGTTCTTTGCAAAATCGTCCCCCAAATGTTTTTTCAGCACATCAGTTATTATTATGAGCTGTGACACGGTTTCACAGGTACTGCCCGACTTTGTTATCACATTGAACACGGTGCGCTTAGGGTTTATGACATCCAAGAGTGCATTTAGTATTTCGGGATCTGCATTATCTTCCACATAGAATTTTATGTTGCCCGAAACTTCATTGTGATAGAGATGACACAGTGCTCTGTGCACCGCCACGGGCCCCAGTGCGCTTCCGCCTATTCCGAGAACCACGAAGGCGTCATAGTTTTCTCTTATGTCCTCGGCGGTTTTCAGAATATCGTCTATAATTGCATCATCGGTATACGGAAGTTCACGCCACTCCATATCATGGCGATGCTCCCGCATGGCGGAGATGGCTCTTTTCACATCTTCCGTTTCACACAAATCGCTGTCGCAAAGTCCGTGCATTCCCACACTGCTCTGCATCATTCCGTTATAGTCAAATGAAATACGCATGGAATCTGCCCACGCCTTTTCTTCATATCTCAAAATCAACACCTCACATTTTATTATAGCATACTTTCCTGCTTTTGCTAATAGTTTATTCCCATATTGCATATAAATTCAAAAAGGGACAAAAATGCAGGTGATATCACTATGAAAAAAATAGTTTTAGGCTCATTTTCGGCATGTATAATAATTGCAGCGTTATATTTGCTTCTCACCCTGCCCCAAGCTCAGGAAAAAGCGGAAGGCAAGCTCATAATA
>JAFSHG010000060.1 GCA_017440405.1 Clostridia bacterium
GTACGATTCAAGATATCCTTCGCCTTCATAGGCTCCGCTTCCCTGTGAATGCATCCATGCATATCCGTCTTCGTCTGCGTCCACAAAACGCCATCCTTCGAGTTCATCCTCAAAGTCCTCATAGAGGAGATATGTGGGCTCCTCATAAGTGACGTGTGCATCATTGGTTTGCGCTGCCATAGCCAAACCCGGTGCTACTGTCAGTATCATCATGATTGACAATACAAATGCCATGATTTTCTTCATGTCTTTTTCCTCCTAATATTTTTTACACTCGGATTTGTGCACATATTCGGTCTCTGTTACATTCCCACCGTATGCTATCCTTTCAGTGTATGTATTTATCATATCATACATAATTATGTTTTGCAATACTTTTTTCAAAAAAAGTTTTTTATTTGAAAAAGCAGAAAAAAAATTACATGCGAGCATTTGGGATGTTAGGGATAAAAAACGGGACGCCTTCCTTTCGGAGTGCGTCCCACTTTCATACTTTGCCGGCGTTCCTGTTTATAAATTACTCTGCTACGTAGGGCAGAAGTGCAACCTGGCGCGCACGCTTTATAGCTGTTGCAAGGTCACGCTGATGCTTTGCACATACACCCGACATACGGCGGGGCTTAATCTTACCGCGCTCTGTGATATGGCCTCTGAGCTTTGAAGCATCCTTATAGTCAATATATTCAACCTTATCTACGCAGAACTGACAAACCTTACGTCTTGTCTTGCGTACTCTGGGTCTCATTTTACGATCTTCCATGTTTGTTCTCCTTTCCCAAATTTTTGCTTAAACGCACTTTCTTGCCGCATCAGAACGGCAGTGTGTCATCATCCACATCCACAAAGCCACCCGATGCAGGCGCATTGTTTCCTGCTGTGGCACTTGCAGGTGAATATCTCTCCTGCTGTGCTCCGTCCGAACGGGGAGTGAGGAATTCCACCTCATCTGCACTTACATCCAATGAGATGCGTGTTTCGCCGTTCTTGTCCACATAGGTGGAAGCCTGAAGTTCGCCCACCACTGCAACCTTGTTTCCCTTAGAAAGGAAGCGTGCACAGTTATCAGCCTGCTGACGCCACGTGATTATACGGAAAAAGTCCGTAACCCTGCCGCCGTCTGCATTCTGCTGAAATCTGCGATTTACCGCAATGGTAAATCTGCACGTTGAAATGCCGCTCTGAGTCGTACTCTGTTCCGGGTCCCTGGTGAGATTTCCTATAAGAGTAATCTTATTCATGTTCTTCTCCTTTTTGCTTTATGGTGTGTACCTGCATACTTATGCTTCCGCTCTGGTTACGATGAAGCGAAGTATGTTTTCGTCGTTCTTGAAGTTACGCTCAAGCTCTTTGGGGAGCTCGCTGTCACCTTCAAATGTCATAAGCACATAGTAACCTTCGGTTTCATAGTTTATTGCATAAGCGAGCTTACGCTTTCCCCATGAATCCGTGTCAACACTTACTATTGAACCACCGTTTGATTCAACAATACCGCTGAACTTTGCAATCTTCTCTGCAATTGCTTCGTCACCTATGGTTGTGCTTATAATGTAAAGGCTTTCATACTTTGTCATTATCCTACACCTCCTTATGGTCTGTCGGCTCCAATGTCCTTCAAATGGAGCAAGAAGGACGCCAGCTCCTATCAGTTTACCACATTCTGCATTTATTTGCAAGTCATAAAAGATATATAATACATCTGCTTCATGCAAAAGCTTTACATACGGTGTTGACAACACAGTTTGCAAATATTTGGACAACCACGAGCTATAAAAAGACGCATTTTAGACAATAAACGTTTTCATTTTATGTGTTTTTGAAATATTGAGTGGTGGTGTTTGGTTTGAAAAGTCATTGAGTGCAAAAAAATTGTAAAAAGGTCGATTATACACATGTTACCACTGTTCAAAATACGACATTGTATGATATAATGCATTCTGTGGGCGAATACATCATAGGTATTACTGTCGTACGGTGAACATTGAATGTATCTGCTGCGAAAAATGATTTTTTATTGGCGGAGTTTTTTGTTAAAAGGTCAGCAGACATATTTGTCGGCTGCGGCAATGCGGAAAGGGACATTTTTATGAAAAAAGGTGTAGCAATTTTAATGGCGTTAATATTCTGCTTTGGTATTCTTTCGGGGAGTGCAGGTGCTTTATTGGACATTAGCGCACTGCGTTCTTCCGAGATAGATTACTCGGTGGTAAAGGCACGTCTTACCACTTTGGGGTCAACCATAAAAGAAATAGATATAGGGCTTACAGGCAACTACTTCATAAAAGAAACAGGCGAGCATTACAATAATTGCAAAATCACGATAAAAATGCAGGACGGTGTTGTGCAAGCCTTTGAAGGTTCGCATCGCTTGGCATTGAGTTCGGAGATAAACATTTGTCGCAACAATCAGATAAGAACAGCAGGTTATGCCACTGTGGACGGACGAAATTATCTTGGCGATTTCAGATTCAGAATAGATGAAAATTCAGACGGAGCAAAGTATTTACAGGTAATAAATCATGTTCCCACGGTGTACTACCTGTACGGTGTGCTTGCAGGTGAAATGGGAACGGGTGAAGTACCCGCAGATGCGCTGAAAGCTCAGGCGATAGCTGCAAAATGCTACGTGATGACATCCATGAAGGCGGGTTCAAACTACGATATAGGTAATACTTCCGCAACACAGGTGTACAAGGGATACGACCCCTCTTGGACTTACATCATAAATGCGGTGGACGAAGTTGCGGATGAAGTTTTGTACATAGACGGAAAGCTGTTGCGAACATACTATGCGTCCAGCAACGGCGGAGAAACCAACCTCCCCACATATGCATGGAGCGGCTCATCGTCCATGAATGCGGGATACGCCATATCCATAGACGATTACGATTTTAACTCCACGGGAATAAAAGAAACATACGAAATACCGCTGAACGGACTGGTTACAGACTCAAAGCTTCTTCTCATGCTTCTGCCGTACATCCAAAATGCAACAGAAATGCAAGTAAAATCACTCCTCGGGATAAACTCATGTGAGCTTAATTCGCCGAGCAATGCGGGCATAACCCGTGATATGAAGAATGCAGAATTTGTACTCACGGTGGAAGTGGAAGATTCATCGGGCGACTTGGAAGAAAAGCAGATAACGGTGAATATCCCCGTATCGGAGTTTTCAAAATGCGGCATATTTACGGACGACCGTCTGCGCGTGTACTGGGGCAGACAGAAAAATTCGGATATATACGAGGTGTATCACGTACGCTTCGGTCACGGCGTGGGACTTTCACAGCGCGGTGCAAAGTACCGTGCAGCACAGGGGCAGGATTACAAAGAAATTTTGGATTTCTATTACCCCGGCTCTGAAATAAAAAAGATAGATCTCGCCTTGCCCGGTGATAAGCCCGTGGTGAGCACAAAGATTCCTGCATATGCTGAAATAGCTCTTGAAGAAGCGGATTTCTCATCGGCGTTTAATTTTCCGCAACACACCGTGAGCAAGGGCAAGGACGCACTCAAAGTTATTGCGCCGTCCATCTCCATTGAACAGGATTTGCCGTCTGTGGGCGTAAAGCGTGTGGATTGCTACGCATATGTGAAGTCTGCGGGTGCAAAGCTCTTTTCATCACCGTCGGAGTCGGGAGTGCTTATAAACAGATTGGCATACGGCGATATGTTGACCGTAATCAAAAATGACGGAAACTGGCTGTCCGTGGAAACACAGGACGGTATGACGGGGTTCATAGAAGCTTCCGATGTGAAGGTATTGGATAAAACGGCAGGTGAAAGTTTTACATACAAACTGGGCTACGTAAACAGCGACTCTGTAAATTTCCGTGAAAAGCCCACCACGTCCTCCGCTTCATACGGCAGACTCAGTAAGAATTCTGCGGTGTACATATGGGGAATTGCCGGCGATGAAGATGATTGGTACTATGTTCAGTGCGGACTCACATACGGTTATGTATTTTCACAGTACATAGATGTGAAAGACACATATACCGCAAGCCCCGTGGTACAGGGCAGTGTGGTTGCATCTGGAATTACAAAATCCAAGGTGAATCTGCGTCCGCAACCGAGTACTAATAATACTCCATTGGCGGAACTGGCAGGCGGCACTTATATTCTGATATATTCGTATGATGACGGCTGGTATAGAGTGCAGGTAAACGGTATGCACGGGTATGTGTCGGACGATTATGTTACGGTAAACACTGCAATACCCATATCCCCTGACAGTGAAACAGGCTCAACGCCCATAGAACCCCAACCCATTGGCACGGGTATAGTAAATGCCACGGATGTGAGATTCAGGACAAGCCCTAATACGTCCTCATCAAGCAATATAATAGAACTTCTGCAAAGAGGCGATGAACTCGAACTGTATACCCTTGAAAACAACTGGTATTACGCAAAGCATGACGGAAAAATGGGTTATGTGGCAGCACAGTATGTAGATGCACAGATGTATTCCGACCCGCAAGTTCCGGAAGCAGATGTCACGCTTGCAACAGGAATTTCCACGGCGACGGTGAATTTCAGAACGGCAGCCACCACATCATCCGATGTAATACTTACAATGCCGAAAAACACAAAGTTTGAGATTATAGGCAAGTACGAGGAGTGGTTCTTCATAAGGTATAACGGACGTTGCGGTTTTGTGACGTCGCAGTATGCAAAACTGGAGCATGAGGGCAATATAGACCTCATAACCGTGTCCCAGCATTGGTCGAGCTACATTACAAAAACCACATCAAGCGTGAATTTCAGAAAAGGTCCGTCCACACAGTACTCCGTAATAGAGAAGCTGTCCAGAGGCGTGAGTTTGGAAGTTTTAGCCATAACAGGCGAATGGTGTTTGGTAGATTATGAAGGCACACTGGGTTTTGTGTCACATGAGTATTTAGAAAACTGATGATAACAAAGGCCTTCGCAAAAGTGAATCTAACGCTGTCGGTGCAGGGAAAACGCACCGACGGCTATCACGAGCTGGCAGGTATAATGCATGAAATCGGACTCTGTGACGAGATATGCATCACACCTGCCTCTTTGGGCATACAGGTGAAATGTGCAGAGCAGCCCGGAGAGAATAACACGGCGTACAAAGCAGCATATGAGTTTATGCAGGCGGCGGGGATACGTGACGGACTTGTAATAGACATAGAGAAAAACATACCGTCACAAGCAGGTTTAGGGGGAGCTTCTGCGGACGCCGCTGCGGTGTTGCGCTCATTGAATGAGTTGTACGGCTATCCTGTTTCTCAGGAAAAGCTGTTTGAAATAGGAAAGAGCGTGGGAGCCGATGTGCCGTTTTGTCTGCATGGTGGGTGCGCATATGCAGGCGGCATAGGTGAAAAGCTCTCAAAACTTACTCCGAGGCAAATGCATATTACTCTGGTGCAAGGCGAAAAAGGAATTGCCACAAAAGAGCTTTTCTCCTTTTATGATTCCATCACGGATTGCCGTGACAAAAACAGAAAAGAAAGTATTACACCCGTACTCACAGCATGGGAAAACGGCGACTTTTGCAGCTTTTATACCCACATGTTCAACAGTTTAGAGCGTGCAGCTTTTATAAAACTGCCTGAGCTTGCAGAAACGAAAAAAAGGCTCATTGCAGATACAGGTGCATCAGCAGCACTTATGACGGGCAGCGGTTCCGTGATATACGGAATTTATGAAGATACAGCCTCAGCAGAAAATGCAGCAGAGTACATGAGGTCGTGCGGATATCGATTTGCCTGTGTTGCGGAAACCAAAACGGAGGCTTATGTATGAGCCGTTTGCGTGATGAGATAAAGAAATATACGGACAAAAATCCTGCCCGCTTTCATATGCCCGGACA
>JAFSHG010000061.1 GCA_017440405.1 Clostridia bacterium
ACTCGGAACGGGTGAATCGGCAGAGGACGAGAGCTTCTCCGTGTTCGGCGGTCTTTTGGAATATCCGCAATATACACGACCTGCCGATTTGGACGGGCGACGTGTTCCCGAAGTTTTACTGGGTGGAAATCATGCGGAAATAGAGGCTTGGCGAAGGCGTGAGGCTGTAATCAAAACCGCAAAACAAAGGCCCGACCTCATAGCACGGGCGAATCTGACTCCCGAGGAGATATGTCTTGCCCACAGATATATGCACAAGTTCAAAAACAGCGTTGTAAAGCGAATATGCGTGAATGAAAAGCGCACACTCTGCATCTATACGGACGATGACTGTCACGACATAAATGCTCATTCGGGGAATGTGCATTTTCACCACACGGGATATCTCTTTGCCACGGGATGCAGGAAGCATATAGACTCATACAAAGCGGTAGTAATATCCGTGCAGAACGCTTATAAAACGGTGTTGAATATAACTGATGAAACTCAGGTTTGCGGTCTAAAACCGTCTGAGGAGGCAAAAATAAGGGCGTGGGATGCCGCCATGCGTGTATTATGACATGGTAAAATGAAAAAACAAAAAGGCTGTCTGCTCGTGAGGGGGACAGCCTTTTATAATGCTTTTATGATATTATTTTCCGCAAAGTACCCTCACCGCATATGAGGCGAGCGCAAGCCCTGCTGCTGCGGGAACAAAGGCACAGCTCCCCGGTACGGGACGGGCAGAGTGTTCGTTTACAACGGTGATAAGCGGTGCGTGAGGTTCTTCACGGGAGTAAACCACGGGTAGGTGCAATATGTTTTTCTTTTTCAGTTCACGGCGCAATGTTCGTGCAAGCGGACAGCCGCAAACTTCCGATATGTCGCCCAGACGCACCTCGGTGGGGTCTAATCTGTTTCCCATACCCACACAGGATATTATGGGTATGTTATGCTCATTTGCATACTGTATGAGTGCAATCTTTGCGCTCACGGTGTCTATGGCGTCCACTATAAAATCCGTATCGGGAGGTACTGCCGAGTCAATATTGTTCGGCAACACGAAAATTTCCGCCGTGGTGACGGCAGCATTTGAAACCTCATTCACACGAGCTTTCATGGATTCGGTTTTGAGGTGTCCTAAAAAAGACTTGGTGGCGGCACACTGACGGTTAAAGTTGCTCTCGCTCACCGTGTCGTTATCCACTATGTGCAGTTTGCCCACTCCGCTGCGTGCCAACGCTTCTATGCAGTGACCGCCCACGCCGCCTGCTCCGTACACGGCAACCTTTGCATTCAAAAGTCGTGCTTCGGATTCTGCTCCGAGCAGCATGGCGGTTCTTATAAAACTTTCGCTTGTTTTCATATCCATACCATATAAAAAGGACTGTAATGCACTTTATAAATGCAATACAGCCCATGTTTTGTTAAAAAATCAGAATTGGTCTATGAGTCCCGAAGCATACTTTAATATGTACACTGCATCGCCCGTATTCAAAATTCCGTCACCTGTGACATCACCAATGCTTGTTTGACTTTCATCGGGTGTGACCATGCCTGCTGCATACCTTAAAATGTACACTGCATCGGCTGTATTTACGGTATCGTCCAAGTTGATATCACCCAGCACGCCGTCCTTGTAAATGGCATACACAATCATGTTTTCCTGTACATTCGTGATATCCTCGCTCCAACATACAAAGTGCATTCCCTCATGCACGGGTTTTTCGGGCGGGGTACATGCACCGGGAGAATCCATCTCGATGCGTGCGATTTCAATGCCGTTTTGTGAATCACGGAAAGTTACGGTGATTTTATCGGATTCGCCGTTTTCATAGAGTGCGGACACTGTAAAATCGTCGGTTATCCCGTACAGGCAGCCGTCCCAACCCATGAATGTTTTTCCGTCTTTTTTGCTGACGGATGCACGAACTGCATTTTCGCCCTTTTCCAAGATTTGGGTTGCAATTATCTTGCCTTCGTCCTCAAAACTTACTGTTACAAACTCGTCGCTTTCAAAGTCGATTGCTCGTGATACATCAAAGCGTGTACCCGATGTAAAGAGGTAGAAGCCCTTATTATTTTTGAATTTGATGTATACGTTTTCGGTTTCCATGGTGGGGTTTGTAACGTACAATCTTCCCTTTTCCATTGCAAATATGCTCTGTGCGTCTTCCGTGAGACTCAAAACACCGTCTTTATCGCTCATGGAGAGATAGCGGTTTGAGCCTGCGTTGTAGAGGTAGAAACCGCCCTCGGCTTCACGGAACTGCCACATACATGCAGCGGAGATATTGCCCGAATAGTAGCCCAAAAGCTTGCTCATTGCTCTGGACTGTATGTAATCGGGGTTGGAATTGCTGACCGTTGCACCTATTGCCTCGCAATTGCTGTCGTAGGTAATGAGCATGAATTCGTGTTCGTAGTCGTATTCACAGTCTGCTTTATACACTGTGTTGGTGGAAACTTTTACATCCAGATTGACGTACACATCGGGGTTTGCCTTTGCATACACGGTGACAACGGCATTTCCGGGACGATGTGATGTGAGTATTCCTTTTGCATCAACACTTACTGTGCCGGGGTTATTCGAGATAAATCCCACACTCTTATCGCCGCAGTCAAGAGGCATTATCTCGGCACTGATTTCACGGGTCTGACCCACCTTGAACTGTGAGCTTGCGCCGCTGCATTCGGCGGTTATGCTCTCGGGCAGTATTTCTGAAACCGTGACGGTACAGGAATCTTGGAAAACACCGTCGCCGTAAGTTATTGTGAAGGAAACGGTGGCTGTGCCTGCTTTTTTACACAAAACCATTCGTGGTCCTACTACTTCCGCAACTTCGGGGTCTGAGCTTTCCCACTCCTGTGTATAGCCGTACACCATGGTATATGGTGAGAGTGAAACGGGTATGTAGCAGTTTGAACCCACTATGCCGTCCAATTTGTCCGATACCATTTCAGCGTCCGTTACGGGAACATCGGGCTTATATACCACAAAGTCCGTTGCACCGTACATTACAAGATGTGCTTTTGCGCCCTCAGAGCCCCAAGGGTCTTCGTCGCCGTTTTCTTCAATGGCGAGTGCGCCTGCTTCTTCCAAATTATATGTACGGGTTTCATCCTCTGCACATATGGTAGTGAGGTGCGGATACATTACAAGAAGGTTATAACCCTCATAACCCATGGATACGCTGTTGTCATATCCGTATGCACACACTGCACCCATTTCAAAGAACGGAGTGCGCATGGTGTCATACGTCATGCCGTAACAGATGCCGAAATACAGGAATGTGTTTTCCATTTTTCTGTTCATCTGCTCATAATAATACTGGAAATAATCTCCCGATATATACACATGTGTGGGGTCGTTCGTCTTCATAACACGACCTGCCGTAACATCGGCTGCCGTGTATCCGCCGCCTTCCCAAACATTCATGTAGGAATTGCCGTAACCCGTGAGGCCGTGGCTGTCTACCATGACAAAACCGTTCTGCCAAAAAGTCTCCAAAAGATTGAAGGGGATGGTTTCTTCATTGTCCAGCACCGTAATATAGCCGCCCGTGTATTTTGTAATCATTTTTGCAGCATCTATGTAGCGGTCATTGTGGAAGCCTTCCTCACCCGCAACATTTCTGAACGGACGAACGAGCAATACATTGGGGTTAGTCCAAGATTGGAGTGTTTCATTGCCCTTTATATCATCCGTGACGGTATAGCCGTCTGCTGTGAATATCATGGGTGAGTTTTCAGCTTCACCCGTGCCTTTCACATCGTCGCCGAGCCTTGCATACAGTGAAGAAATGCCTGCCGTGGTGGTGTATGCACAACTGCCGTTTTCTATCTCCATACGCTCTATGTCGTCACAACTTCTCAGATAATCCGTTACAGCATCAAATATGAAAGCATCATCTGCACCACGCTCCTCCAGTGTGGATTCAATCTCGTTTATTCTGTCATATATGCTCTGTGCGATTTTATTATCCTGTTCCGTGAAATCACGGTAATAGTTCACGGTGTACTCACGCACGGGTTTGCCGTCAGCGTATGCCGTGTATGTAACCAGACGGCGTGTGTCCGATGAGAGTTTGAGCTTTGCCGTGTACACACCGTCACCCTTTGTTCCCGTGTCATACATGCGTGCAGCCGTCTTTCCCGTGTTGTCACGCAATTCCACACGCTCTGCGTTTGTGCCCTCTAAGTCCAGCACAAAGAGTGCATTTTCGCTTTCGCCCAGCTCTATATCAATGGCCGTTTTTACCACAGCGGATGCAGGTTCGTCAAATGTTGCATTTGATACGCCGAAGCCTGCTGTGAATATGAACAGCATTGCAAGCAGTACGGATGTAATTTTTTTCATACAGAATTCCTCCCTGAATCAATTGCTGCTTCCATTATATAATATCTCCGCCGAAATGTACAGTGAAAAATAAAATTTCAATGTGATAGCTTTATGTGTGGGTAAAGTGACGGTGGCAATAACATATAGTGTTGATGAGAAAAATAAAAAGAATTGCAAAGGGCGTGCAGGCGAGAGAATGTGCGCCTTGTATGACTTATACCGTGATTTAAAAGCGATTATTCTTCATTTGCATTTTTTCGCATAATCTTCTCACTTTTCGATTGTATTTGCTGTGGCATACGGATTTTGCGTAGTTTATAAATATATACAGAAACAAAAGGAGGTCATGGGTGTGAAGCATACAGTACAAATGGAGACTGAACAGGGGCGAAAAGCTCTTGTGATAAGTCTGTGCGGAGAACTGGACCATCACAGTGCAGGCAAATTGCGTGAGGAGATAGATGCCGAACTTGAAAAACACGGTTTCGGTTTTTGCATATTGGATATGAGCGGAGTCAGCTTCATGGACAGCTCGGGGTTGGGCGTAATACTGGGCAGATACAGGCTGGTTACGGAACACGGGGGGACGCTTGCTGTAAGAAATCCCAATAAGACCGTGGACAGGATATTGAAAATGTCGGGCATATACTCCATTGTGGAAGTAAAAAAGTAAAGGAGCTTTACCATGAAAACAAACGAAATACACATAAACTTTCCCGCCCTTTCCGAAAATGAAGCACTGGCACGAATGTGTGCGTCATCTTTTGCGGCACAACTGAATCCTACCATTGAAGAACTGTCAGATATACGCACTGCTGTAAGTGAGGCGGTAACAAATGCAATAATACATGCATATAACAGCTTTCCTTTGCCTGTATATATGGATATGTACATTGAGGATGAAGTTTTGAAGATAGTGATACGTGATACGGGCAAAGGTATAGAGAACGTGGACGAGGCAATGCAACCCTTTTATACCACTGTCCCCGGTGAGGAACGCTCGGGAATGGGCTTTTCCGTAATGCAGGCTTTCATGGATACTTTGGAGGTAAATTCCGTGGGCGGCATAGGTACCACCGTTGTGATGACGAAAAAGATTGAAAGGGTGCTGCCTGAGTGAGCGGTGCGCATGTATTGGAGCATGAGGAAACATTGGACCTCATTGCAAAATCAAATGCAGGTGATGAGGAAGCAACGGAAAAACTTGTTCGTCACAACATTGCGCTTGTAAAATCCATTGCGTCCAAATACAGGGAGAGGGGAATGGACTATGACGACCTTTTTCAAACGGGTTGTTTGGGACTTATAAAAGCCGTGAGAAACTACAATGCGGACTTCGGCGTGCGCTTTTCCACATATGCAGTACCCATGATTGCAGGCGAAATAAAAAGGACATTGCGTGATGACAACATGATACACATAAGCCGTAGCATGAAGGAATTGGGCACGCGTGCCATGGCGGTGCAGGAAAAGTTGCAAAACTCACTCGGGCGTGATGTTAGACTGGACGAGATTGCAGCCGAACTCGGGTGTGACGTTTTGGACGTGGCACAGTCGCTGGAAGCCATGCGGCCGCACATTTCCATTTATGAACCCGTGTACGATGACTCGGACGGAACATCCGTGGCAGACAGAATACCCGCAAACGAGGATACTCAGGAGCAGATAATAAACGATTTATTCTTAAAAGAGATGCTTTCATCGCTTTCCCTGCGTGACAGAAGCGTGATAGACATGCGCTATTTCAGAGGACTCACTCAGAGTCAGACGGCGAGGCTTCTCGGTATATCTCAGGTACAGGTGTCACGGTTGGAAACACGGATAATTAAGGAATTGCGGGAAAGATACGTCAAACAGTCCGGCATTGCAGAATAAAACAGGCTCTTTTTGCAGATACTGATAAGGCAAATGCGAATTTGCAAAGTGCAAGGAGAGCTTTTTTTATGCGTTGTGATTTTATTGAAGTTACTATATGGTCTGTGGTTTCGCTGGCAGTCCTTTTTTTGATGTCAAAACTCATGGGGAACAAGCAGATTTCCCAGCTCAACGGTTTTGACTACATAGTTGGAATTTCCATAGGCTCAATCGCGGCAGAACTTGCGTCCGTGCAGGATGTGGACAAGCCACTTAATAATGTGCTTGCAATACTTATATACGGTGTTGTGGCATATGCAATATCCGTTATCACGGCAAAGAGTATAGCTGTGAGAAAAATCATAACGGGTCGCCCCATTGTTATTATGGATAATGGCGAGATATTCAGAAAAAATCTTGCAAAAGCCCGAATTGATATGAACGAATTTCTCACGCTTTGCAGAGAGAAGGGCTATTTTGACATAAGCACCATACAGACGGCATTCATAGAACATGACGGCAAACTGAGTATATTGCCGAAGTCTGAAAACCGTCCCGTCACACCTTCTGATATGCAACTTTCGACCGAAAACGAAACGGTACAGACCGTGGTAATATCGGACGGACACATACTGCGTGAAAATCTGCACATCACGGGACATGACAGTGTATGGCTACTGGGCGAACTGAAAAAGCAAAACCTGGAAGTTCAAAATGTATTCATTGCGTTTTGCAGCGATAGCGGAAAGGTGTCCGCATACAGGATGAATAAGGGGAATTGTGAGGTGGATAAATTTGAATAAGTTTTTCCGCAAAATAGCGTTCTATTTCAGGTTCGATAATTCCGCAACGAATAATTTTGAGCTGCTTGAAACAGAATTCGGTGAGCCGAGCAAAAGTGCAGATGAAGATTCAGGCAAACAGTATAACCCCAAAGACGACACGGCAGATACCCTTTTTTATGAAGCGGATAAAAACATTGACCGCATAAAAACGGCGTTTCGCACCGACATATCAAAAGACTTGGTGGTGCGTGACTTCATGCTGTGCGGTCGCATACATGCCACACTCGCTTTCATAAACGGAATGGCGGATAATGAAATAGTGAATAACTATATTCTGCGTGACGGCATGAACGGTGAAATTCCCGAGGGTACGGAGGATTTATGCAAATATGCGGTTGAACACATATTTACCGTGAACGATATGAGCATAGCTTGTGACTATGACACCGTGCGCAAGGCTCTGCCCGACGGAAAGACAATAATCTTCATTGACGGCGACCCGCACTGCTGTATAGCCGACACACGCAAGTTTCCGCAACGAAGTGTTGAAGCGGCAGAAAATGAAAAGGGGGTACTTGGTCCCCGTGAGGCTTTCATCGAGAATATACGTACCAATATTTCACTCATAAGACGGCATGTTCATACGGATGATTTGGTGTGCGAAATGCGCCCCATGGGTGAGGAAACGTCCACCGCCGTGGGAATTTTATACAGGGACAAGGTGGCAAGTGAATCGCTCGTAAATGAAGTCAAGCGCAAGCTTGCAACCATAAAGACAGGCTCCGTACTGAGTACGGGTATCATAAATCAAATGGCAGAACCCAAACCGTTTTCGCCCATCCCTCAAACACTCCTCACGGAAAAGCCCGACAGATGTGCTTCATATCTTTTGGACGGGCATGTGGTGATACTCTGTGACGGCAGCCCACTTGCGGCAATTTTGCCCGTGACATTATTTTCGCTCATGTCCACGCCCGAGGATTCTTACTCCCGACAGGTTACGGGAACGGTGTTGAGAATAATAAGATACATCGGTGCACTTATATCCATTATACTTCCGGGCATTTTCATAGCCATTGTGATGTATCATCACGGTTTTTTATCTTCTGAAATGTTATCAACACTTATCACTTCCCGCAAAATGGTATTCATACCCATAGGTATAGAATTGCTCCTGCTGCTTTTCGTATTTCAATTGGTGCGTGAGGCAGGCATGAGAGTACCCGGAACCGTGGGGCAGGCGATAGGCATAATAGGCGGTCTGGTACTGGGACAGGCAGTGGTGAGTGCAAACCTTGCAAGCTCTGTGGTGCTCATTTTGGTAGCACTCACGGGACTCGGAACTTTCTGTATCCCCGATTACAGCACACAGATTTCGTCCGTGTACCTGCGTATCATTTTTATGATTGCAGGGTGGATGGGCGGTTTTTTGGGGCTGGGTTGTGCATGGCTCATATTTACCGCATATATCTGCACGCTCAAATCGTTCGGAGTACCGTTCCTCACACCGTATGCGCCAAAGTCAAAGAGTAAACGTATGAACGTACTGCGTGGACCCATAAACAACAAAACACACAAGGAGGATTACATGCAATGAGTATGAGAAAAAGAAAGGAGTGTCGGAATGTATGAATTTGCGTGAGGGCAGGGTGGGAAACGGCGAATGTGTGTTCACCCTGGTGATATCGCTCTGCATGAGCGGACTTTTTGTATTTGAATCCATAGACGCATATACGCACGGAAACTCCACTTACATATCGTTGCCCATAGCGTGTATACTGGCATTTTCAGTATTTGCCGTGGGGATTTTTGCCATGACTCGAAGCAGGAGCAGTGACCTTTGCGCCATGTGTTCGTATGCGCTCGGAAAGACGGGGGCTGCCGTGGTATGCGTTTTTATCATCGTCATCATACTTGCGTGCATAAGCACACTCTTAAATAAATTTTTAAATGTTATGTACAGCTACTTTTTTCAGGATGCATCATATTATTCCCTGGCGGCATTTTTCCTTGCAGTGCTGGTTGTGTTTTCCTGCATGGGCTTTGAGACCGTAAACAGGGCTGCAAAGGTGCTCGGGGTAGTGTTTCTTGCAACTCACATACTTTTGCTTGTAAATTCGTTCAGCAGCTATGAAACATATAAGATTTATCCCATAGCAGGTGACGGTATGAAGTCCATGCTTCGTTTTGCCTTTGAATCCGGGATACTTTTTTTACCGGGGTTTGTGTCAGCACTCATAACGGCAAAGGGAATGCACGGAACGCACAATACATCGAGGATAGCAGTGAAGGCACTCATTTTTACCGTCATAATCTGTACGGTGACACAGCTTTTGCTGGCATTATCATATCCTTACGACGATATTGCAAAGCTCTATATGCCGCTATACAGAATGAGCATGGTCACGGGTGAGGAAAACTTTTTAGTCCGACTGGATAAGATAAGTGCGTTCATATGGGTGGCTGCCGCACTTTTAGCTTGCAGTTATTACATATACAGTGCATCGCTTCTGTACTGCCGCTCTTTCCGTCAAGTGGATATACGACCTGCATCGTGCAGCTTGAGCGTCATTGTGATAATGTTGTGTCTGTTGTCGCATTCGGAGAAGAGAGGCGCATTTTCGTGGCTGAACTTTGTGGGCGACTACGGGACGCTTCTTTTGGCAGTCCCCATAATTGCAGTGTCTGTGATAGCAATTATAAAAAGCTGCATACAGAGATCTTCACTCGGGGAGGTGGGCCATGCAAATATTTAAGCGAATAAAAAAGCCCGTATGTTTCTTGCTTATTTTAGTCAACACCCTTTCTTTGTGTTCGTGCCTCGGTGCCGTGAGCCTTGAAAAATACGGATATGTGCTCACCATAGGTTTGGACACGGGCAAGCGGTATAAGTACAGCATATCATTTCTTATGGAAAATGAAGTTGAGGAGTCCGAACAGAAGACGGCGTCAAAGATAAACATCATAACGGCAGAGGGCGACAACATATACGATGCCATATACATAGCCGAGTCGGGGTTGCCGTACCGACTGAATTTTTCACGCACAAACTACATCGTGATTTCATACGAGATAGCGGCAAACGATGAGATAATGGAGCTTTTTTCCACCTCATGGGCGATGCTGAAACTGAGAACGTCCGCCAACATGATAGTAGCAAATGCAACCGCAAGCGAATTTATAGAGGGATTAAATTACAGTTCTTCTGTTAATGCCACAAAATTAGAGAGCAATCTGATAGACTTTTACGAAAACGAAGGATTAAGCTCCATGATGAGTATCACGAGCTTTATGTCCGCCATAGAAAGTTCAAGATATGATGCCGTTTTGCCGCTGGGCGGTACGGATACATCGGTGGATTCGCCTCCCGAGAAAGATTCCGATACCACGGAGGGGTCGGAGAGAAAGGGCGGTATGATATCCTACACTCTGGGAGCTGCACTGTTTTCCGATTCCGTATTGTGCGGGGTGTTATCGGGCAGAGAGAACCAGATACTTTTGCTCATTCAGGGAAAGCTCAAAGGTTCTGTGATTCAATTTACCAGAGCTGACGGCACCAAATACAGCGTGAGAATAGGAAATGCAGAGTTGCCTCGCATAAAGGTGGATTTATCGGGGGATAAAATAAGGCTGCATTACTCACTGCTTGTATCTGCGGTGCTTGAACAGGACAATTCTTCAAAAGTGGTGGAAAAAATGCGTAAAGAGGGCAAACTCACAGAAGATATGGACATGCAGATACGTGAGTTTTTGCACTCTGCGTGCAAGACCGTCTTTGAACAGTGCCGTGATGTGGGCTGTGATGCGGCAGGAGTGGGAAAGTCCGTTTGCAAGGAGTTTAAAACCGTGAAAGAGTGGGAAGAATTCGATTTCAGAAGCAGACTTTCGGATGTGGAATGTGATTTTGATATAAGAATAGAGCTGGCGGATATATATGTATCCACCTACCCGGAGTAATGTATGGTTTTGTATTTGATTTTAGCCGCAATTTGCATAACATATGACATACTGTACGCACTGCACAGTATAAAAAAGCATAACGGACGTGCAACCGTGGGGGCAATACTGCTTGCGTCATTTACCGCCACGGTGGGAGTCCTGTATTTTATTGCACTTCAATAGCGGACGATTACATGTCGCACGCCTGCTTTTTTTGCATACGCTTCCAATTTATGAAAGTGTAAATATCATTTATGAGGAATGCAAAGAAGCATATGATGACGGAAAGATACGATATGTCATTTCGGGCAGCCAAGAACCAGAGGACTATGAGTACAACATCGTTTGCAGTATATGCGAGTGCAAAATAGGGGCTGCGGCGAAATACCAAGGCGGACGCAAAGAAACTGGTGGAAACAGAGAAGGTACTCGGCAAAAGGCTTGCCGTTCCGAAAACTTTCAGTATGAAATAGAATGCGACAGTAACAATCACCGTGAGGATGGCTATGATTATAAATTCTGTGGGCTTTATTCTGTTTACACTGACCTCGGCTTTGTTGCCCTTATACGGATGACGCAACCAGGATACGAGAGAAAATACACACATGGGCAGCGACATACCCATATATGTGAGCATTTCTCCGTAATATCTGCACTCCAACGAAATTAAACTGTATATGGTACAGAAAACAATCATGAGAACCTGTCCTGCGGGATTACCCTTTGAACAGAATATGAGTGCCGTCACGCCGATAAGGGACGCAATGAGTGTGTGAAAACCCGTCCTGTCAAAAAGCATGAAGGATGAAATAATCATGAGTACGGAAACTGTCCATATTATCTTCTCTGCGGTACTGAAATATTTCAGCAGTGATTTTTCTTTCATCCTCTACCTCAAAAAAATAGACATCCGCAAGCACATCTTAAAAAGACATATGATGTGTTGACGAATGTGTTTTCGTTTTTTTGCCCCAACACGGCAAGAACATGATAGCATGGTGAGACTGAGATTTCAAGTCTTATTTCTGCGTTTTTTATACCCGTGGCAGTTTTCATGAGACGGGCATGAGTTGCAATCACAGCCGCATGAGGATTTACCGTTCTTTTTATTGCGTATGAGATTTACTGCGGTAAGAAGTATGCAAGCACAAAGAATACATATGATTATTATATTTGCCGCATTTTCCGTGAGCCAATTCAACATATAAAAATACCTCCATGGGTAGAATTTTAGCACATGCGGAATACGTATTCAAGTAAAAGGGGCGACTCCCCCGAAAAAGAGGAGTCGCTCAACCTTTTTGAACGTATAGGCGTTACTTCATCATGTTTCCGCCTGACTTATCCATGTTCTGCTGAGCGTAAGCTATCATGCGCTTTACCATCTCGCCGCCTACAGAACCTGCTTCTCTGGATGTGATATCTCCGTTGTAACCCTGCTTCAAGTTTACATTCATTGAAGATGCAGCTTCCATTTTGAGATTCTGGAGTCTGGATTTGAGTTCAGAATTGGACTGTGTGTTTGAACTTGACATTTAGTTCACCTCCCATAGTTATTTTTGTTTACTCAACACTTATTTAAGATTATTTTCGGCATAAGCTATCATACGCTTTACCATCTCACCGCCTACTGAGCCTGCTTCCCTTGATGTAAGGTCGCCGTTATAGCCCTGCTTCAGATTTACATTCAGTGAGTTTGCAACTTCCATCTTGAAGTTGTCCATAGCCTGCTTTGATTCAGGTACGAGAACTCTGTTACGTCTGCTTGACATTTGCATGTTCCTCCTTTCTTGCTTTCTGGTTTTAATCTGCCCAAGGCAAAAAAGTTTATACGCATTTTCAACAGGTAATATGTAGATAACATTCCAACCGCATAAATACTTTATTTTTCAAATCAATTTTTTATTTAATTTTTTATTTGAATGTTCCCGTCACACAGCTTATTTATTCAGAATAGTATAAAGTAACACGAATCAGAGTGAAAAATGAGTTATGGGAGGATAAAATGGAACCTTTTGTCAGCTTAAATAACATAAGCCATGTGTATCAGGACTTAAAAAGCGAAACATATGCTCTTTGCGATATCAATCTTTCCATATCAAAAGGTGAATTCATAGCTATAATAGGCCCGTCAGGTTGCGGTAAAACAACACTTTTATCTATATTGAGCGGAATGATAGAACCCACACAGGGTACAGTCACCGTAAACGGTCGTCCTGCGTCTGAATGCGATGTGGGGTATATGTTACAGCACGATCACCTCTTTGAATGGCAAACCATTGAATCAAACGCCCTTTTGGGGCTGCGTGTACGGCACAAACTGAGCGATGAAAACAGAAAATATGCCCACGAACTTTTGACACGCTACGGACTGGAAGAATTTTGTAAAGCCTATCCCACTCAACTTTCGGGAGGTATGAGACAGAAGGCGGCACTCATACGCACGCTGGCTTTGCGTCCCGAGATGATGTTGCTGGATGAACCCTTTTCGGCACTCGATTTCCAGACGAGGCTCACCGTAGCAGATGAGGTGGGGAAAATTATTCGCTCCGAGGGAAAAACTGCCATTTTGGTTACGCACGACATCACCGAGGCAATATCGCTCGCAGATAAAGTGGTGGTGCTCTCAAAACGTCCTGCACGGATTTTGAAAATACATGATATAGACCTGCCCAGCAAAAATTCGTTGGAGCGCAGAACCGACCCCGGAGCAGGTGAGTGGTTTGACATATTGTGGCGGGAACTTTATGAAGGGAGTGTTGATGAAAAATGAAAATATCACAGGCGCACGAAGATTTTTTGCGCAAACATAAAAGGAAGCAGCTCTTTATACGGTTTACGAGATACATGATTCTTATAGTATTTTTGGCTTTATGGGAAGTGGCCGCTCGCACGGGCATTATAGACCCTTTTATAACGAGCAGTCCTTCGGGCATTGTAAGCACTATTGTGAGGCTGTGGCGTGAGGATAACCTGCTCATGCACATAGGCGTTACCATGTATGAAACATGTATGGGCTTCATATTGGGCACTGCCATTGGTACTTTTATCGCCGTCTTAATGTGGTGGAGTGATACACTTTGCAAAATACTCGACCCATATCTCGTGGTTTTGAATGCTCTGCCGAAGATTGCATTGGGGCCATTGCTTATAGTATGGATAGGCTCGGGGACGGAGTCCATAATTGTAATGGCACTTCTCATATCACTTGTGGTTACTATAATGACTGTGCTATCGGGTTTTGTGGAAGAAAATTCACAGAAAAAGCTGCTCATGGACACTTTGGGTGCTACCAAACTTCAACTTTTCTTCTATGCCGTGCTGCCGTCTGCTGTTCCCACCATTGTGTCGGCACTGAAACTCAGCGTCGGAATGAGCTGGGTGGGAGTCATAGTGGGCGAGTATCTGGTTTCAAAGGCGGGACTCGGATACCTCATAGTGTACGGCGGTCAAGTGTTTAAGCTTGATCTTGTAATGGCAAGCATCGTTATACTCTGCATTTTAGCGGCACTTATGTATTACGCCGTGGCTGCCATGGAAGTTGCCCTGCGCAAGTGGAGAACGAAATAAAAGTCGAAAAAAAGTTTAAAAAAGGGTGATTGGTTCATGAACAGTTCATATTTGTATGTTAGTATACAAGCGTATTGAGGATGACTCCTCCTTAATGCAGAGATTTGACTCCTTTTTTCATTACTGTTGTCGATGTGTCCAAATGTCAGAACAGTCGGCGTTGCCGAAGACATGTACAACAGTTAAGTTCGGAGTTTAACACGACTCCGAATGATCATCACTGTTCTTGGTGATCACATCCTTTCAAAAGTTTTATACTCCGCAAAAAAGGCACCTAACGCCAGGGTGCCTTTTTTGCATCATAAAAAGTTTGATTAAACAGTTAAAAAGCGAATGCAGCTCCGAGTGCTCCTGCCTTGTCGCCCAGTTCTGCCGCACATATATCGCACATGGGCTTGAAAAAGCATTTTTCTTCTGTCATTTCACGCAAGGGCTTAAAAAGGAAATCGCCTGCAAGACTCACACCGCCGCCGATGACTATTCGCTCGGGGTCGAGCAAGCACATGTATGCGGAAAGTGCGCTTGAGAGCGCATCAACATATTCAGCAAACGCTTGCATGGCAAGTACATCACCCGACTTTGCTCTTTCCGTGACGTCACGGGCGGTGAGACTTTCATCGCCGCAAATGTGCCTGCCGAGTTTGGCAAGGGCGGTGGCAGAGCATAAGACTTCAATGCAGCCCCTGTTTCCGCATGTACACATCCTGCCGTGCATGTCCAGTGTCATATGCCCGAGTTCCGTACCACGCATTTTGCCGCCGCGGTACAGCTTGCCGTCTATTATTATACCTGCACCAACACCCGTTCCCAAAGTTATCATGCAACCCGAAGTTACACCTTGCAAAGCTCCGAGTTTCAACTCGCCCAGTGTGGCTGCGTCTGCGTCATTTAACAGTTGAAAAGGTATGTGCGAAAATCTGCTTTGCATCATTTCCGTAATATGCACATTATGCAGACCTAAATTATACGCATGAATTATGATGCCGTGTTCTGTGTCCAGTGAACCCGGTGTGGCTATTCCCACGCCCTTTATCTGTAAGGGGGTGGCTGAAAATTTGCGTGTCAGTTCCGTTATGCATTCTGCAAGCACATCACACAGCACATGAGCATTTTCTCCGTGCGGGTACGGGCGGTGAACATATGCGGCGCAATCACTGTTATTTGCATTTTCAAAAAAGGCGCAAGCCTCTATGTTTGTGCCGCCCACATCTATTCCTATTTGAAGTTTTTTATCGTTTTCCATTTCCATAATTATAAAAAATCAGCAGCATTCATGCGAACACTGCTTCATTTCGTTTGTAGGTTGTCCTTCTCCAAAAGAGTGCGCGGATACTCCTCCGCAAAAAATTCAACAATTAGTTAAGAGCTGCTTTGAGAGCCTGTCCTGCCTTGAATGCAGCAGCCTTGGAAGCGGGGATTTGCATCTCCTCTTTGGTAGCGGGGTTACGACCAACTCGAGCTGCACGCTCACGCACTTCAAATGTTCCGAAGCCTACGAGCTGAACCTTCTCACCTGCTACGAGTGCTTCTGTAATGGAATCTGTAACTGCGCCGAGTGCTTTTTCAGCGTCTTTCTTTGTCATACCGCACTTCTCTGCGATCTTTGCAATAAGCTCTGTCTTATTCATGATTATCCTCCTTAATTTTTGGGGCATATTTTCGCCCTTCTTCTTTCTGAACTATATTCTAACAGATGATTTTAATTTGAGCAAGTGTTTTCTGCCAAAAAAAGCAATTTTTTTATGAATATGACTTTTTCAGTACCTTTTTACACATTTCCCAGTATTCATCCATTTCATCGAGGGACATATCCTTTAAGCTTTTATTATCTTTTAGTATCAATTCTTCCATTTTGCAAAAACGCTCCATAAATTTATCACATGAGTCTGCAAGTGCAAGCTCCGGATTTATCTTCAAAAGTCTTGCAACATTTACTACGGCGAATAATAAATCGCCCACTTCTTCTTTGAGATTTTCATCATTGTCCGATTCCATGGCGGACTCAACCTCTGCCTTCTCCTCGTCAATCTTGAACATTGCAGACTTTGCGCTGTCCCAGTCAAAACCCACTTCTGCGGCACGTTTTTGGAGTTTTGCGCTGCGCATGAGTGCAGGGAGGCTGCGTGGCACGGCTTTCAAGGTGTCGCCCTGGGTGGTCTGGTGCTTT
Source organism: Clostridia bacterium (assembly GCA_017440405.1). Taxonomy (GTDB): domain Bacteria; phylum Bacillota; class Clostridia; order Christensenellales; family CAG-138; genus RGIG3141. Next base: position 16,637 of record JAFSHG010000061.1, read on the forward strand.
TCTTCTTTTTTCAGTTCACTCCAAGCGGCAAGAACGTCGTCTGCCGTTTTTATACCGTCTGCGCCTGCAAAAACATGCGGATGACGGAAAATGAGTTTTTTCACTATCCCCGTGCATACATCACGCATGGTGAAGCATGATTTTTCGTTTTCAAGCTCTGCATGAAATACAATCTGCAAAAGCAAGTCCCCCAGTTCCTCACACAGCGCATCCACGTCGTCATTGTCTATGGCGTCCAACACCTCATAACTCTCCTCAATGAGTGCTGATTTTAACGACTCATGCGTTTGTTTTCTGTCCCAGGGGCAGCCGTTCGGGGCACGCAAAATGCGAACCACATCTTCCAAGCCTTGCAAACCGTATCTGTCCGTTTCACCGAATGAATACGGTCTTATAAGTACCACCGTGGTGGCAAAATACTCCTTCTGCCTGTCCAGCTCGTAAAGTTTTATACTTCGCACGGTGTATGCACCCTCAACATCTGTGTATGCAAAGAGAATATCGTCACCTTCGGGATAAAATTCACTTAAAAAGAGCTTTACTTCACCCGCCGTTATGGGATTGTCTATCTCCTCTATGCAAAGCGGGCAGGCGGTGTCAGCCTCACGGGGCAGGGCATGTGCCGAATGCAGCGCACATCCCGACATGGAAAATCCGCATGAGGCGGCAGCAGCCTCTGCATATCCCGATGCAGGCAGTATTTCAACATCTGTGCCGTTTACCTCTGCACACTCTAAAATGCATTTCATGAGCGGTTCAGCCACGCCTCTGCCGCATACTGCATATATGGCGTTTTCACCGCATATGAGCCGCTGCGCTATGCTTTTATTCAACTCGTCAAAGTCGTACACTTCGTCATAAATATCGTCCATGCTCACATGGGTTATATTTTCATCAACAATGAATTTTGCAGACGGATGATGCTCCGTTTGCAGAAAAATGCGTGCATCGGTATTCGATGTGATTGTCTTGTATGCCTCATGCGTTATACTCTGCGGCATGGAAAGCGGTACTATTTTTAATGTGGGCATATATTCAGCCTCCCGAATGTATTTATATTGTAATGAAGAAAAAGCCGTATGAGGTCATGGCTTTTCTCTTTCCTCTATATTATAACACAAATTCTTGCTTGTGAAGCAAATCGGGTGTATAATTATATGAAAAGGTAATCCGTGTAAGGAGGCATAAGCACATGGACAGACGACCTGTGGGTTTTTTTGACTCGGGGCTTGGAGGACTTTCCGTTCTTCGTGAAGCGGTAAAGATTTTGCCGCATGAGAACTTCATATTCTTCGGTGACAACAAAAATGCGCCCTACGGTGATAAGACACGCAATGAAGTGGCAAGCCTCACGGCAGATGCCACGGATTTTTTGGTTTCAAAAGGCGTGAAAGCTGTGGTTCTCGCATGTAATACTGCCACGGCTGCTTCTGTTTTTGAACTCAGAAAGAGCCTCACTCTCCCCATTATAAGCGTGGAACCTGCAATAAAACCCGCATGTGAAGCAGGCGGAGACGGCAGTGTGCTTATGCTCGCAACGCTTGCCACTACGCATCTGGAACGATATATAAGGCTCAAAGGCAGGATGCAAAACCCTTCACGCATTATAGATATTCCCTGTCCCGGACTGGTGGAGAGAATAGAAAAGGGTATAATCGGTGTCGGCGAATTTGATGATATATTGGAAAAGCATCTTTCGCCGTACTACGGTATCAAGGTGGACGCCATTGTACTCGGTTGTACTCACTACGTGTTCATAGGTGAAGCTGTCCGTGAGTTTGCACTGCGGCATTTTTCGGGCGATTGCAAGCTCTATGACGGTGGTGCGGGTACTGCTCGTCAGCTCGGCCGTAGATTGCGTGAGCTGGATTTGGAAAACGATTCGGGCTGCGGTGACATAGAGTTCTGCACAAGCGGCGATATGAACACATACAGACCGATTTTTGAAAAACTCATGAAAATATAGGGGGATACATATGGATATCATTATACTTGTACTTTTAATCATCACTCTGATTGTATCGACGATTTCGCTCATACGGTGTTGGCAAAACAAAGAAAACCACGGCACAGTGCAAACCGAAGATTTGCGTAATGAAATACGCCGTGATATGCAGGAACAAATATCCGCACTGCGCTCCGAACTCTCTCGCACCAATACCGACAACATAACGCTGCTTGCAAAACATCTGCGTGAAAATACATCCGAAAGTTTTCGTCTGCAAAATGAAACTTTGCGCACGGCACTCGATGCTGTGCAGAAGCAGCTTGAACAGTTTGAAAAGCGTTTGAGCAGTTTTGCGGCGGATAACAGCCGGAACCTTGAAAACATAAGAACTTCCGTTTCCGCTTCACTCACTCAGATGCGTGATGACAACAATAAAAAATTGGATGAAATGCGCAAAACGGTGGACGAAAAACTCCAAAGTGAACTGCAAAAGCGTATGCGTGAGTCTTTTGCCGAAGTGTCCGCACTCATGGAAAGGTTGCAAAAGGATATAGGCTCCATGCGTTCATTGGCAGATGATGTGGGCGGATTGAAAAAATCGCTCACAAATGTCAAGACACGCGGAATGATGGGTGAGTTCCAGCTCGAAAGCATATTGCGTGAGGTTTTCTCTGCATCACAGTTTGAAAAGAATGCGCACCCCAATCCCGATAAGCCCACGGCCGTAGTAGAGTTTGCCGTGAAAATCCCTACGGAGGACGACAGTTTTATTTATCTGCCCATTGACTCCAAGTTCCCGCAGGACAAGTATCAGGCAGTCATATATGCCGCCGAATCGGGAAGCAGAGAACAAGCCGATGCTGCCATGAAACAGTATTTGTCGGAATTGAAGCGTTGTGCCGATGAAATAGGCAAATACATCTCACCGCCCTATACCACGGATTATGCCATAATGTTTTTGCCCACGGAGAGTATGTATGCTGACGCCGTGAACCACGGCATGTTGGAAGAATTGTGGAAGCGTTCAAAGGTGTATATCGCAGGCCCGAGTACCGTGGCGGCACTGCTTGGCAGTATGCAACTGTCTTTCAACAACCTTGCCATAAGAAAACGGGCAAATGAAGTTTTCGGCGTGCTCACCGAGGTGCGCACGGAGTTCGACCGATTTGCAGAGGCACTTCAAAAAATGCAGAAACACTTAAAGCAGACAGATGACGACCTTTCGGCACTCATAGGTACACGCACAAAGCAGATGCAGCGCAAACTCAACAGGATTTCGCAAGTGGCATTGGGTGAAGGCGAAGATGAAACCGCTGTGCCGCTTTTGAGTGATGATGACGCATAAACGGCAGACTTGAAAAAACATATACCGTATGTTATAATACGAAAATAGGTACATATACATGAAAGGAGGTCTGCATGTGAGACGCAGGCGAAGACGCAACCCGCTGAACCCCGAGGCAACATCCGCCGCAAATACCAGATTCAGCGAAAAAACATACTACAATTACACTTACTCGAACCATAACGGTCTGAAAATAGCATTGATTACGGGTGCGGTGATACTCACCGTTGCCGTAATATTCATTATCGTGAGTATAAACAACGACGATGATAGGCAAGCTTCCGCAGACTCCGGAAATGTGAACATTGCAACCATGCCGCCCGAAACGCATGATGCGGTTTCATCGGACGTTACGCTGAGCGGTGGCACGACAGAAAATGACATTACAGGCAGTGACGGCACAACGGATGGGAATAATTCCGGTACAACGCTTGTGATGACGAGCTTTTCCACCATATTTTACAAGTCGGAAAGTGAAAGAGTGCAGATTCTGCAAGAGCGACTCATGGAGCTGGGTTATTTACACATAGATGAAACCACGGTGTACTACGGCCCTGCAACGCAACGTGCAGTTATAGCTTTTCAGCGTCAACACTCATTGAAAAAAACGGGTAATGCCAACAAAAAAACTCTTACACTCATGTTCTCTCGGGATGCATACGAGTACACTCTCAAAGAGGGTGACAAGGGCGATGATGTGAGGGAGATACAGGACATACTGTGTGAACTGGCATACATGGACGAGCATACGGGCTACTACGGTTCTGCAACGGCAGATGCCGTGAGAGAGTTTCAGACGAACAACTCGCTTGACGCAACGGGTGTTGCGGACAGAGAGACCATAGACAAGCTGTACGACCCGAATGCTGTTCCCGGCAGCAATTACAGTAAAAAGGAAAAACGCCGTGCAACCATACTTGAATTTATGGACTATGCGGAAAAACAATTGGGCGACCGTTATTCCACGGGTGCTACGGGTCCTGATTCATTTGATTGTTCGGGACTTGTGTACTATTGTTTGAGGCAGGCGGGTTCAAGCAGACGCAGACTTTCGGCGGCAGGCTATTCACAAGTGGGCGAATGGGAGAAGATAACGTCCAGAAGCGATTGGGAAAAGGGCGACCTTCTGTTCTTTTACAGTTCCTCGTCACGTTCGAGAATAGGACATGTGGGCATATATGTGGGTGGAGGAAAGATGATTGACGCATCCACATCGTAAGGCAGAATAGTGAGACGGTATTGCACCACGGACTATTGGATGAGGCTGTATGCATTTGCACGCCGTCCTTGGTAGAGAGGATAGTTTTCAGAGGGAATTTTTATGTTCATCAACAATAAATTGCCGGAACTTCTTGCCCCGGCAGGAAATATGGAAAGATTAAAGGCTGCGTTCAAATTCGGTGCTGATGCCGTATATTTGGGCGCACCTGCTATGAGCCTCAGAAATTTTGCAGATAACTTCACTTTTGAGGAACTTAAAGAAGCGTGTGCATATGCTCATGAGCGCGGAAAGAAAGTTTATTTAGCATGCAATTCATTTGCTCATAATAAGGATATGGAGACGTTGCCCGAGATACTCCAAAACGCAAGGGAATGTGAAGTGGACGCACTCATTGTAAATGACCCGGGCGTTATAGCGATGGCAAGACGGCTTGTGCCCGAGATTGAATTGCATCTGAGTACACAGGCAAATACTTTGAACTCACAGGCGGCAGCTTTTTGGCATGAAGCGGCAGGAATAAAGCGAATAGTGCTTGCCCGTGAGCTTACCTTAAAGGAAATAGGCGATATATGCAAAAATGCGCCCGAAGGTTTGGAGTTTGAAGCATTTGTACACGGTGCAATGTGCATATCCTTTTCGGGACGTTGTCTGTTGAGCAATTATCTGACGGGAAGGGACTCCAATAAGGGCGAATGTGCTCAACCGTGCAGATGGTCCTATGAGATACGGGAAAAGGGCAAAGACGGCGAGTATTTCCCCATTGTACAGGATGATTTGGGCACGCATATTCTAAATTCAAGGGATATGATGCTCATAGAGCATCTCCCCGAAGTTATAGCAAGCGGCGTGTGTTCGCTGAAAATTGAGGGTAGGATGAAGTCGGTTTTGTATGTGTCCACCGTGGTGAATGCGTACAGAATGGCACTTGATATATATGCAGAGTCCGTACAGACGGGAAAACCGTATGTGTTGCCTCAAAGTATAAGAAATGAACTCAACATGGTAAGCCACAGACCGTACACCACGGGTTTTGCATTTGGTGACCCGGGGGCGCAAGGGCAGTCCACTCCCACATCCAAGTATGTATCGGACTGTGAGATAAGTGCGGTGGTGTTGGAGTACGATGAAGCGGAGAAAACGGCACTCGTAAGGCAACGCAACAGATTTTTCGTAGGGGATACGCTCTCCATACTTGCTCCGTATGATGTGGGCAGGTCTTTTGTGGTTACGGACATGGTGAACGATGACGGTGAGCATCAACAGGTAGCACCGCATCCCAATCAACATTTGCGGATACCTTGTGAGGAGACGCTTAAACCGGGAGATGTTTTAAGAAAGGCGAAATGATATGAAAAACAGAGCAATACTTGTTTTTATGATTGTGCTCATATTGCTTTCGGGATGCAAGGCACAAAAGAGTTCCGGTGATACTTCCACCCCGGTGCCTCAGGGTGATGTTACGCCGCAGCCGCATTCGGGGTCTGAAACTGTGCAAGTGTCCGACAAGGCGTACAGCGGCGCACCCGAGATTACGGTTGCAGATTCTGTGGCATATCTTTTTTGTGAACAAAAGGGAAATGAACTTTACGCCGCATGTGAGTATAAAAACACATCGAACGCTCCGTGTACGGTGACGGGCATAACATATGTGCTGGATATTTCGGGTAAGGAGATGACCGTAAAGAGTGTACAACCTGCATCTAAGTATTGTATCATATTGCCGGGTGAGTCTTTTTATCACGCCATGTGGAAAACATACACTTGCATGGAAACAGATACAATACAGGTGAAATCGGTTTCCGTAACATGTGAAAAAACGAAGGATGAGCCTTTTATTATAAGTGCGGACGACTTGTACATCGTACAGAACTACCCTGCATTTTCGAGCATTTCAGGCACATTGCACGGTGCGGATGAAAATGTGGCACTCAATCAGATAGGCGTGGGAATGTATGATAAATCGGGCAAGCTCATAGGAGTGTGGTTCTTCACAGAGCCTGCTGAGCTTGCGGCAGGTAAGGATAAGCATTTCATAACGCATTTACGCAGTCTGCCCATAGAGGGTTTGGCGGAAAATACGGTTGAGATGAAGGCAACGGGTTTTGGCTTCAACACAAAATAATACACGGAGGATGTATGGCATACGATAAAAGTTTAATACGAAACTTCTGTATAATAGCTCATATAGACCACGGAAAGTCCACTCTGGCAGACAGAATGTTGGAGATGACGGACACCGTGGAACTGAGGGATATGTCCGACCAGCTTTTGGACACCATGGACATAGAAAAGGAAAGAGGAATAACCATAAAGGCAACGGCAGTTCGCATGTTTTACACGCATAAGGACGGCAAACGCTATATGTTTAACCTGATAGATACTCCGGGGCATGTGGACTTCACATATGAAGTGTCACGAAGCTTGGCAGCGTGTGAGGGGGCAATACTCATTGTGGATGCCACACAGGGCATTGAGGCGCAGACGCTTGCAAACTGCTATTTGGCGGTGGACAATGATTTGGAGATACTTCCCGTCATAAATAAAATAGACTTGCCGAGTGCCTCTCCCGAAAACGCAATACATGAGATAGAAGATGTCATAGGCATTCCTGCCGAAGATGCACCGCAGATAAGTGCAAAGACGGGACAGAATGTGCAGCAGGTACTCTCTATGATAGTGGAAGGCGTTCCTGCACCCAAGGGCGATGAGAATGCACCTTTTAAGGCACTCATATTTGACTGTGTGTACGACAATTATAAGGGAGCACTCAGCTTTGTGCGTGTGGTGGACGGCAGCGTGAAAAAGGGCATGACCATAAAGTCCATGGCGACGGGAAACACATTTGAAGTTACGGAAGTCGGTATTTTTACCCCGTCACTTTCGCCCACGTCGGATTTGAGTGCAGGTGAGGTGGGATACATATCCGCTTCCATAAAGAGCGTGGCGGAAACCAAGGTGGGCGACACGCTCACCGATGCGGATAATCCCACAAAAGAGCCGCTTCCCGGTTATAAACAGGCAATGCCCATGGTTTTTTGCGGCATATACCCTGCCGACGGTGCGCATTATGACGATTTGCGTGAATCGCTGGAAAAATTGGCACTAAACGATGCATCACTCTCATTTGAACCCGAAACGTCCGTGGCACTCGGATTTGGCTTCCGTTGCGGTTTTTTGGGACTTTTGCACATGGAAATCATATCGGAGCGATTGGAGAGGGAGTTTGATTTGGACCTCGTGACCACTGTACCGAGTGTTGTGTACAAAATAACAAAGTTTGACGGTGAGGAAATAGCTATTGATAACCCCACAAACCTGCCGTCCGTTACGGAGATTGATTACATGTCCGAGCCCGTGGTTACTGCAAATATAATGACCCCCAAAGACTATGTGGGTACCATTATGGAATTGTGTCAGGAACGCCGTGGCGTATTTATAGACATGACGTACATAGAGGAAACCCGTGTAAACTTGCAGTACGAGATACCTTTGAACGAGATAATCTACGACTTCTTTGACCAGTTAAAATCAAGGAGCAGAGGTTATGCATCGTTCGATTACGAGTTCAAAGAGTATGTGCGTTCTGATCTGGTGAAACTCGACTTTCTCTTAAACGGCGATATGTGCGATGCCCTTTCCACCATTGTTCACAAGACCAAGGCGTATAATAAAGGTCGTGCCGTGGCAGAAAAATTGAAAGATGTAATCCCCCGTCAGCAGTTTGAAATACCCATTCAAGCGGCAATAGGCGGAAAGATAATAGCCCGTGAAACAGTAAAAGCGGTACGCAAAGATGTGCTTGCAAAGTGCTACGGCGGCGATATTACCAGAAAGAAAAAACTGCTTGAAAAGCAAAAAGAGGGTAAAAAGCGCATGAGACAAGTGGGTACGGTGGCACTGCCGAGCGACGCTTTCATGAGCGTACTCAGGATAAATTGATGACGGGGCTGTACATACATATTCCGTTTTGCGTACATAAGTGCTCCTACTGTGATTTTGTGTCATATGTGTGTGACCAAACAGTGAGAGAAGAATATGTACAATCCCTCATATGCGAGATACGCATGGCAGGTGAGATATACCGTGACAGGGCTATAAACACAGTATTTTTAGGCGGCGGAACTCCATGCATCTTGCTTCCCGCTCAGACAAAGCGAATAATGTGTGCGCTGCGTGACAGCTTTAATATTTGTGTTGATGCGGAAATAACCGTGGAGTGTAATCCGGGTGCGGTGGACTCGGAAAAGTTGAATGCATATTCCGAGTGCGGGATAAACAGGTTGAGTTTCGGACTGCAAAGTGCAAGCGACAGGTTGCTCAAAGCAATATCCAGAATACATACTTTTTCTGACTTTATACAGAGCATAGAGCACGCAAAACGGGCAGGTTTTTCAAACATAAATGCGGATATCATGTACGGGCTGCCGTCGCAAAGCATAAGTGAACTTGCAGAAACCATCTCCGCCGTGTGTGAGATGCGTCTTGCACATGTGTCGGCTTATTCGCTCATAGTGGAGGAAAATACACCGCTTTATTCATCGCTCATGTGTGGCAGCATTGCGTTGCCCGATGAGGATACGGAATACGAGATGCATACGCTTTGCCAAAAGAAGCTTGAAAGTGCAGGATACAGGCGGTACGAGATATCAAACTATGCAAAACAGGATATGGAATGCAGACATAACCTCATATACTGGAACTCGGACGAATACATAGGCTTGGGTGCAAATGCCCATTCTGCCGTGTGGGAGAGGGGAGTTTGGACACGATATGAGAACTTTTCATCCATAGGCGATTATGTGAGTGCGGTGCGTGAGGGGCGTTTGCCCATAGTGCGTAGAGAACACTTATGGGGATATGACGCACAGGCAGAGTATGTGATGTTGGGATTGAGAAAGACGGACGGATTTTTATTGTCTGATTTTGAGGACAGATTCTCTGAAAAGTTTGACACTGTTTTTGGAGAAAGGTTGGAGCGTGTGGAAAAGTCCTTGTATGTGAAGAACGAGAGGTTTTATCTCACGGACAGAGGACTGGATTTACAGAATATGATTCTTTGTGAATTATTATAATTTGGAGGACATAATGGAAAACAACATGAACGGAACAAAAAAAGTCAGGACAAGATTTGCTCCGTCACCCACGGGATATATGCACATAGGAAATTTGCGTTCTGCCTTGTACGCATACCTCTTTGCCCGTGCAAACGACGGCACTTTCATATTGCGAATAGAAGATACCGACCGTGAAAGATATGTGGAGGGTGCGGTAGACCTCATATACAGAGTTTTGAAAGAAGTGGGCATGAACTGGGATGAAGGCCCCGATGTGGGTGGAGATTTCGGCCCGTATGTGCAGAGCGAAAGAAAGCCCATGTACTTGCCGTATGCAGAGCAGCTCATAAAGAGCGGACATGCATACCGTTGCTTCTGTACAAAAGAAGAATTGGACGAGCGCAGAAGTGCGGCACAGGAGAGGGGCGAAACATTCAAGTATGACAAGCACTGTATGCATCTTAGTGAGACGGAGATACAGGAAAAACTGCGTGCAGGCATACCGTATGTGATAAGACAAAACGTACCCACTGAGGGCAAAACTTCATTCACGGACGAGATTTTCGGTGAAATCACGGTGGACAATTCGGAGTTGGATGATAGTGTACTTATAAAAGCGGACGGTATGCCCACATACAATTTTGCAAACGTAATAGATGACCATACCATGGGCATAAGCCATGTAATGCGAGGGATGGAATATTTGTCCTCAACACCGAAGTACAATTTACTCTATGAAGCATTTGGTTGGGAGATTCCGAAGTATATACACATGACCCCCGTTATGCGTGATGCGCAACACAAACTTTCAAAGCGTGACGGCGATGCATCGTATGAGGATTTCACATCAAAGGGATATATGATGGAAGCCATTGTGAATTACATTGCACTTTTGGGTTGGAACCCGGGTGATGAGAGAGAAAAATTTACGCTGGAGGAGCTTGCAAAGGCATTTTCCGTGAAAGGCATGTCCAAGTCGCCTGCAATATTTGACCCGATAAAATTGCGCTGGTTAAATTCAGAATACATAAGGGAATTGGATGAGGCTGCATTCACACGCCACGCCATGGAATGGTATGAAAAGAGTGGCATTGCGCATATGGACACATCGGTTTTGTATAAGATACTGGGACAGCGTGTGGAAGTTTTCTCTGATATTCCCGATATGACAGACTTTTTATCAAAGTTGGATGAGAGTTACAGCACCGAGCTTTTCACAAACAAGAAGTCAAAAACGAATGAGCAGATAAGTCGTGATATTCTGACGGATGTTATTCCCGTTATAGAGAGTATCCCCGAGTGGAACGAGAGCAGCATACACGACACGCTCATGAATTATGCGGCAGGGCATGAGATGAAAAACGGCACTCTTCTCTGGCCCGTGAGAATTGCACTTGCAGGGAAACAGGTTACGCCGGGCGGAGCGATAGAAATAGCGGTACTTCTCGGGCGTGAGGAATCCATGCGCAGGTTGAAGTTGGGATTGGCTAAACTGAGCTGAAATTATATTTTTTTGTGTGATGCGGAGGGTGAGAGTTTTTCGTCTCATCCTCTGTTTTTGTTGGGCATGAAGCGATGTAATTTCATGTGGACAGGGATTTGTAAATGTATAAACAACATATCATAATTTTACAGCGAAAACCCCTTTACAAAGTCCCCCTCTTTTTGCTAAAATAGAACAGGCGACAGCATTAAATGCTTAAATTTAAGAAGGTTTTTATAATGACAAGTATAAAAATAACAGAAGATACCACGGAGATAGCCGCTTTCACAGATATAAATCGTGATGTGGACAGGAGTTTTATTGCTTTTGCGATAAAACTCGTGGTGGTTGCTGCGCTCATAATATCCATACTGGGTTCTGTCATGTTCTGTACAACACATTTTGCAATGGCAAAGACCGCAAGCACAGTCCCGAAACAGCCAAATGCACAGGTACAGAATACACAAAAGCCCACGGAAACTCCCACGGAGAAACAACGCATTGTCTTGTTGGATGCAGGGCATGGCGGATTTGACCCGGGTACTGCGGGAAAGTGGACGGGCATATATGAAAGCGAGATAAACTTACAGATTACGAATGAGTTAAAAGCACAGCTCGAAGCAAAGGGGTATGTGGTTTTGATGACACGCACGGACGCGAATGCTCTGGGTGCAGGTAAAAATGACGACATGATGGCACGAGAGGCAATGATACAGTGGAGCGGAGCGGATATTTTCATCTCCATACATCAGAATGCTTTTGAAAACGAATCCACATGCGGAGCTGAGGTTTATTATAATCAGGTGAAGCCCGAATCGGTAAAACTTGCCGAGTGCATAGAAAGAGCATTGCAGAACATAGAAGGAGCTTCACCCACGAGGGGCGTGAAACAGTTTGGGCATCAACTCACAAAGTTTATGCGTTATTCCGTACTCATAGAGTGCGGCTTCCTCACAAACCAAAAGGAAGAGGCTCAGCTCACAAACCCCGAATATCAAAAGAAATTAGCCGCTGCCATAGTACTTGGCGTGGACGAGTTCTATGATACAGCTTTTCAATCTGAATAAGCTTAAATATTAAATGGGAAAGACGCAAAGAGTACAGATTTGAAAGAATACGGTATATCTCGAAAGGGGTGCCGCATTCTTTTTTGTGTCCGCAAATGAAGTGCTTGTCAGGAAAAATGATAGATCAAAGAAGCACGTAAAGAAAGACAGCCGTGTGCCAATGTGCAACAATCCCACCGTCACACTTCGTGTGCCACCTCCCTTTACGACCGTCCTTTTTTTAGGCGACTGCCGCAACCTTGACAAAAAAACGGTGCGGTGCTAAAATGGTAAAAAATAAAATGGAGTGATTTTTTTCATGAAAAAGATTTTAATAGCGGTGTTGTGTATCGCCATGATGCTGTCATTTACAGCATGTGACGGTGCAAAAGACGGAGATAATGCTTCTGCAAATGCTGAGATAGTAACGGGCAGTATAGTGTTCAAAGACTTTGGCACGGTAAAGTTTGAGGTATATCCAAAGAGGGCGCAGCAGAGTACTTTGAACTTCATTTATCTTGCAAAAAAAGGATTTTATGACGGTATCGTGGTGCACAGACTGGTGAACGACTTTGTCATACAGGCAGGTGCGTATGAAACGGGGTATGTGGAAAGGACCACGGATTTTGATTACACCATTGTGGGCGAGTTTGCGGCAAACGGTATAGAAAACGATGTGAAACATGTAAAAGGTACGCTGTCTTGGGCTCGTCCTACAAGTTTCAACGGTGCTTCCACACAGATTTTTATCTGCACAAACGATGCAACAGCAGCTCAGCTTGACGGAAATTATGCGGCTTTCGGTATGGTGACGGACGGCTTTGATGTGTTGGATAAGATAAATGCCATGCAAACCGAAAATGATGTTCCGTTGCAGGAGATTGTAATAGAGTCGGTTACCATAGATTCGGACGCAGAATTCCCCGAACCCGATTTCATCAGATAAAATATCATATTTAACGAACATAACCACCCCTTGTCTTACATATTCTACTATGAATATGATTGCAAGGGGTGTGTTTTTATGATGAATGCGGTGTGGGCCGTTATGATACTCATGGGACTTTTATCAGGTATCATAACGGGTCAGGGGGATATGCTCTTGGACTCCATGATAGCAGGTTGCGGCGAGGCGGTGACACTGTGCGTAAGTCTTTTGGGTGCATACATGATGTGGATGGGGATAATGGAAGTAGCCCGTGACATGGGCGTTATAAATGTGCTTGCAAGAAAGATAAGACCCGTCATGGGTAAGCTTTTCCCGAATGCGGACGATGAGGCAATAGCACCTATAACGCTTAATATGGCCGCAAATTTCTTTGGCATGGGCAGTGCTGCCACTCCGTTTGGCATTGAAGCTATGAAAGAAATGCAAAAGACAAATAGTAAAAAGCATATTGCCACAAACAGCATGTGCATGTTTATAGCCGTAAATGCCGCTGCACCCGAACTTTTGCCCACTTCCGTTTTGGCGTTACGCACGGCTGCAGGGTCGCAAGCACCGTACAGCATAGTGCTTCCTACCGCCATTTGTTCGGTCGTTGTGTTTGTTTGTGCGGTTTTGTCCTGCAAGTTGCTTGAAAAGGTAATGTGATGCATCTTTTTATACCGATACTATTGCTCTTTCTCATACTTTCCTCACTCTTTATGGGGACGGGTGTGTATGATTCATTTATACGGGGTGCAAAGTCCGCTTTGCCGCTAATGCTCCAAATTTTGCCCTACATGGCTGCCATGCTGTGTGCGCTCAATATTTTTCGTGATTCGGGCGCACTTTTTGTGATTGAGAAGCTGCTCTCGCCCGTTATGAGCTTTTTCGGCATACCCGATGAACTCATGACGCTCATAATGCTCCGACCATTTTCGGGTAGTGCCGCAATCGCACTTTTGGGAGATGTGTATAAAACAGTCGGTGTTGACTCATATCAAGGCTTTATGGCATCCGTCATGCTCGGTTCCACTGAAACCGTATTTTACACCGTGACGCTGTATTTCGGCTCAATCGGCGTGAAGAAAACACGTCACGCCGTACCCGCTGCGCTCATAAGTGCGGTGGCAGGAATAGCCGCCTCCGTGATTTTGACAAAACTGATGTACTCATAGGGTATTCCGCCGCTCACTGTGCCGTATGCAGTATTTTTATAAACTCCTCCAAACACAGATTGTTTTCACTCATATATGTTGCCGCTTTCACCCCCACATATCTGAAATGCCACGGCTCGTATTGTACCCCCGTGATGTGTGTCTTATCTTCGGGGTATCGCAATATGAAGCCGTACAGGTGACAATTCTGCGCAAGCCAAGTCCCGTCATCAAATGTGCCGAACCAATTATTTGCAAAAGGATGCTCCACCGTTAAAATGTCAAATGCAAGTCCCGTTTCGTGTTCGCTTTTCCCGGGCGGCATGGCACGCACGGGGGATTCATACGGATTTTTGCCGTAGTCGCTGTCATGTGCCAAACGCTCGTCCCATATACGCTTTTGTGCTTCGTATGAGCGAAATGCACTGTTTAAGATGAATTTCCCGTGACCCTGCGTACATCCGTCATTCAACATGCGTGAAAGTGCTTCGCCCGCTTCACGAACAGCAAGCATACTTTCGTCGTATTCGCATATATCACGGCTTATGAGTTGAGAGATGTAGCAGAGTGTGTCGGGCTCATTCGGGACTTCATTTTCAAAGTTTATCAACACTAAATTTTTCATATCATGCTCGTTCAAATTCAGCTTTTGTGCAAGCGTTTGGGGCAGTGCTTCATGAGAACTGACTCGGGTATCGTGGGAAAATGCTGTATCCGAATTTTTATGATTTTCATGAGTAAAGCTTGTGTTTGCAGACTGAAAAGCTATACCGAATGCAACAAGCACGAGCGCAAATAAAATCACACATGCAAGCAGCAGTCCGTTTCTTCTCAATCTCTTTTTTCGTCTTTTCATAACCGTCACCTTCTTTCTGAGGCAATTCTAATATGGGGGAGTACAGGGCTGCGTTTTCTGTGCGAAAGAATTGTGTTATGCGTGATGCTATGAAGTAATTTTGTTTTTTGCAGTCAACACCGTATTGCATCTTTGATATTCCATGTGTTATAATTTGTTAAAGTGCGGCTATGTTACAAGTCATGGGGGAACCATAACAAGCCTGCAAAATACAAAGACTTGCAATTTATTGACAGAGGGAGGTAGAAAACAATGTATAAAGTAAAAATAATATTTTTACTTGCGTCGGTGCTTATTCTTCTTGCGGCACTTGCATCATGTGCAAAAGAGACGGATACAAGAAAATCCGACAGTTCGACGGTTTCGGGTATGACAACATCCATAGCATCGGATACCATTGATGTGCAAATCAATAAATCTGAGGAAGCAGTTTACGGCGAAACTTTCGGTGTTGCAGAATACAGCACGGAAAACTATAAATTCACACTCCGCCATACGAAAGCGGATGATGAAAATGAAAGTATTAAGGGACACATTGATGTGTACGGGAAAGACAATGACTTTATATCGGGTGTAACATTCAAAGACATTCAGGAGGACATAGACTCACAGTTTTTTGCAATACCGCTGGATTCCGATGACTATGTTATTATGTACATAAATGAATTGGGACACGGACAGTACAACGGTGTTTATGCTGCGTACTTTAACGGAAGCGAGTTGAAAAAGGTAGATTTTCCATACTGTGATAATCACGAACATCTTTGCTATGACGGCATGTTTGATATAGAATGGGATACGAACATAGATGATGAATTTACCCTGATTCCAAACGGATTTGAGCCAAAGAAGTTCAAGGTGGATAAAGAATTATTTGAGGAATTGCAAATGCAGCCTTTTTCCGAATTCGATAAAAACGGAGAAAATGAGCCGTATTTGGAGGAGTTAATATTTGAAAAGGCGGATGAAAAATCGGGGAAACTTCACATGTATGCGAAACTTACATTTGGTGCATATCATGCAGGTCATTTTACCGATGTAATGCTTGAATTTGACTTCAACAAAGAAAAATGCGAGTATACCATTGAAAACATTAAATACTTATAATGCTCTTGTCGCATTGCACCGAAATGTACTCTTTATGCCATGAGGTCGTTTTTGAGCAAAAATGCAGTTGACAAAAAAGGACAATGATATTATAATAACACCGTAAATGAATAACAACCGTTAGGGGTGCTCATGATTTTGAGCTGAGACATAAGACCCTCATAACCTGATTCGGACAATACCGACGTAGGGAAACGGACAAAATACATTGCATTCACATGCGATTCGTCCGTCTTACGAAAAGACGGACTTTTTATTTGTTTTTCGGTGGTTATTCAAAAAAATATAAAGGAGAGTAATCATGAAAAAAACAACTCTTGCAGCAACACTCGCTGCTCTCACACTTCCCCTTGCCGCAAGCGCAAAGGCGGAAGGAAATGATGTAGCATTCAGCCTCATTGAAGAAATGGCTTCGCTTGAAGGCGCAGACCTTATCATCTTCATAGGCGCAGCAGTCATCTTTGCAGCACTTGCCGTTGCCCTCTTTGTGTTGATGAAAAAAGGCAATGCGCCCGACTCCACCACAAAAAAGCGTATACCACCTTTGCGTGGCGTGGTGTTTGGCGGCATGTGTCTTGCACTTTCTTTTGCACTCAGCTACATTAAAATTTTCCGTATGCCCTTTGGCGGTGCGGTCACGCTTTGCAGCATGTTGCCCATTATGATGTACGGAATTTGGGCAGGCCCTTACTACGGTTTCGGTGCGGCATTTGCATACGGACTTTTGCAG
This sequence comes from Clostridia bacterium, assembly GCA_017440405.1. Classification (GTDB taxonomy): domain Bacteria; phylum Bacillota; class Clostridia; order Christensenellales; family CAG-138; genus RGIG3141. The sequence goes on from JAFSHG010000061.1 coordinate 33,510, forward strand.
ATGATTCAAGGCGTGGAGTTCTATCACCCCATTCAGTTTGCACTCGACTACATACTGGCATTCACCGCCCTTGGCATTGCATCACTGTTTTCAGAAAAGAAAACTGCCCCCTTGGGCATACTCATAGCAGGCCTTGCAAGAATGTTGTGTTCAGTGATATCGGGTGCGGTATTCTTTGCACAGTGGGCTCCCGAGGGCATGAATCCGTGGGCATATTCGCTCATATACAACGCTCTCTCTATTTGCGTGGACACCGTGATTTGCTTTGTGATATACATCATTCCGCCCGTTAAGAATACGTTCGGTAAATTGGGCGATATCGTGCGCGGTTGATGACGGCAGGGCGTGAAAAATTTATATGCAGTAAACCTTAGGGCGGATAATACCGCCCTTTTTGCTCTCTTGCAGAAGATTATACTGCTTTAATGTGCAGTCACTTGCCGTTTCTTGGTTTGTATAGTAAAATATACACCGAAAGGCGGTGAGGAAATCTTGAAAACAAAAAACAACCTGTCCGATATTAAAAATATAATATGCATGGTTATCATATCTTTGCTCTTGCTTATCCTCATGCACGACTTATGCGGAAGTTCTATCTTAGGTCAGAGCAATTGGAACAGCTATGAGCTTCAAGCACAGGCATGGCTTCGGGGTGAAGTGTGTCTGGATAAAAATTACTCTCATTTGGAGCTTGCAATTTTTGAAGATAACTATTATGTATCCTTTCCTCCGTTTCCGTCCGTGGTGATGTTGCCGTTTGTGCTGATTTTCGGCTCTGATGTACCGAATAATCTCATAATGGCTCTGGTGTGCATAATCACCGTACTTTTAGTGTATAAGATACTCAGAAAATGCAAAACGTCTGAGCTTGCATCTGCTTTCTTTGCCATGTTCTTTGTATTTGGAAGCAACATGCTCGCCATGTCATTAAACGGCGGCGTTTGGTTTGTGGCACAGGCA
>JAFSHG010000062.1 GCA_017440405.1 Clostridia bacterium
ATTATACGCTTGCCGTACCTGCTTGCAAGCGCCGTGCCAAGCTCTATGGAAGCCGTCTGAGTCAACGGCAAAAGGCATATGAAAAGCTCGGAATTTTCCGCTGCCTGTGTGCGTTTGAAAGCAAGTTCAAAAGCTTCTTCGCCCTTGCCGTATGCAGTGTCCCACCACCTGAGCATACATGAATGTCCTATGCCGGTGAGCAGGTCGTCCAGTGCTTTGATTTTTCCATGGTCCGCCGTGGAACAGGAAATAAAATATTTCATTCTAATCACCCTTATACATCATACCATATTGTTCCATTTTAGTAAAGGAGTTTTTATAACCAAATATCGCACATAAAAAATAATATAGGGAGGAGTCAACACCGTACACCCCGAACGGATATTTTTCGCACGGTGTTGCGGAGAAAAGACGCAAAAAAAAGGCGTGCCTTCCGTATGAAAGCACACCCTCTTTACACATGTGAAATCAGAATTTTACTATGGGATTCTTTGCTGCACCCACATCGTCGGGTCTGCCGACGGGTGTGGTAACGGGAGCTGCGTGAACCTTGTCGGGGTTCTCTATTGCGTCCTTTGCAATGTCGCGCATAGCCTGTATAAATTCGTCCAATGTTTCACGGCTCTCTGTTTCCGTAGGCTCTATCATGATGGCTTCATGCACTATGAGCGGGAAGTGAACCGTGGGGGGATGATAGCCTCTGTCTATGAGTGCCTTTGCAATGTCGTTTGTCACAACGCCCTTTTCAATCATTTCCTTTGTGGGAGCGCATACAAACTCGTGCATACAGATTCTGTCATACGGTATATCGTACACATCTTTCAGTTTCACACGGATGTAGTTTGCGTTCAAAACTGCATTCTGGCTTGCCTCACGCACACCTCTGCCCAATGAAAGCAGGTATGCATATGCCTTTACTATGACGCCGAAGTTGCCGTAAAAGTTCTTTACTCTGCCTATGGAAAGAGGTCTGTCATAATCCAGTTTCACGCCGCCGCAACACTCGTTTTCAAATACAACGGGTGTAGGAAGGTAAGGAATAAGCTCAGCCTTTACTGCCACAGGACCCGAACCCGGGCCGCCACCGCCGTGAGGTGTGGAGAAAGTCTTATGCAGATTCATATGCAACACGTCAAAACCCATATCGCCCGGACGAACCACGCCCATAACAGCGTTTAAGTTTGCGCCGTCATAATAAAGCAAGCCGCCTGCATCATGTACTATCTGAGCCACTTCTTTTATGTTGCGCTCAAAAAGTCCGAGAGTAGAGGGGTTTGTGAGCATGAGTCCTGCTGTATCGGGACCCACTGCTGCACGGAGTGCATCTAAATCTACGCCGCCGTCGGGCGCACTCTTTATCTCCTTGATCTTGAAACCTGCCATGGAAGCGGAAGCGGGGTTTGTGCCGTGAGCCGCATCGGGGACTATGATGGTCTTGCGATCATAATCCTCACGTGTTTCGTGGTACTTTCTGATAATCATAAGACCCGTAAGCTCACCGTGCGCACCTGCTGCGGGAGAAAGCGTGCATTTTGCCATTCCCGTTATCTCCGAGAGCATTTTATCCACATTCAACATGAGTTCCAAAGCACCGTTCACGGTATCTGCATCCGCATACGGGTGGAGATTATTAAACAATGCGGGCATCTCCTCATTTATCTTCGGGTTGTACTTCATGGTACATGACCCCAAGGGATAAAAACCGTTGTCCACACCGAAATTGCGTCTTGAAAGATTGGTGTAATGACGCACGAGGTCAATCTCTGCTATTTCGGGGAGTTCGAGGTCTGCATCTGCAAGGTACTCGTCGGGTATGAGTTTGTCCATCTGAGGAACATCAAGAGCAGGGAGATCGTATCCTTTGTGTCCCTGTATGCTGCGTTCAAAAATCAGTTTATATGCTTCTCTCATTTTACCGCCTCCTCAAATGCACAGATAAGTGCGTCTATCTCTTCACGGCTGTTCATTTCCGTTGCACACCAGAGCATTCCCGTCTTGTCACCGGGTATTACTCTGCCCAAGGGAAGTCCGCCCATGAAGCCTTTGGACTTCAAAACTGCATTTATAACTTCGGGGTTCTTATCCGTATCTATCACAAACTCGTTGTAGAAAGGTGCATTGTAGCGCAACTTTGCATGTTTGTTCTGTGTAAGACCGTCTGCTAAGTAATGTGCCTTTTGTATGTTCTGCATTGCCACTTCTCTCATGCCCACAGGTCCCATGCAAGCGAGGTAAATGCTTGCCGTTATAGCACAGAGCATTTGGTTTGAACAGATATTGCTGGATGCGAGCTGACGCTTTATATGCTGTTCTCTGGCTTGGAGCGTGAGTACATATGCACGGTTTCCTTCACTGTCACGGGTTTCGCCCGTTATTCTTCCGGGAATCATGCGTGTGTAATCCTTCTTACATGCCATAAATCCTGCATACGGGCCGCCAAATGACATGGGCATACCCAAGGGCTGTGCATCACCTATTGCTATGTCCGCATTGTAATCGCAGGGACGCTTCAATGCGCCGAGTGACATGGGGTTCACATACGCCGTGAAGATTCCGCCCTGTGCATGGATTGCATCCGATGCTGCCTGCATGTCCTCTATGCAACCGTAAAAGTTCGGGTTCTGTACTATGATGCCCGAAGCTCCGTCTGCAAGTTCAGATATTTTCTCAACATCCGTAGTGCCCTTCTCGTTCAGCGGCACGATAACCACTTCTATGTCCAAGCAGTGAGCATATGTCTTTACTGCCTCTATTATCTCGTGGTGAAGTCCGCCTGAAAGGAGAACTTTCTTTTTCTTTTTTCTGCCTATCTGGAACATCATGCTTACAGCCTCAGCCGCTGCCGTTGCACCGTCATACACGGAAGCATTGCTGACATCCATTCCCGTAAGGCGGCAAATGAATGTCTGATATTCAAATATGGATTGAAGCATACCCTGGCTCATCTCTGCCTGATAGGGTGTGTATGCCGTATAAAACTCACTTCTGGAAAGAAGTTGGGGAATACATGAGGGGATGTAATGGTTATATGAACCTGCACCTCGGAAAATATGCAAGTCGGTGTTGTTCATCTTTGCAAGCCTTAAAAACTCACGGCGAACTTCTATTTCGCTCATTCCGTCATGGAGTGCAAGTCCTGCTTTCAGACGCATATCCTCCGGAACATCCGAAAAAAGGTCGTCCATTGTGTTTACGCCGACGACCTTTAACATTTCCTCACGTTCGCTTATGGTGTTAGGAACGTAGCTTTTCATTTATTATGCCTCCTGTGCGATGAAGTCTTCATACTCCTCTGCACTTATAAGTTCAGACTCTGTGATCTCTGAAACTTTTACTGCAACGATGAATGTTTCATATGCGTCCTCGTTAATCTTCTCGGGAGCATCTGCCAATTCTTCGTTTACTTCCACCACTTCACCTGCAACTACTGTGTATATGCCCGATGCAGCCTTTACACTTTCTACTGTTGCAATGGCGTCGCCACATGCAAAGCTGTCACCCACTTCGGGAAGCTCCACATAAACGATGTCACCCAGCTCTGCCTGTGCATGGTCTGTAATGCCGATTTTTGCAATGCCGTCTTCGATGAGAATCCACTCGTGTTCACGTGTGTACTTACGATCTGTTGGTATCATAATAAAACCTCCAAAAAAGAATTGATTTTACAAGTCGTATTATACAAAAGTATTTCTGCCTTTGCAAGTGTTTAATTGCAAAAATGAATATATTTTTCCGCTCAAAAGCATCAATACACATAGTATGCCAGTATTCCGTTCAAAATACCCCGTGCCATAGTCTTTTGATATTCCGAATTTATGAGTTTTTGCTCCTCCTCGGCATTTGAAAGATGTCCCAGTTCAAGGCTCATAATCATGCGTTCACACCAGTTGAAGCACGTCTGGTCATCACGTGCCACCACACCGAGTCGGCGTGCGCCCGTTTCATCACAGAATGCGTCCAGAAGCAGCCCTGCCGCCCTCTCGCAATCCGCATGGAACGGGTTTTGTGACGGTATAAGCATCGTGGCTCCCTGCAAACTCACATCATCTGCACCGCTGCAATGCAGGCGCAATACATAATCCGCTTCATTTTCATTGAATATTCTTGCTCGTGCTATGCTTGAAATATCCACATCATTGGTCTCTCGGGTCATTATAACCGTTGCGCCTTGTGCCTCCAACATATCTCTCAAAATAAGTCCCACCGACAGTACTATCTCATATTCGGGTGTACCCGTCTGTGTACCTCGTATTCCCGATGAGGCTTTTCTGCCCATAACATCCGAATCGGGCGACACAGGTTCTTCTTCGTGATTGGAATGCGCCTGATGCCCCGGGTCTATGCCTATTACAATACCTGCAAGGGCAAGCGCACACGGCTTTGCATCATCTGCAAATATGGCGTTATATGTGGTCTCGTCCGTTTCACCCGTGACAGGCAAACCGTTGTCGCCTTGGAACGCCGAAACCGCTGCAACCGTACCGTCACCGTAATAGCCCGTAGGTTCTGCCGTCAGATATTTAAGTTCAGCAAGTCTGACTTGCAGTGCAAGCACGGTATCGCTGTCATCACCGTGTTTCAATGTCACAAAACCTGCTTCGGATGAGGTGGTATCACTGCCCGGCTCTACAACTTCAGACGACGATACAACGTCGGATGCCGTAGGGGATGTTTGCGGTACATGCGTCAAAACCTCTGATGACACATCCACATCCAACGATGTCCCGTAACCGTTGTACTGCGGTTTTTTACTGCATGAGGGAATGATGAGCATTGATATGATTACTAATGCCAGTGCAAAACGTGCTGCTGTATTTTTTAACATTTCCTTATACTCCTTAGATTTCGGTAAAAAATGCGCTATCCTCCCATAAACGGACAACATTACACCCAATACCTTAATTTATTATAAACACAGGCGCATATTATGTCAACCAACACATAATATCGGTCGGCGGCTTGCTCACCACATAAATATATTTTTCGCACACCTTTACAAGCACACGGTGTTGTGTTAAAATAAAACTGTCTCATATGAGACAAGCGGAGGATATATGAACAAAACCGAACGAGATATAATAGCTTCATCATTTTTTATGCAGTCTTTGAGTGCGGCGGAACTGGATGCCATAATGGAAAACGGCTGTTTCAGTGAGCGTACATATGCAGACGGCGAGGAAGTTATGGGTCGCAACAGTTCAAAGAAACGCCTCATAATACTCATCGGCGGTCACGCAAGTGTGTATCAGACGGTGAAGGACAGAGACATACCCGTGAATGTGTTGAGCGCAGGGGATGTTTGCGGTGCAGCTTCGCTGTTTTGCGAAAATGGCGAAAATACGGTGACATATGTGGTGTCAAAAGGCGAATGCAAAACCGCAGAGTTAGACGAGTTTCAGCTTCTGGAATTGCTTCACAATGATACGGTTTTGAAAAATTACCTCGGGTATCTGGTCGGACGCATCCGCTTTTTAGCAGGGCGAATGCAGATGTTTGCAGAGCAAAGCACGGAGGATAAACTTCTTTGTTTCCTCATAAATAATGCAAACGATGGCGTTATTCATATATCGCAGAGCTATTCATATTTGGCGGAAGTCCTTTCTATGGGTCGTGCATCGCTGTACAGAGCGTTTGATAAGTTGGAAGCACGCTCGCTCATACGCAGGGACGGCAAAACTGTTTATTTGCAAAACGGTGATTAGAATCACTGTTATATAAAAACTTTTTTGGAGGTATATCATGAAAAACACAATTAAGAAAATCATAGCGGCAATGCTTTGCATGGCATTTGCACTTTGCATTGCAGCGTGTGACAACACCGATAATAACACGGATAAGCCCGTAACATCGGACGGCGAACTTGCATTTTCAGACGCTGTACACTCGGACAATGATGAGCTTATCGTACCCAATGTTATGGCACTCAAAGGCCCCACGGGCATGGGCATGGCATATCTGATGGATAACAGAGGCGAAGGCGAATATAATATTTCTCTCACCACGGCGCCCGAAGATGTGGTATCATCCATTGTGGCAGGCAGCACGGATATTGCAGCAGTTCCCATAAATTTGGCAGCAACACTGTATAACAAGCTCGAAGGCGACCTGCAAATGCTCGCCGTGAACACACTCGGCGTGCTCTATGTGCTTGAAAACGGCGATTCCATCGAAAGCATTGAAGACTTGGCAGGCAAGAAGATTTATGCCACAGGTCAGGCTTCCACTCCCGAGTATATTCTGAACTACATATTGGAAGAGAACGGTTTGGACGATGTGGAAGTGGAATACATAGCAGACCATTCGGAGCTTGCAACACTCATGGCAGAGGGCAAAGCAGATATAGGAATGCTCCCCGAACCCAATGTTACCGCAACCATGGCAAAGAATAAAGATCTTCGCATCGCACTTAATCTCACAGAGGAATGGGAAAAGGTTTCAGACGCACAGCTTGCACAGGGTTGTATAGTTGCAAGGCGCGATTTCGTGGAAGAAAACCCCGAACTCATAGAAACTTTCATGAGCGATTATGAAAAGAGCGTTGCATTCGTAAATGAGGACGAGGAAGCACCCGAACTCATAGCAAAATATGAAATCATAGCAAAGGCAGCACTTGCAAAGAAAGCAATCCCCAACTGCAACATAGTTTTCATCACGGGTGAGGACATGCAGGAAACGGCAGACGGTATGTTTGAAGTCCTCTTTGAGGCAAACAAAAAGAGCGTGGGCGGCAAAATCCCCGGTGACGACTTCTACTACCCCACAGCAGAAAAGGCAGACAAATAATAAACTCTAATATAATATTCAAGCGTAACCCCTTTCTTTTCGATTGAGAAGAAAGGGGGTTTTATTTGATTGAGTTCAGGTGACATCCGTAAATTGTTCTAAAAAAAAGAAAACCACTCTCAAACGAATGGTTTTCCCTCAAAAGAATGTCTCTTTTTTTAACTTACTTAACCTGGCTCATAACTTCCTCAGCGAAGTTGTCCTCTCTCTTTTGGAGACCTTCACCCATGATGTAGAGAGTGAAGCGAACGAGCTTTGCACCTGCTGCTGCACCTGTGAGGTACTGCTCAATCTTCATGCTGGTGTCCTTAACGAAAGCCTGCTCATTGAGACAGATTTCTTCATAGAATTTGTTGATTCTGCCTTCAACCATCTTTTCAACTATCTTCTCGGGCTTGCCCTCATTCAGTGCCTGTGCACGGAGAATTTCCTTTTCCTTCTCCAACTCTGATGAATCCACTTCCTCACGTCTGATGTATGAGGGCTTTGCAGCTGCTGCGTGCATTGCTATGTCATGAAGAACTGCCTTGTTATCTGCATTGTACTCCATGTTCTCCACCTCAACCAGAACACCTGTTGAACCGTTCATATGAATGTATGCATCCACAAAACCGTTTGCTGCATTGTATGTTACAAAACGGCGGATAGTGATTTTCTCACCAATCTTTGCAACAGCTTCCGTAATAACGGTTGCAATCGTCTTGGATGTGTCACCCACATATGCCTGCTCCATCATCTCTTCCACGGTAGCGGGCTGTGCCTTTGCCACGTGCTTTGCCATATCCAGTACAAGACCCTTGAATGCATCGTTCTTTGCCACGAAGTCGGTTTCACAGTTCATCTCTATCATAACGCCTGTCTGACCGTCTTCTGTAATGTATGATGCAACCAGACCCTCTGCTGCGATTCTGGATGCCTTCTTTGCGCTTGCAGCCAGACTCTTCTCACGCAGATAGTCCATTGCCTTTTCCATATTGCCGTCGCACTCTACAAGTGCCTTTTTGCAGTCCATCATGCCTGCACCGCTCATCTCACGAAGAGCTGCAACATCTTTTGCTGTAAATGCCATATGTATTTACCTCCAATAATTATTATTCAGCTGCCTGGATTTCAGCTTCCACTGCTTCTTCTGTTACAGATTCAGCATCCTCATCCTCTGCCACAACGTCTGTCATCTGCTCACCCTGTCTGCCCTCCAAAACGGCGTCTGCCATTCTGCCTGCTATGAGTTTTACGGCACGGATAGCATCATCGTTTCCGGGGATTACATAATCCACTTCATCGGGATCACAGTTAGTATCAACAATAGCAACAATCGGTATACCGAGTGTGCGTGCCTCGTGTACTGCCAAATGCTCTTTTCTGGGGTCTACCACAAACAGTGCACCGGGAAGTTCAGGCATATCTTTAATACCACCGAGGTTCTTTTCAAGCTTTTCACGCTCTGCTTTGAGTTTTATAACTTCCTTCTTGGGACGCATATCGAACTCGCCTGTTGCTTCCATGCGGTCTATCTCACGCAAACGTGCAATACGCTTATTGATAGTCTTGTAGTTTGTGAGCATACCGCCCAGCCAACGCTGGTTTACATAGTACATACCGCAGCGGAGTGCTTCCTGCTCAACTGATTCCTGAGCCTGCTTCTTTGTACCCACGAAAAGAATGGGTCTGCCGCTTACTGCAACTTCACGTATGAAATCGTATGCTTCTTCAACCTTTTTTACTGTCTTTGCAAGGTCGATGATGTAGATACCGCTTCTCTCTGCAAAGATGTATTCTTTCATCTTCGGGTTCCAACGGCGGGTCTGATGACCAAAGTGTACACCTGCTTCCAGCAGCTGCTTCATTGAGATAACTGACATTTATATGTCCTCCTTAAAAATTTTTAACCACCTCACGGGTCACGCTTGCCGCAGACTGCAAAAATGCAGCAGGATTGACGGCAAATCGCCGCAAGTGAGTAGTCCAAATCTCATGATAACACATTATTTCCTTTTTTACAAGGGGAAAATAATATATTTTGGTGTCAACATATGCATTTTATTTTTCAAAGCCGATAGCTTCGGGTTCTCACCCATACCATTCATGCAAATACATGCTTGAATGGCGCTCGTCTTTCGTGTACAATGGCAAGTGTGAGAGTAAAAAAGCCGAGGACGGAAATTCTCTGCCCTCTTTTTTAGTTTTTTTATTCAACACTCGTATTTCCAGAAAGTCTTTGTGATAAGGAGCGGAAAGTAAAAATGCATGACCGTAAAAACGCTGCATTTCTGACGGAGTTCTATGATTTGCTGAAATCTTTGTATGGCGAGGAGTATTGCAAGAAGTACTTTTCCGAGGCGTATTTGGCAAGTCGGGAAAAGGAGTCGGATTATGAAACGGTTTCAAATGAGAACCGATTAAGAGATGATAAAGTTATCCGACACGGTTTTGCCGTCATAGAATCGGAAACGGCGGATAGGATAAACAGAAATGCCGCCCTGATTCACAGAATGCTCAATGGCGTAATGCGAGGTCGCCCCGTAACTCTGAATCAATGCATTGACGTATGCAGCGAATTTCCGAGCTTTTCAGATTTTGCCGAGTCGGGTGTCCGAGGATTTGTAAAGAAAAACGGTCTTACCAAGTCACAGGAAGCATTTATAGTGTTGATGTATAATATCACATACAAGCGAATGCCGGATTATTCTTTCAACGGTATAAAACTTGATAATATGTACGATATTGCGGAAAAACTGGTTATTCTGTTTGAGGGTGAGAGGGAAGAAACCGTGCACATCTTTTATGTGGACGAAACCATGAATGTTTTGGGGCACTTCAAACGTATGGGCAATGCCAATGCGGTGGGGATTGATTTTAAATCCGTATGCGTCCACAGACCGTATGCCAAAAAGTGCGGTATTTTTGTTGCACATAATCACCCGAACGGTGTTGTCACACCCAGTAAATCCGATTTTGATTTTACATTACAGCTTGAACGTGCAGTAAACCCATGCGGTATTAAATTGTTGGATTCGTTTGTTGTAGCGGAAAACAGAGTGTACAGCATGACATTTGATTGCACATATTATGTTTGAGCGAAAACGGCTCGTCCTAAGTTAAAATGCATCAAAAAAAACGAGGGTATACGTAGGTATTCATTTTCAAAAAAGAGTTGACATATACATTTAGTGATGCTATAATAAACGGGTGATTTGTTTTAGGGGCATGATGTAATGGTAACATAGCGGTCTCCAAAACCGTTCTTGAGGGTTCGAGTCCTTCTGCCCCTGCCACATAAAACTGCACCCGCAGTTAAAGACGTCGGAGAACATACAGAGCACATTCAGTCGGCGGATGCGTTTATATCAATTAACAATTTAACTATTTACACACAAGTATAATGTTCAGAAAGTTCCACCGGCACAGACTAATGCAGTACGGTCATTCCGTTACACACGGTCGGTTCGCCGTCTGTTTTATGTTACACTAAAGTTTGAATATACGAACGCAAAGCGGAGGATACCAAATGAGTTTTACAGAAAATAAGGCTTTTAAACAGAGGTCGCCTTATGCCATATTCGAAGATGAAGTGTGTAGGGCGGATACTATGCGCAGCTTGATAAGCGATAAGGAACTTAATTATCTCAAACGCAACCAATTCATTGGTGCGCTTGAACTGCATATAATACGAATTGTAACACAGTTTAAGCTGATAAACGCCAAGCAACTGTACGATTTACTGTGCCTTCAATATAAAAACATCACCAAATACCAATTGGATGTATCTGTAAAGAAGTTATGTAATAAATCCTTTTTGCACAGAATAGTAATGAGCCGCAAGGATGTGTGCACATTGCGCTATGTGTACGCCATAGGCATACATGCACATACCGTGTTTCCCGAAGCGGTTTTTTCCACGGACGTCCTGTGCATGGATATTCACAGGCTGAAACGCACGCTTGCCACTAATCAGCTCGTAATCAGTGCTCTGAAAGAATACGGTCCGTTTAACTTTTCATCATCGGGTATAAAACTTCTGAAAGATAAGGGAATGACACGACTTTTCTCTTATGACTCTCTCCTGCACATTGATGACATGTCATACTATGCGCTTGTTCTGCGCAAAGTACCCGACTGGGAGAAGAACTTTTGCGACTCATTGGAACTCATAGGCATTCTGACTCGTGAAGAGGTGTGTAAAATCGTTGCGGTTTGTGAGGACAGTGAACAGTCCGATACAGCGTCAATGCACATAACCGACTTGAATGATTACGTTATTGTCGTATATGACAGGGAGCTGCATCTGAACGGCTTTAAAAGTTGTGTTGAAAAAAATAAATAGCTTTTAATTACCACAAAACCGTGCGGCAAACAAATCCTCTACCGCACGGTTTTCGTGTGTCTCCTTATGTCATACGTCATCCGCAACACAGCATTTTTCTACGTTTGCACCGCTCCGCTTCTCACCCACTGTGCCGACGAATGCAGCCTCACCACTCCGTTTCGAGTTTCCTTGCCTTTTCCATGACAAAACAAAACCGTTTCATGGCGGCTTTCATATCAAATACCGCAAGATTTATCATCGTCTCCGTCTGTGCTGCATTGAATCTGTTCAGTGCGTTATCATAGTCACGCTTGGCTTCTGCCATTTGCATATAGATTTCATCCTTATCGTCTGTTTTTGCTCTTTCAAAAAACATATCCTGCCTCCATGAATAATTACTATAACAGTATTATTCACAAGTGGCAGGATATTTATACCAAAATATAGAGATTGCAGTTAAAAAACTCTTAATTGTCCAAAGTTTCCGTGGGATCAAAACTGCAATTTAAGAAACGCTGTGTCAAATCCTCGGAGAATACATGGCTTATGGAGTGATGATCATGTATGAGTTCTACGGAACGTGCAAACAGGGGAGCGGCAGAGAGAAGCTTAATCTTTGACGATTTTTCAGCTTCGGGACATTCAACAGTATCCGTGGAAACCAAAAGCTCAATGGGGCTGTCCTCAATGCGCTTCACGCCTTTTTCGCTCAAAACCACATGTGAAAGGAATGCATATATATTCTTTGCGCCACGCTCTTTAAGACCGTGTGCCACATCTGCAAGTGTGCCGCCCGATATGGTGAAATCATCCACTATGAGGCAGTTTTTACCTTCAACATTACCTATGATATCGAGCACCTTTGCATTTTCGTCATGGCCGGCTCTTGCCTTGTCACCTATTGCAGAATCACAACCCAACTCGGCAGCAAACATTCTTGCGTTCTTTGCAAAACCTGCGTCCGGGGAAACCACCACGAGATCATCATTCACAATGCCCAGACTGCGAGCATATGCACAAAGCAAAGACTGACCGTAAAGGTGATCCATGGGACGGGAGAAGAATCCCTGTACCTGCGGAGAATGAAGATCCATTGTAACCACTCTGTCCACGCCCACTGTTTCTATACAGTCTGCACACACTCTGCCTCTGATGGATACACGGGGTTCGTCCTTCTTATCGCCCTTTGCATATCCGAAATACGGTATGATTGCCGTAACGGAGTTTGCGCTTGCACGCTTGAAAGCATCAATCCAGAAAAGAAGCTCCGTGAACTCGTTATTCGGGTCTTTTGCTATGGGCTGTACGATATAAACGTCCTGGTCACGAATAGACTCATTTACTCTGACAAAAATATTGCCGTCAGAAAATCTTATGGTATCCGCATCGCCCAGTTCCTGTCCCAGATATGCGCACATTCTCTTTGCAAATCTCTTGCCCGTACTGCCTGCATAGATCTTGATTCTGCCGTATCTCATTTTAATTTTACCAACCTTTCAAAAATGAAGATTTATAGTCTCGACTACATTCTACATTATAGACACTCATGCGCTAACTTGCAAGCAAAAAATACAAATACGGGTACTATAATCATCATATATTTTTTCATCAACACTCCGCTTCATCGGAGGTTGCAGGATATAAGATTATGTGTAAAATAGTGAAACGTGAAAAGCGAATAATTGCGGCAGCTTTTTACCACGTCAAAAAAGCCCCACTTTCCCCTCTCCCGTCTCTGCTAATGCTTATACGCCATAATAACTGCGGTACCGACTGCAAAAAACCGCCCCGAGCGTGAGGCGGTCTTTGTTTTATGCTGAGTTTGGTATTGCGATAGTTTTCAGTTATTCAGCGCATTTTTTAAGTATAGCTACGGCGTCACCTGTGTTGATTTTCTTGTCGTCTGTCATGTCTGCAATGACAAGATTTTGTTCCGTAAGCATCTCTATGTTTGCACAGTGTTTGAGTACCGTCACCGCATCACCCGTATTTATTACACCGTCTTTATTACAATCGCCATTATCATAATATACAGCGAAGATCTGTACCATGCCGTTTGGCTCACCATTGTTTCCAATATTTGTGTAGGGTATGTCCCAACCGCTGAACACCTTGCCCTTAATCTCGGGGATATTTTCAGGCGGTGTGGCATCGTGTCCATGGAATACATACTGTTTAGGTGCACAATCCCACTCACCGGCTTCATTTAAGTACCGAAAAGTCACTTCATATAATGCATTGTAAAATACAGTAAATGAAAGCGGTTCATTTACCTCGGTGCCAACAAATGTATCGCTCCACTTATATTCAGCTAAATAGCCGCCCGTAAGCCAAGATGTCATAAAGGGCGGCTTGTCGCTCTCGGAAAGTACATGCCCTTTTTTCACAAATATAATTGCGGTTGAGGACGGTGCACGCATCGGATAATCCTCATGCGCAACAGCATCAAACGAATTTCCATCCATTTGAGATGTATACAAGAATACGGGAATTGAATCGTCATTATTAAAGCGTGCCGTGAATGTCATGGACTCCTTCAAATTCTTAAAGTCCACGGTGCTTGGGTCCACATCCCACCCCTCAAAGGTTATACCGTCTCCGTAACAAACAGGCAGCGGCAAGTTCAATTCACCCTCAAATGACGGAGATGAGAAATACATCGAACTTGCAAACTTTGTGTATTCCATGCGGTCAACAGACATGCTGTTGATACTGTTAGGGAATCTGAGTAAGCCAATAGGTCTGTTAATATCTTCCGGCAGTTCAATGGGCGTAGAAAGTTCCACCTTAAACGTAACCTTGGGGTCAGACTTTTCCTCTGCCATTACCACTGCCGCAACCGCACATGTGAGTAGGACTGCAAGCACTAATACAAATTTTAATTTTTTCATGATAATACCCCCTTGTGATTTTTACACATACCATTTTATTCAGCGCATTTTTTAAGCACTGCCACAGCGTCTGCGGTGTTTATCTTGCCGTCGTCCGAGATGTCAGCAAGCCGCACTGCCACTTCCTCTATTTCTTCAAGTTCCGCAACATGTTTCAGCAGTGTAACGGCATCGGCGGTATTCACAGTTTCATCCATGTTTACATCGCCCATCTCACGGTACACGGAAAGCAGCATTCTCGACGAGGATATATTGGTATATTCGCCATTCCAACCGCAGAAGAACTTGCCGTTATGCTCATCGGGTACTTCGGGCGGTACAGCATCTCCACCCGGTTCAACTATGACCGTATACGGTGAATCGTAGTAACCCGGGCATCTAAAATCTACATAAAACATTCTGTCGTAATAGTGCGAAAATTCACACGCTTCCGTTACCGTATGTCCCACAGGCTCTTGTGACCAGCCTGCATCCTCATATATTGTTGAATGTGAGCCGGGGTTTGACGGATTCTCGGAAAATCTTGTCGGTATGTCTTCTTCTGTAATCACATATCCGGGGCGTGCAAACAGCACATATGATGTCTGACACCACGGTTCATAATAGCGAAGCGGACATTCTTCCGAAAGCGCATCTTTATTCATCATTGCCCTGAAAGTAACAGGTACAGTTCCCGTATTATCTATCGTGTATGTGAATGTACAATCTTCATTTATTACCATTCCAACCTCGGGCTCTGTGTCCCAGCCTGCCGATTCCACCTGAAATACTTTGGGCGTATAAATATGCGGAATATCTCTTTCAGTCAAAGCGGTACCGGGATAGAACTCTTGCGTGTATGTCATGCAGTTTATAGTGGAAGACGACGCATCTTCAATGTCGCCAAAATACATGAGGCCAAAATCTTCGGGCAGCTCAACAGGCTCTTTGAATACCACCTGCATGGTGCATTTACAGTACTCTGTATCATCCTCAGCTATTGCGGAAAAAGGCAGCACTAATAGTATCATAAGTATTGTAAGTGTAAGTATTTTTAGTTTTTTCATGGTTATTTCTCCTTTCTTGATTAACAGTTTTGCAGAATCGCTGTATATATCTCCCCTGTACCGTTTGCATTTTACGACCGGCAACACCGTGCGCAAGCACACATTCAACCGACCGTATTTTATGCAACCCAAACACAGGGTCATAGTATCATACCCTTATCCTCTCATGATAGCCCATTGGACTCACCCCCTGTAAGTTATTGAAAACTCCCTCCGCACAAATGCTTTATGATGTTTAACTCTTTGCAATATTTGCCCCGTGAATTATTTGATCTCGCATTGCGAAAATCACTTTCTACATGTATTATAGCATAAATTTACTAAAAATTGTGTAATAAAATAATATATTTTATTTTGTCTAATTAAAATTACAGATTGCTGCATATACTTCCTTGATTCGACACGCATATGGCGTTTACGTCACTGTGCGACATTGGATAGAGACGACTAAAAAATTCATACGGTGTTGAGGACAAAAGATGTGAAAAAAGGGACGCACCCCATGCGCCCCATAAAAAGGAAACAAAAACAATTAAAAAGTTAAATCAGAAACCCGTCTGCTGTTTGAGCGTCTGCATATTCTGCTTTGCCGTCTGCACTTCCTGTTCGGGTGCCTGCTTTGTGGAATACATATTGCGAGCTCGCATTTGATCAAATACGGTGTACTGATCCGCAGAGCACTCACTCATACAGCTTATGAGAAGCTGACGCAATGAGGGTTGAGCTGATTCCACGATGTTTTCGGCATATTCCTTTATGAGCGATTTTTCCTCGTTCAAAAGGTCCGTTAGAATCTCTTTTTCTGACATGTTCTGTGTATTCATGGCATAATCCCCTTTCATATAATATTCATCGATGTGAGTTCAGATATGTCTGCAATGCGTCAAAGTGCTGCTTATGATGCTCCTTTGTCTGCTGCGCAATCTGTCTGAGCTGTGTGTCTGTGAATGAGTTTTCATACACCGTCCACTTCTTGTAGGCGAGTGCCTCATGGATAAGTTCTTCCTGCAAGATTCCCAAATCCTTCACATCAAGCGGTCCCGAAACTTCCGTATCAAAGAAGTTCGTGTTCTGTGAATTAAATGTCTGATTACCGTTTTTCATTGATATACCTCCCTTCGGTTTTATCTTTATTATTTCTCGCAGGCTCCGTTTTATACAGCTTGTTCCTACCCTTTTTTGGCAAAAAAGCAAATCTTTGTATTTTGATATAAAAAAGTCGGAAGCACATTACGTTCTCCCGACTTGTTTTATTTCTTATTTCTTATTTTTTATCATGAATCAATCATCGCCGTGACATTCACTGGGCCAAAGTACCGAATCCCTTGCGACGGTTACTAAGCACTTTCCGTCTTTTTCGGAAACCAATTCAAAACCGAACTTCTTATACATATCCAGCTCATCGGGACGTATATCTGCCACAATGGTTTGTGCACTGAGTTTTTGCGCCTTATAGAGCAACATGCGCAGACAGAACTCAGCATAGTTTGCCTGTTTTGCATACTTTTCACGCACGGCTATATCGCCCACATATGTACGTGAAAAGTCACTCTCGGGGCGAATGCGGGCAGTTGCCATAGGGTCTCCCGTTTCATCATCCGTCACAAGGAGATGAAAAGCGTAATAATCCCTGTTGTCATACACGGTTTTCTCGTCCATGCCCAGTCCTGCAATCAAGACTTCATCACGAATCTCACGCACCAGGCGGAAGCGTTCTTCCACATACATTATCCAATTAGCAGCAAACATTTTTTACCTACCTCCGTTTACTTTTTGCACTCTCACAGAGAGCTTCATATGTGTTTGGGATTCTGCCGTGCACCACCTCTTGCAGAAGGTACAAAAGGCATTTTCCCACTTCACAACCACTAAACCCCATGCCCTTTATATCGTCACCGTTTACGGCGAGGTCACGCAGAGAGCATGGCAAATTCTTTTTTTTAATCTCGTCCAGAGCCGCCGAAAGGTGCTCCGTGTCCTTTCCGCTTATGAAGTCGAAAAAAACAATCATCTTTCGCATTTTTTCTTCACCGCACCTGCCCGTCATGAGCCGCAAGTCGGGCATGGATATGTCATACAATTTCTCATACTCGGTGAGATATAAAAGCACTTCATCACGCAACGCATTTGATACTCGCAAAAAATCCAAACACTCTCTCGGTTTTGATGAAGAAAAAATGAGTGCCGCTGTTCTCAAAACCGTATCGCATGGCAAATCTCCCATGGCGGAGAGTATTTTTTCATCCGCACAATCTAAAAATACAGAAAGCACATCTCTGTATCCCGTACAAACCCACGCTGCATTTTCGCCCGTTATGAGCTTGAGAAGCTCCGAACAAATACGTTCGGGGGATATATTGCAAAGCAGCATACGCTCAGAATGTACGGCGTCGGATGTGTTTTTTTCAATTTTAAATCCGAGCGTCGATGCAAATCTCATAGCACGCATTATGCGCAGGGCGTCCTCCCCAAATCGTGTCTTTGCATCGCCTACACAGCGTATTATGCGCTTTTCTATATCACGCATCCCGCAAAAAGGGTCTTTTATATCACCCGTCTTGCTCATTGCGATGGCGTTTATGGTAAAATCCCGTCTTGCTAAATCGTCCTCCACACGACTTGTAAATGTCACGCTGTCGGGATGACGCATATCGCCGTAATTTCCGTCTATCCTGTATGTGGTGACTTCTATGAGTTCTCCATACATATTTACGGCTATTGTGCCGTGCTTTTTCCCTGCTAAAATCAGGGGGCAGTCACTGAAACACTCAATTATCTGTTCGGGTGTTGCATCCGTAGTGATGTCAAAGTCATGCGGTACATTTCCCATGAGCATATCACGCACGCAACCGCCCACGGCATACGCATCGTATCCGCATTCTATGAGCTTTTGCAGCACCCAATCCACATGTGACGGGAAAAATTTCCTTTCCACTGTCTTTATACCGACTCACCCTCTGACTCGTCGGAGGAATCCAGCTTGCCGAATATGTCGTTTAAAATGGAGTCCAAATCGTCCGATGCAGGTATGAATCCCGTCTCGGGCTCGCTTCCTAAAATGCCGTCCAGGACGCTGTTTATGTCACATGTACTTTCCTCTGCCGCTTCCGCCGCAACTGTTTCGGTCTTCGATGTGCTTTCTTCAACACCGGATTGTTCTGCCTGTGCCGCTTCTTCTGACTCTGCTGCAAATGCACCCATGAAGTCATCCAGTATTGCCGAGAGAATTTCAGCCTCTGCCGCTGTTGCACCTGTGCCTTCCTCCGCACAATTTACAACCTCTGCCTGTATAGCCTCCGTCACATGCTCTGCAAGATCCGCTTGAACATCCGGTTTTGACTCAACCTGAACGGCAGTATGCGTACTTTCTGCCTGCTGTCCCGCAAAATCCAAGCTCAAAACACCTTCTATGTTCTGTGTGGGATTATCGCCGTCAAAGAGTTCATCTGAAAAGGGTACACTGTCGGGCAGTGTGTTTTTTCCCAAAAACTCCCTTGCTTCCGAAGGTGCTTCCCTACCCTCTATCTCCATCACAGCATGGAAAAGTTCCTCCGGCGTTTCATATGCATCGGGCGTTTCGGGTACTTTCTTCGGAGACGATGCGGGACGTTTTTCCAGTGCCTGTTCATACACCTGTCTGTACTCTTTTATGTAATGTTCCAATTCAACTGCAACACCCATTATAGCACTGTGCACCGAATGCAATCTTTCATCCGAAGCATTTGCCCTTTCCTGTGCCGCACGGAGCAGAACCTCTGTATCCTTCTGAGTCTTTGCAATGAGTTCAGCCGCTGTTTCCTTAGCTTTATTCAACACAGACGCTGCCTTCTCTCGTGCGTCGCTTTCTATGGCCTCTGCATGAGCGGTTGCTTCACTCACCATGCCCTCCGCTTTTTTTGCAGCGTTGCGGATAATTGCGTCCGCTTCTTTTTCTGCGTCTGCAATTATATTCGTCTTTGCTTGCGCCGCCATGGTGAGAGCAGATGCTATGTCAGCCTCCCTTGCCCTGTACTTTTCAAGTTCTGCCTCAAGCTCTGCAACTTTAAGTGTCAGTCTGTCCAAATCACGGTTTTTCTCCACCAAGAGTTCCGCTGCTTCTTTTTGCTTCTTGTTTGGCATATACTTCTTCCTCCTTCATTACTGTGTGTGTTTATGAGTCAGCTTTTTTCGCAAACATCTTCAAATGGTCATATGCGGCAGGAAGCGGAACTCTGCCACGAGGTGTACGTTCTATGAAACCTAACTGTATCAGATACGGCTCATACACATCCTCAATGGTTCCTGCATCCTCTCCTGTTGCCGCAGCCAATGTTTCCAGTCCCACAGGTCTGCCTCCGAATTTATTTATCATGGCAGAGAGTATGCGGACATCGGTGCTGTCGAGTCCCAATTCGTCTATGTTCAACATTTCAAGTCCTGCTCTTGCAAGTTTCAATGTAATCTCACCGTCAGCTTTCACCTGTGCATAATCACGCACACGGCGCATGAGCCTGTTTGCGATTCTGGGAGTTCCCCTGGAACGTCTTGCTATCTCCGTAGCAGCATCCCGTGATATCACGGACGACATGAGCGACGCTGTTCGAGTTACTATGTTTACCAAGTCCTCCGTCTTATACATTTCCAGTCGCTCTTTTATACCGAATCTGTCACGCAACGGTGAGGTTAAAAGTCCCATGCGTGTGGTAGCACCCACCAGTGTGAACTTATTTACATCCAACTGTATAGAGCGTGCACCCGGGCCTTTACCCAGTATGATATCCATGGTGAAATCCTCCATGGC
>JAFSHG010000063.1 GCA_017440405.1 Clostridia bacterium
AGCAAAAATGTCAGTTTATACTTGCAAGTGCCGTATTTGCGTGTTATAATGGCAACATGAAGTCATTGCAAAGAGTGGGCTTATATATCCCGCTCTTTAATTTTGATAAACAAAAAGGAGCTGAATGTAGACTTTGAAAATAACCGAAACCGTTCGCAGTTTAACAGAAGGCAAGGTAAACGAGTTGGGATACCGTCTGTACGATGTGGAATTTGCAAAGGAACCGGAGGGCTATGTGCTTACCCTGTACATAGAGGCGGAATCACCCATAACATTGGATGATTGTGAAAAAGTGAGCCGTGCCGTGGAACCCATTTTAGACGAAAAAGACCCCATAGTGCAAGCGTACTATTTGAGTGTTTCTTCGGTGGGGTTGGACAGACCGCTTAAAACCGATGAAGATTACAGACGAAACACAGGCGGCAAGATAGATATAAAGCTTTACGCTCCCATAAACAAGAAAAAAAGCTTCACGGGCATACTCGAAAGCTATGATGAGGAGTCTTTCACCGTGAAGTTGGACGGGACAGGTGAGAGCATGACATTTGCAAAAAAAAGTGCAGCTTCCGTAAAGCCGCATATAGATTTTTGAACATAAAGTACGTGATTTTAGAGAGGTATAAAAATGAAATTAGACGATTTTAAGGACTTTATCAGCGCAATAGGCGAGCTTGAAAAAGAAAAAGGAATGGACAGAGAAACCGTTATGAATGCATTGAAGCACGGAATTGCATCTGCCATAAAAAGAAAAAGCGACACGGACAGCAGGATAATTGAGGTTGAAATTGACGAGGTAAATTGTACAGTGAAGTTTTTGCAGGTGAGAACGGTGGTAGAAGAAGTGCGTTCGCCTGCTGTTGAGATATCGCTGGAAGAAGCAAGGCTTGCAGAAGAAAATATAAGTGTGGGCGATAAACTGCGCACTGAAATTGATTTGGATTCGTTCGGCAGGATAAACGCACAGAACACAAAACATGTGGTGTTGCAGCAGATAAAAGAAGCCGAAAGAGCAAATACAAGGGCAGAATATGACAGCAAACGCTGTGAGATTTTTTCTGCAACAATACGTGACGTGGATAACTACGGCAATGTGTACGTGCTGATATCAAATAAGGATGAGGGCGTAATCCCGAAAGATGAAACGGTGCAGGGAGAAATGTATACACCGGGTATGATAATAAAGGCGGAGCTTGTTCGTGTGGAATCGGGTGAGGGCAGAAATTCAAGACGTGGAAAAATAGTGCTTTCAAGACGCAGGGCGATGTTGGTAAAAAGGCTGCTTGAACTGGAAGTTCCCGAGATACAGAACGGCACCATAGTGATAAAGAGCATAGCAAGAGAACCGGGCTTCAAGACCAAGGTGGCGGTACAGTCCGTAGGTGATAGGATAGACCCCGTGGGCGCATGTCTGGGTCAGGGCAGTATGCGTGTGAAAAATGTGGTGAATGAGCTGTTTGGCGAAAAGATTGATGTCATAGCATGGGACGCAGACCCCGCTACATTCATTTCAAATGCGCTCAGCCCTGCAAAGGTTATAATCTCCACACTCACACCCGAGGAGAAAAAAGCTCGTGTTACCGTGAAAAATGACTGTCTCTCGCTTGCAATAGGAAAGGGCGGTTTAAATGCAAGGCTTGCAGCAAAACTGACAGGCTGGAAGATAGATATCACCGCAATGTCCGATGAGTTCGGCGGTTTTGGTAATGAATGAAAAGATAAAGAAAACACCCATGCGCATGTGTGTGGGATGCAGACAGATGCACGAGAAAAAAACTCTGGTACGCATAGTGCGTGACGCAGACGGTGCATTGCATATGGACCTCAAAGGTAAGGCTTCGGGCAGAGGCGCATACATCTGCAAAAACACAGAATGCCTGGGACGTGCGCTGAAAACAAAGGCAATCGAGAGGGCATTAGGTGTGGCATTGACGGATGAGGTGTTCAAAAACTTAGCGGAGGAGATTAAATGAGTGTAAAGCTCAGTGCAGCCCTCGGTTTTGCCGCAAAAGCGGGGAAAATCCGCAGCGGCGACTTCACGGCTGAAAAACTGATAAAATCGGGAGAGGCACTTCTGATTGTACTGGACTCACAGGCATCGGAAGCAACGCAGAAAAAGTGGAAAGACAAATGCTCATACTATTCCGTGGATATAAAAGTGGCGGAAGGGGCAGCCAAATATGTAGGCAGAACCAAAAACAGAGTCTTTGTTGTTACGGATGAGGGATTTTGCAAACTCATACTGAATGCGGCAGCAGAGGACGAAAATAATAAAGAGAAAGATATAATGAACCAACACGGGGAGGTAGAATAAATGCCAAAAAATCAAATTGAAGCAAAGGAGCTTGCTGCTGCATCTGTGAGTATGCACGAGAGATTGATGCAGTTGCAAAAGAAGATTGAGGATACATTAACCTCGGTTGAAAAATGTGAAAGCGCAGCCCGTGAGAGAGAAAAGGCAGTTGCCCAGGCAAAGGCGGAACAGGCAAAAGCCGAAGCCGAAAAGAAACAGGCTGAGGAGCGTGCCCGTGAAGAAGCGGCAGCAGAAAAGAAGAGAGCGGAAGAAAAAGAAGTTGAGCAAAAGACGGAAGAAAAGTCTGATGTAAAGACGGATGCTGCGGAAGAGAATAAAAATGAACCTGTTGCAAAGACAGAGGAAAGCTTAAAGAGCAGTGAATCTGAAACAGATAAAAAGCGTGACGTGCAGAAGAAGGAGCAGACAAGACGTGAGCCGACTCAGACCGCAACGGAAAAGCCGAGAACGCAAACTCAACGTGGCGGCCAGTTTGCACCTGCACCCGCACCTGCGGTGAGAGAAAGGCACGACAGCAAGCCCAACTCGTCCAAGTATGACAGCAATGATAACAGACAGCAGAAGAACAAGGCAAAAAAGAAAGGCGACGTGCCAATGGTATCATGGAATGATGACGACACCCGGATGGGTAACAGAAGAAAGGCTCAGAAGAAGAAAGCTCAGCAGCCTGTGCATAAGGTTGAACCCATACGCATAGAAAAGGCGGTTTTGACTTCGGAACTCATTACCGTGAAAGACCTCTCCGAGAAGATTGGCAAGCCCGTTTCGGAGATAATTAAAAAGCTTATCGGTTTGGGCGTTATGGCAACCATAAACCAGGAGATTGACTTTGAAACAGCAGAACTCGTATGCTCTGACTTTGACATAGAACTGGAACTTCAAATGGCAAAATCGGCAGAAGAAGTTTTGAATGAGAGTGCAGAGGATGAGGATGATGCGGCAGATTTACAGCCCCGTCCCCCCGTAATCACCATTATGGGACATGTAGACCACGGCAAAACCTCGCTGCTGGATGCTATTCGTCACAGCAACGTCACAGAGGGTGAAGCAGGTGGTATCACACAGCACATAGGTGCGTACCAGGTTACATGCAACGGTAGACTCATAACATTCATAGATACTCCGGGTCACGAGGCGTTTACATCCATGCGTGCAAGAGGCGCACAGGTTACGGATATAGTAATTCTGGTGGTGGCAGCGGACGACGGAATAATGCCGCAGACCATTGAGGCGATAAATCACTCCAAGGCGGCAGGCGTACCCATAATCGTTGCCGTGAATAAAATTGATAAGGAAAGCGCAAACCCGGAGCGCATAAAGATGCAGCTCACGGAGCATGAACTCGTGGTGGAAGACTACGGCGGAGATGTTATTTGCGTACCCATTTCCGCAAAGAAACGCCAAAATATAGATGGCTTGTTGGAGATGATTCTTTTGCAAGCAGACATTTTGGAGCTGAAAGCAAACCCGAACAGAATGGCAAAGGGTACCATAGTGGAAGCCGAACTGCATAAGGGTAAAGGACCTGTGGCAACAGTGCTTGTACAGAACGGTACTTTGAAGATAGGAGACCATATCATCGCAGGAACGGCGTTTGGCAGAGTGCGTGCAATGATAGACGATAAGGGCAGAAGAGTGTCCAAGGCAGGTCCCGGAACCCCCGTACAGGTGTTGGGTTTCAATGAAGTGCCGTCGGGCGGAGATGTGCTGAATGTTGCGGAAGAAGATAAGCTTTCACGCCAGGTAGCGGAAGAACGTCGTGACAGGATAAAGGCGGAACAGATAAAAGCCATGAGCAAGGTTTCACTCAGCGACTTGTTCTCACAGATAGCAGAAGGCCATGTGAAGGACCTGAACGTCATAGTAAAAGCAGACGTGCAGGGTTCTGTGGAAGCTGTAAAACAGGCGCTTGAAAAGCTCTCAACACCGGAAGTGCGAGTAAAGTGTATACACGGCGGTGTGGGCGCAGTAACAAGCAACGACATCATGTTTGCAGCGGCATCAAACGCAATAGTAATAGGCTTCAATGTTCGTCCCGATTCTGCTGCAAAACAGGCGGCAGAACGTGAGAATGTGGATATGCGACTGTATCGCATCATATATCAGGCGATAGAGGATGTGCAGAAAGCTATGCTCGGTTTGTTTGACCCCGAATATAAGGAAGTGGAACTCGGAAGAATATCTGTAAGAAACACTTTCAAGGTGAGCGGTGTCGGCACCATAGCAGGTGCGTATGTGCAGGAGGGCAAAGTGTCCAGAAATGCCGAGGTGCGTGTGGTGCGTGACGGAATAGTAATTCACGAGGGCAAGATTTCATCGCTCAAACGCTTTAAGGACGACGCCCGTGAAGTGACGGCAGGTTATGAATGCGGTATAGGCATTGAGGGTTTCAACGACATACAGGAGGGCGACATCATAGAAGCATTTGTAATGGAAGAGATAAAGCGAGTTTGAGAGTCAAAAACGGAGGATTTATATGCCTGTAAAAAGACTTGACAGAATAAATGAAGAAGTAAAAAAGACATTGTCTGAGATAATCCGTGAGTTGAAAGACCCACGGATTTCTCCCATGACTACCATACTCATGGCGGAGGTCACAAACGACTACAAACACGCCAAAGTAAGGGTGAGCGTGTATGATAAGGACGACAGTGTGCGGGAAGAAACGGTAAAGGCACTCAATTACGCAAAGGGCTTTATAGCCCGTGAATTGGGAAAGAGAATGGACATCAGACGACTTCCTGAGTTGCATTTTACACTGGACAGCTCCATAGAGTACAGTGTCCATATCTCAGATATATTGGAAGAATTGAAACGCAACAGAAAGCCCCAAGAGGAAATACCCGATGATGCAGATACTCAAGAAGACTGAAGGACTGGAAAAAATATCCGACTTTATCCGCAACAACGACGGTTTCACACTCATATGTCATGTTGCACCGGATGGTGATACATTGGGAAGCGCACTTGCGCTGTACGGCATGATGAAGATGCACGGGAAACGAGTGCAGATAGTATGTCAGGACAGAGTGCCTCAAAACCTGCTGTTTCTGCCGTGGTCGCATGAAGTACTATGCCCAGATAAGGCGGTTTGTGAGGACAATGTAATCGCCGTTGACTGTGCCGATATCGGCAGGCTCGGAAAAGCTGTGAGACTCTTTGATGCCGCAAAAAATACTGTTTCAATAGACCACCACGGCACAAACGGAATGTATGCCATGCTGAATGAAGTGCATCCGCACTGTGCTGCCACTGCCGAGATAGTGTATGAACTCGTACGCATATTTGCAGGTAATATTTCGGCAGATGTTGCTACTTGTCTGTATGTGGGACTGATGACTGATACGGGATCGTTTGCGTTCGGAAATACCACGGCGGACACATTTGCGGTGGCATCGGCTCTGGTGCGCTCGGGGGCGAATCCATGTACTTCAAATACGCTGGTATATAGGACGGTACCTCTTTCTAGACAAAACTGCTTGCAAAGGCTCTTTCGGGCGTGGATTTATATGACGGCGGAAGGATAGGCATGTGTATAATTACTCAGACGGACATGGCTGTGTGTAAGGCAAAAGCTGAGGATTCCGAGGGGATTATAGACCATATCCGTGATATTGAGACGGTGGAAATAGCAATTTTTGTGCGTGAATGTTTGGACGGTGACTATAAAGTCAGTTTGCGCAGCAAAGAGTATGCGGATGTGGCACAGCTTGCGCAGGATTTCGGCGGCGGCGGTCACGTTCGTGCGGCAGGGTTCAAGATTACAATGGATTTACAAAAACTCTGTGATGCACTTATTACATCCGCAAAAGAGATGATTTCTCTGTACGAAGAAAACTGATAAGCTATGAAAGACGGAGTAATAAACATATTAAAGCCCGCAGGTATGACATCAAACGATGTGGTATATGATGTCAGGCGGGCATTTTCCATAAGGCGAGTGGGGCATACGGGTACACTGGACCCGGGTGCTTGCGGTGTGCTGCCCGTTTGTTTGGGTAAGGCAACAAAACTGTTTGACTATTTGGTCGATAAAGAAAAGGAGTACATTGCAGAGCTTGCGATAGGTACGGATACAGACACACTGGACGCCTATGGTAGGATTACGGGGAAAGACACACGAATTGTAACGGCAGAGGAACTTTTGAAGGTTATTCCCGAGTTTGTGGGGGAACAGGAACAGATAGCACCCATGTATTCTGCTGTGAGCGTGAACGGTCAGCGGCTTTACAAATTAGCACGCAAGGGCGTGGAAGTTGAAAGAGCACCAAGGCGTATAAACGTGAAATCCATTGAACTTTTACAGAGCACAGAAAACAGATTCCTCATGAAGATACGCTGTTCCAAGGGGACTTATGTGCGTACACTGTGCCACGATATGGCAAAGGCTCTGGGAACGTGCGGATATGTATCTTTCCTCTTGCGCAGTGCCTCGGGCGCATTTACGCTGGAAGATTCGGTTTCTTTGGCAGAGGTTACGGAAGCTGTGCAAAATGATGATTCCGACAGGTTCATAACACCCGTGGACGAGGTGCTGGGATTCATGCCCGCAGTACGGTTTGGAAATGAGCCGCATGTTTGGAAGCGGCTTATAAACGGTGCAGACATAGCATATTCATGTGATACGCTTGTGAGAGTGTACTATGATGAACTCTTTGTGGGGATAGGCGAGTGCACGGACGGGCGACTTCATATAAAGACACAGTTTTGTGAGGGGTAACATGGAAACAAAGGCGAAAATAGTAGTCCTCGGAATGTTTGACGGTATGCACACAGGTCATGCAAGCCTGTTTTTTGCCGCTTGCAGCAAAAAAAAAGAGTGCAATCTCGATATTTTGGCTTATACATTCAGAAATCACCCCGCAGAACTCATACGTGGAAAAAAGCCGAAGCTCATCCTCACAAACAAAGAACGTGAACAAATGCTGTATGCAGCAGGTGCAAGTGAGGTCGTGATGGACGAATTTACACACGAGCTATCCGCTATGAGTGCCGATGATTTTGCACAAATGCTGAAAACACGGTTTTGCGCCCATACCGTGGTGGCAGGGTTTAATTATACGTTTGCAAAAGAGGGTAAAGGCACACCCGAAATACTTGTTGGACTGGGCAAAAAGTACGGATTTTCGGTGCATATATCAGACCCCGTGCTGTACTTGGGTGAGCCCGTTTCGTCCACACGCATAAGACGTGCAGTGGAACAAGGTGATGTGTGCTCTGCAAATGCCATGTTGGGTTAT
Organism: Clostridia bacterium; assembly: GCA_017440405.1. GTDB lineage: Bacteria > Bacillota > Clostridia > Christensenellales > CAG-138 > RGIG3141. The sequence goes on from JAFSHG010000063.1 coordinate 7,552, forward strand.
CCGTACAGAATGTCGGGCGTGGTGGAGCGTTGCAAACAGATAGGCAGAACCATTGGGTTCCCTACCGCAAATATCAGAAATTGCGACGGAAAACCGCTTCCGCTCTTTGGCGTGTATCTCACTCGTGTGAAACTGGGCGAAAGAACTTTTTTCGGAGTCACAAATGTGGGTACAAATCCCACGTTCGGCGAAAATGATATCTCCGTGGAAACGCATATATTTGACTTTTGCGAGGATATATACGGCGAATATATACAGGTGGAATTTTTGCAGTTTATACGAGAACAAAAACGCTTTTCGAGTGTTGACGAACTGAAAATGCAGATCGATTCCGATTGCAAGACGGCTCTTTCCCTAACAGTAGATGCCGCAAAATCCAATCATTAAATGTGTTGCATAAGGGCTTGCGCTTTTTTCAAAAATGTGTTATAATGACGCAACAGTATTGCATAATGGAGGGAAATAAAATGAAGCGTATCGGCAGGCTTTTTAGTGTGTTGTTTATAGTTTTTGACTGTATAGGTATGCTTATTCCTGCGGTTTTGCTGCTGGTCTTGCATTTCACACTGGGTATATCCATATGGTGGTTTGTAGGACTTATGATATTGTGGATTGCAACCGTCATACTCGGTTCGCTCATATTAAACTGGGCGTCCATATGCAGCAATGAGCAAAAAACCCACAGGGACAATAAGAATAGGTATTCCAAGAAGAACAGCGAAATGTTCCCGAAAGCAGACTGAGAAAGATATACGGCAAATTGAAAGGAGAAAATTAAATGGGACTTATTAAAGCAGCAGTTGGCGCAGTAGGCGGAGCACTGGCAGACCAGTGGAAAGAGTTTTTTTACTGTGAATCCATACACAAGGATACACTCGTAGTAAAGGGACAAAAACGGATAACGGGAAGGTCGTCCAACACCAAGGGCAATGACAACATCATCTCAAACGGTTCAGGCATTGCGGTGGCAGACGGTCAGTGCATGATCATAGTGGAGCAGGGAAAAGTGGTGGAACTGTGCGCAGAACCCGGCGAATTTACATATGACACATCCACGGAACCCAGTATCTTCTCAGGTAGTTTGGGCACATCCATAAAGGAAACATTTAAGACCATAGGCAGAAGAATTGCACTCGGCGGCGACACGGGAAAAGACCAGAGAGTTTATTATTTCAACACCAAAGAGCTTATGGACAATAAGTTCGGTACGCCAAACCCCATACCGTTCCGTGTTGTGGACAGAAATATAGGGCTTGACATAGACGTTTCGGTCAGATGTTCGGGCATATATTCGTATAAGATAAGCAATCCGCTGCTGTTCTACACTAATGTGTGCGGCAATGTTTCACAGTCATACACACGCAGCGAAATAGACGAACAGTTGAAGCATGAGTTTATAAGTGCATTGCAGCCCGCTTTCGGAATATTATCGGAAAAAGAATTGCGTCCGTCGGCATTGCCTGCACATGTGAATGAACTCATTGAGGCAATGAACAGTGCCTTGGAAGCAGACTGGGCACAGCTCAGAGGTTTGGAAATAGTAAAGATAGCCTTAAACCCCATTACACTGCCCGAAGAAGATGCAGAACTCATAAAGCAGGCACAGCGCACTGCTATCATGCGGGACCCCACCATGGCGGCTGCAACGCTTACGGGCGCACAGGCAGATGCTATGCGTGAAGCTGCAAAAAACCCGAACGGTGCAATGATGGGCTTCATGGGTATGGGCCTTGCACAGCAAGCAGGCGGCATGAATGCACAAAATCTGTATGCAATGGGACAACAACAGCAAATGCAACAACAGCAAATGCAACAACAGCAAGTGCAGCAACCGCAAGCGCAACAACCGCAAAACGGATGGAAATGTTCGTGCGGTGCAATGGCAACAGGCAAGTTCTGTCCCGAATGCGGAGCGAAAAAACCCGATGACGGTTGGAAATGTTCGTGCGGCGAAGTGAATAAGGGCAAGTTCTGCCAAAACTGCGGAGCTAAAAAGCCCGAGGGTGCGCTCTTGTATAAGTGTGACAAGTGTGGCTGGGAACCCGAAGACCCGCACAATGTACCTAAGTTCTGTCCCGAGTGCGGGGACCCGTTCACGGATGACGATAAAAAGATGTAATGTGCGCTTGACAGGGACACTTTACATGATTATAATGCATATAAATAAGTAAAGCGATGATGTGGGAATAAAACGGTAAAAGCACTTACAGAGAGCAGGGACTTTGGCTGGAATCCTTGTAGCAGCGTACCGCAAATGGGCCACTGAGTGCACAGTGAAAGGCGTTTTTTGCCGAGTATTCTGTGACGTGTGACATACGTTATAATGTCGGGGTGTGTTGGCACCCTGTGATAAAACGCAAGTTTTCCGCAAAAGTATGAGTGTGTACAGGTATCCTGTGCAAATCAAGGTGGCACCACGGAAGCAATTTCGTCCTTGAGAGCCGAATGCAATAGGCTCTCAGGGTTTTTTTATCTCAAAAAACCAACTGAATTTTAGTTTAGAGGAGAAGATGAAAAATGAACAAGTACATGGACTATCAGACCTATCTGAAAGAAACCCCTACACGGGACGGCAGATACGGCACATACGGCGGAGTATATCTGCCAGACGACTTGCGTGATGCATTTGCGGAGATTGATTATGCGTACAGGACGATTTGCAACAGCGCACAGTTCATAAATGAACTGAGAAGAATACGCAAAGAGTTTCAGGGCAGACCCACGCCCGTGTATCACTGCGAGCGACTTTCACGAGTGATAGGGACGGGAACTCAGATATATGTGAAGCGTGAGGACTTGAATCACACGGGAGAGCATAAACTCAATCATTGTATGGGTGAGGGACTGCTTGCAAAGTATTTGGGAAAGAAAAAACTGATTGCAGAAACAGGCGCAGGTCAACACGGTGTTGCACTTGCCACCGCCGCTGCATTTTACGGCTTGGAATGCGACATATACATGGGCGAAGTGGATATAAAAAAGCAAGCTCCGAATGTAACACGCATGAAGATGCTGGGCGCAAGGGTGATACCCGTAACGCATGGGCTTAAAACTCTAAAAGAGGCGGTGGACGCAGCTTTTGATGCGTATAAAAAAGAGTATAAAGACGCCATATATTGCATAGGTTCGGCACTGGGGCCGCATCCTTTCCCCATGATGGTGCGTGACTTCCAGCTCGTGGTGGGGCAGGAAGCCAGAGAGCAGTTTTTAGCGATGACCGGATTTTTGCCCGATGCGGTGTGTGCGTGTGTGGGAGGCGG
>JAFSHG010000064.1 GCA_017440405.1 Clostridia bacterium
ACCTTTGTCGGTAGACAAAAGTGACTTTTTTCGTGGTACACCCTCAGGGGCTAGAACCCTGGACACCCTGATTAAGAGTCAGGTGCTCTACCAACTGAGCTAAGGGTGCATATAGAAGCATTTGGAGCGGATGACGGGACTCGAACCCGCTATGCCAGCTTGGAAGGCTAATGTGTTACCATTACACTACATCCGCATCATGTCCGCCGTAGCTTATCTTTGGAGCGGGAAACGGGGCTCGAACCCGCCACCTCTGCCTTGGCAAGGCAGCGCTCTACCGAATGAGCTATTCCCGCTCGACGAAGCATAGTATAGCACACCCCTTTATAAAAAGTCAAGCACTTTTTTATAAAAACTTTAATCAGGGTGGATTATAAACTCAATCGCTGTTTTTAAGCCTCGGATACGGTATGGCTTATGTGCATAATCGTTGAGAAATATCTTGACGGTTTCTGCCGATTCTATTTTTTTCAACAATAAATATAAAGACGAAAAATTGCTCGCAAACTATTGTTTGTACAGGCGGTGTTGATGAAGAATAAGAAGCGTAAAAAAGCGACTGCGCTTTTATGCAACAGTCGCCGTTTATAAAAAATCAAATCAATAGTTCTCTGCGTGAACCTCAAAGTAGCTCTTTGGATGAGCGCACACGGGACAAATCTCGGGAGCTTTGGTTCCCACCATGATGTGGCCGCAATTTCTGCATTCCCAAACCTTAACTTCGCTCTTTTCAAATACCTGTGCCGTTTCCACATTCTTCAAAAGTGCACGGTATCTCTCCTCGTGGTGCTTTTCCACTGCTGCTACCAAACGGAACTTTGCAGCCAACTCCGGGAAACCTTCTTCCTCCGCCGTCTGCGCAAATCCTGCATACATGTCTGTCCACTCGTAGTTCTCGCCGTCTGCTGCTGCACCTAAGTTTGCAGCCGTATCGCCTATTCCCTGAAGCTCTTTGAACCACATCTTTGCATGTTCTTTCTCATTGTCAGCCGTCTTCTGGAAGAGTGCGCTTATTTGCTCGTAACCCTCTTTCTTTGCCACGGACGCAAAGTAAGTGTACTTGTTGCGTGCCATGGATTCACCTGCAAAAGCCGCTTTGAGGTTTGCTTCGGTCTTTGTTCCTGCATATTTGTTTTCCATAATAATCTCCTTTCAACTTCTTTTCTGCTATTATAGCAGCCCCAAGAAAATATTGCAATATGTTTTTTAACATAGCATTGCCTTTTGCCGCAAGTTCGGGGCAGTATTTTTCCATTTTTTATCAACACCGTGTGGCACATTCTGTGTTGACGAAAATATATTTTCCTCTATTGGCCATAATAGTAAAAAATAGTATTGACAAGCCGATATTTCCATGCTAAAATACAATGCTATGTATACTGGGATATAAGGCGGCGTATACCCATTTTTCAATGATTAAGGGTTTTTGCGCATATAAAACAGCCTTTGTTCGGTTACATTAAAAGCTTTTTAAGCAATTATACAAAAATTAAAGAGGAGTTGAACCGGATGGTACATGAAGTAGATTTTGGTTTGCGAAAGAGGATGAGTTTTTCGCGAATCGACGAGGTGTTGGAAATGCCAGACCTTATAGAGGTACAGAAGGACTCTTACAGAAGGTTTGTGGAAGAAGGTCTTATGGAAGTACTGAAAGACTTTTCTCCCATACGGGATTTTGCGGGGAAGATGGCTCTGGAATTCTGTGGCTACAATATTGACTTTGAACATCCCAAGTACACCATTGATGAATGCAGAGAGCAGGATGTCACGTATTCGGCTCCGTTGCGTGTGACGGTTCGCCTTGTGCACTGTGACCCGAATGATGAAAGTGTACCCGGCGAGATAAAGACGCAGGACGTGTTCATGGGCGACTTCCCTATCATGACTCCTCAGGGTACTTTCATTATAAACGGCGCAGAGCGTGTTATAGTAAGTCAGCTCGTGCGTTCTCCGGGTGTATATCTTTCAGAAGCTATTGACAATAAGGACGGAAAGAGTCTTTTCGCTTCACAGATTATTCCGAACAGAGGCTCATGGTTGGAGTTTGAAACCGACAGCAACACTTTCCTGTACGCTAAGATAAATCGTCAGAGAAAGATTTATGTCACCACATTCATCAGAGCGTTGGGCTTTGACAGCGACGCTCAGATATTGGAGCTTTTCGGTGAAGAAGAAAGACTTGTAAAGACGCTTGAAAAAGACGAGAAGATAAAGACAAAGGCTCATGCACTCAAAGAGATTTATAAACATCTCAAACCGGGTGAAACACGTATTGACGAAAAGGCAGCGGAATCATATCTTGAATCGCTGTACTTTGACTCTGTGAGATATGACCTTGCACGTGTGGGCAGATACAAGTTTAATAAAAAGCTCAGTTTGGCTGCACGTATCACGGGCAGAGTTTCGGCTGAAACGGTTATAGACCCTGCAACGGGTGAAATCCTTGCAGAAGAGGGCGCACTCATAACGGGCGATGCTGCACAGCAGATAGAAAATTCCGGAATAATCGGAATATATGTGGAAGCGGGCGAAAAGCGCATCCGTGTTTTGGGCAACCAGTTTGTGGACGCTCATGCATTCTTGCCGTTTGACCCGGAAAAAGCGGGTCTGCGTGAACATGTGCATTATCCCACGCTCATGGAAGCTTTGGAAGTTGCAAAAAGTCAGAACATGTCGGATGATGAAACGGCAGAGTATTTAAGCTCCATGCGTGACGCACTCATACCCCGTTGCATAACGAGGTCGGATATCATAGCAGGTATCAGCTATCTGCTCGGTATGCCTTACGGAATAGGCTCCGTGGATGACATAGACCACTTGGGTAACAGACGTATTCGTTCCGTGGGCGAATTGCTCCAAAACCAGATGCGTCAAGGACTGTCCAGATTGGAAAAGACGGTGCATGAGCGCATGAGTGCACATGATTTGGAAACAGTGACTCCCACCACGCTTATAAATACACGCCCCATAATGGCTTGCATAAAAGAGTTTTTCGGTTCGTCACAGCTCTCACAGTTCATGGACCAGACCAATCCGCTTGCAGAGCTTACTCATAAGCGTCGTCTTTCGGCACTCGGCCCGGGCGGTTTGAACCGTGACCGTGCAACATTCGATGTTCGAGATGTACATTATTCTCACTACGGCAGAATGTGTCCTATTGAAACTCCCGAAGGACCGAACATTGGACTTATAAATTCTCTGTCCACATATGCACGCATAAACGAGTACGGCTTCATCGAAGCACCGTACCGCAAGGTGGATGCAAAGAACAAGTGCATACTCATGGACGAGATAGTATATATAACGGCAGATGAAGAAGAGGGTGCAATAGTGGCACAGGCAAGTGAGCCGCTCATGCAGCGTGAGGACGGCACCACTTGGTTTGCTCATGACCATCTGGTAGCACGTCAGCGTGACCAGATTATAGATATAGATGCAGAACAGGTGCAGTACATGGATATCTCGCCTAAACAGCTCATATCAGTAGCTACGGCTATGATTCCTTTCCTTGAAAACGATGACGCAAACCGTGCGCTCATGGGTTCTAACATGCAGCGTCAGGCAGTGCCGCTCCTTGTACCCGAAGCTCCCATTGTAGGAACGGGTATGGAGCATAAGGCGGCTTATGACTCGGGCGTTATGGTGATAGCTAAGGAAGCGGGATGCGTGAAATCCGTAAGTGCAAGCTGTGTGGTTGTTGAGGAAACAGACGGAAATACTCGTGAGTATAACCTCTCCAAGTTTTGCCGCTCGAACCAAGGCACATGCATAAATCAGCGTCCGCTCGTACATAAGGGGCAAGAAGTACGCAAGGGCGATATATTGGCAGACGGTGCATCCACGGATTTGGGTGAAATAGCACTCGGAAGAAATATTCTCATAGGCTTCATGACATGGGAAGGGTACAATTACGAGGACGCTGTTCTCATAAGCGAGGAGTTAGTACGAGACGATGTTTATACATCAATCCATATAGAGAAGTACGAAGCAGAGGCACGAGAAACTAAACTCGGGCCGGAGGAGATAACACCTGACGTCACAAATGTAAGTGCAGAAGCTATAAAAAATTTGGACGAGCGAGGAATAATCCGCATCGGTGCAGAGGTTCACTCGGGCGATATTCTGGTGGGAAAGGTTACTCCAAAGGGCGAAACGGAGCTTTCACCCGAGGAGAGATTGCTCCGTGCAATTTTCGGTGATAAATCACGCGAAGTTCGTGATACATCCCTGCGTGTACCTCACGGTGAGGACGGCATAGTAGTGGATGTTAAGATATTCACCCGTGATAAGAGAAATGAGCTTCCCCCCGGAGTAAACCAGCTTGTGCGTGTGTACATAGCACAGAAACGTAAGATCTCCGTGGGCGATAAGATGGCAGGTCGTCATGGTAATAAGGGCGTTATATCAAGGATTCTTCCCGTTGAGGATATGCCTTTCCTCCCGGACGGCACACCCTTGCAGATAGTTTTGAACCCGCTGGGCGTTCCTTCCCGAATGAACATAGGTCAGATACTTGAATTGCATTTGGGTATTGCGGCAAAGAAAAAGGGTTGGCACATAGCAACTCCCGTATTTGACGGCGCACAGGAAGATGATATAGAAAAGCTGCTCTGCGAGAGCTACAAGGTGAGAAACCGTCAGATTCTTACGGAGCAGAAAGGAATTTCCGAAAGTCTTGCGGATGAAATATTAGAAACCACATCCCTTTCGGACGCTCACAGGGCGCGCATCATAAAGGAACTCGGTGCATCTGGCGAAAAGACGGCGGACGAGGTTGCAAAACTGCTCATAGAGAGCGGCGACGGCAAGACGGTGCTTTATGACGGCAGAAGCGGTGAACCCTTCGAAAACAGAGTTTCCGTAGG
>JAFSHG010000065.1 GCA_017440405.1 Clostridia bacterium
ACTCGGAAAATGAAAACGAAAAGAGTACAAAGGCAATTAAAGCAGGCAACATCCAGTCCATACGCGGAGGAGATTTTACCGTGTCGGCTAAGGATGATGCATTGCATTGTGACGGAAACTCCGTGATTTCGGGCGGCAATTTCAGAATATGCACGGGCGATGATGCCATACACGCCAAGGAAAAACTGCAAATATCGGGTGCAAGCATCGTCGTAGAAAAGTGCTATGAGGGTTTGGAAGCTGTGAACATTGATATTTCGGGTGGCGAAGTGATTGTAAATGCAGGTGATGACGGCATAAATTCAAACGGTGACGAAATGGAGAGGGAAGGGCAGATATGCGTTTCGGGCGGCTATGTGTATCTGACTGCAGGTGGCGACGGGATAGATTCCAACGGCTCTATTTTTGTGAAAGGCGGCACGCTCCTCGTGTGCGGCTCTGAAAATGACGGTAACTCTTCCATGGATTATGCATCAAAAGCTGTTGTGACAGGCGGTATTATCATGGCATGTGGTTCTTCCGGCATGTCGGTGAATTTTGGCAGCGAATCCACTCAATGCGCTTTTTTGTGCAATATGAACAGCGTCTCTGCAAATACACGCATAAGCTGTTTGGATGAAAGCGGAAAAGTCATAGCTTCTTTTTTGCCTCAACACCGATATTCAAGTGTTATAGTAAGCACCCCCGAACTTGAAGTGGGCAAAAGCTATGTGCTGTTTACGGGCGGTGAGGCAGATAAAGCCGATAAATACGGTTTTGTATCCAAAGGAATTTTAAAAGACGGCAGCGAATTGGGGAAAATAACACTTACAAAGACTGTGTCCACATTCGGAAACGGCAAGGGGAATGCGGGAAAAATGCCGTAAAAAGCCGCTTTATTTTGTAAGCTAAACCAAACTGACGAAAAAAGAAGTAAATTATTCAGAAAAATTTTCTTATAGCCTTTACAAAATCGGTTTTTACTGGTACAATATTAATTGGTGTTTTATGTGCCGTTGCGGAATCCGTATGCCCGTGCACATAAGCTGACTAATATTTTAGGGGGAATAGGTTTAATGGAGAACTATTCAGTAGACAAGATTCGTAATGTCGGCATTTTCGGTCACGGCGGTGAAGGTAAAACAATGATTACCGAAGCAATGCTCTATACGGCAGGCGTTATAGACCGTATGGGTCGTGACGGTGAAACAGTATCCGATTACGATGAAGAAGAAAAGAAACGCTCACAGTCCATAAGCATGGCTGTGGCACCGCTCACATGGAAGAACACAAAGATAAACTTTGTGGACGCTCCGGGTGATTTTGATTTTGCAGGTGAAGTTGTTGAAGCAATGGCACTTGTGGACTCAGCACTCATAGTTGTGGGCGCAATCTCAGGTCCTATCGTGGGAACCGAAAAAATGATGTCCATGTGCAAAAAGGCAAATAAGCCTCGCATGATTGTTGTAAATCAGATGGACAAGGAAAACGCAAACTTTGATAAGGTTGTGTCTGAAATCAGAGCAAAGTTCGGTTCATCGGCAGTACCTATCATGATTCCCATCATGCAGGGAACCACATTCGCAGGCTATGTGGACATAGTTGCAATGGATGCAAAGATGTTTGACGCAAAAGGCGGCGAAAAGAAAGTTGAAATTCCCGGCGATATGCAGGATGCAGCACAGTCTATCCGTGAGGAATTGGTTGAAGCGGCAGCAGCTGTGGACGAAGAACTCATGATGAAGTTCTTTGACGGTGAAGAGCTCACAGCAGAGGAAGTTATAACAGCACTTGCAACAGGTATTGAGCAGGGCGAGATTACTCCTATCTGTGCAACAGCAGCTACTGTTCCCGCCGGTGTTGTCACACTTTTGAACAATGTAGTGAATTACATGCCCTCAGCAGACAAGGCAGTAATACCCGCTGTAAAGGATGCAAAAACAGGCGAAGCTGTGGAACTCAAGGCAGACGGCAAGTTTGCAGCACGTGTTATAAAGACGGTTGCAGACCCGTTCAAGGGCAAGATAACCATCATGCGTGTTTATTCAGGCAAGATTACAAAGGACTTCTCTGCACACAACCCCAACAAGGGTGAAACAGAAAAGTCGGGTGCGGTTTATGTACTGCGCGGTAAGGACACGCTGGATACAGACGCTATCACAGCAGGCGATATAGGTGCAATGGCAAAGCTCCAGTACACCGAAACAGGAGATACACTCTGTGACGGTGCAGCACCCGTACAGTTTGAAGACCTCACATTTGCAGCTCCTTGCATTTCACTTGCAGTAAGCGCAAAGAAGCAGGGCGAAGAAGATAAGGTATTCTCGGGATTGCGTAGACTCATGGAAGAAGACCCCACCATCGACATAGAGAAAAATGCAGAAACAAGCGATGTATTGCTCCGTGGTTTGGGCGAAAAGCATTTGGACGTTACATGTGCAAAGCTGAAAAACAAATTCAAGGTGGAAGCAGTGTTGGCAGACCCCAGAATCCCCTACCGTGAGACTATCCGTTCAAGTGCAGAAGCAGAAGGTAAGCATAAGAAGCAGAGCGGCGGTGCAGGACAGTTCGGTGTTGTACAGATGCGCTTTGAGCCTCTCCATGACGAGGAGAAAGAGTATGAATTTGTAAATGCCATCGTAGGCGGTGTTGTACCTAAGGAATTCATACCCGCTGTTGAAAAGGGTCTTGTGGAAGCTATGAAAAAGGGTGTTTTGGCAGGTTACCCCATGATCGGCGTAAAAGCTACTCTCTATGACGGAAAGTATCACCCCGTTGATTCTAAGGAAGTTGCATTCAAATCCGCTGCACGCCTTTCATTCAAGGCAGCATGTGCAAAGGCATCTCCCGTGCTCACAGAGCCTGTTTACTCATTTGAAATCCACGTACCGGATGACAATATGGGCGATGTAATGGGCGATATGAGCCGCCGCAGAGGCAGAGTGCTGGGTATGCAGCCTCATCCCGACGGAGGACAGGTTATATCGGCAGAAGCTCCCCTTTCCGAAATGTTCAAGTATGCTACTGACTTGCGTTCAATGACTCAGGGCAGAGGTTCATTCACAATGGAACTTGTTCGCTACGAGGACGTACCTCAGGATATCGCAAAGAAGATCATCGAGAATGCGAAGATCGAAGAGGAAGAGGACGACTAATACCGTATATTTATTTATTCACCCGAAATATTTGTGCTTGCAGGGCTTAAAAAACCTTGCAGGCACAGTGTCGGTTATATAAAGCGGGATTTTTACAAAAATGAATTGACATATCTGGCCGGAGATGATACCATAAAAAGGCAGATGTGAATGGCGATATTGTTTGGAAGGCTGGGTTTGGATTTATGTTGGAAATCACATTGATATTGATACTGGTGGTTATTGCAATGGTGGCAATAATTGTCAACAGAAAATCTCTGCTTGCCTGCATTGTTATCACCGTAGTATCGTCCATGTTGGGGCTGGGATTTCTGCTTTTGTATGCGAACGCAGATAAGTTTGCCTCACACGAAAAACTGTTATCGTTCACTATTACACTATCAGCAGTGATAATTTTAGCACTGTTGGTTGTAACATATATAGGAGTAAAGATGCATTTCAAGAAGTTTACAAAATTAAACAAAAGGTATGTTCCCGAACCTGCACAGGGTGCAACGGGCGAACCCATGCTCATACCCGGTACACAGGTTTATGCAAAGGCAGTGGGAATATTCGGACGCAAGCCTATCATAGTGCAGCGTCATGAAACAGTACAGCCTGCTGAAACCACAAGAGCCGCAGTGGTAGAAACTGCACATGTTGTGCGTGAGCCGCAGCCGCAGCCCGTGGTAACACCTGCTCCCGAGAGGACACCTGCACCTGTGCCCGTACATACCGCAACGGAAGTGGTAAAAGCTGCTGCACCGTCGGCAGATTCCATGCTCAAACGTATGTTGGATAAGGCAGAGATGTTTAAAAAGGCAGGGCAGTATGTTCTGGCAGAGCAGATGTATGTTACATATATAGCACGCTGTCCGGATAACGCATCCCGCGCAGACGGCGAGCTTCTCATGCTGGATTGCAGAATACTGGCAGGGAACATTGAAGGTTCAAAGGAGCAGCTCAATGACTTGCTTACCAAGTTGCGTTCGGGTGAGTATCAGCTCACACAGGAGCAGAAGAAGCAGTTGGCAGATTGCAAACTGAGCCTCATGAAATTGCAGCAAGGAAAGTAAGTGAAGGTAATTGAGCAGACACAGAGCGTTTAAAACGGCAAAATTGAGCAGCGAAGAGAAAAGACTTTTCTTAAAGAACGCAGCGATTATAGTGACTGCTGTGGTTGCGCTTTGCACTGTTTGTTTGGCTACCGTTGCATCGGACATAAAGAGTAGCGACTCATTCCCGAAAGGAATAGTCGTAAACGATGTGGTGCTGTATGGCATGTCGTATGATGACGCACTGAAAAAAGTGAGTGAGTCAACACACGAATACCTGAGCGGTTTAGCTTTTTCAATCTCGACGGAGCAAAAGGCGTATTCCATTTATGCGTCGGACTTTGTGACTGCCGATGTGAAGGAAACGCTCGATGCTGCATATAAGGCGGGTAAAACTCTTACTGAGTTTGAACACGGCGAGGGGACGTTTTACACCACATATTATGTTGATACCGATAGGTTAAGATTGCTGTTGGAGAACATAGCGCAGTGTTACAATACAGAACCCACGGAACCCACGGCGATCTTTGATGCAAAACAACGAACGTTCACATATAAAGAGGGCAGGGACGGCACGTATATAGACGTGGAAGAATCCCTGAAAGTTATAGTTGAGCGTGTGAAGAAGTCGGAGTACGGAGAGATAAAACCTGTTATCGTGACTACTTCACCTGAGCGAAGTGTTGATGACATTGCAAAAAACAGTGTACTTATCGCCGAGTACACTTCCGTCACCACGAATAACTATAACAGGAACAGGAACATAGAGCTTATGTGTTCATATGTGAACGGTACGGTTTTGATGCCGTATGAGGTTCTTTCCATAAACGGCTTGGTGGGGGAGAGGACGGAAGCAAAGGGTTTTCTGCCTGCACCTGCAATTATGGATGGCAAGCGTACCGTGGATGATATAGGCGGCGGTATATGTCAGCTTTCGGGTACACTTTATAATGCAGCACTTCTTGCGAACATGAAAGTGGTTGAGCGTTGGCCGCATTCATGGCCGTCTGACTATGTGAGCATAGGCTTGGACAGTACGCTGGACTGGAATACCGAGAAGGATCTGAAACTGCAAAATGCGACTGAGTACAATATGTATTTGGCTGCATGGCTGGAAAAGGAAGACCTGTATGGGAGCAATATACTGCACGTGGCAGTATACGGTAAACCGTTCCCGGAGGGTGTGACGGTAAAAGTCTTTTCGGAAATAACGGAGACCATAGCACCTGAAACGGCAAAAGTGTCTTATACGTCTAATCTCGCAGCGGGCAGTACCAGAGTACTGGTTCAAGAGCGCATGGGTTACAGAGCAAGGGCGTGGAGAGAGTTTTATCTAAACGGTGAGCTGCTTGATATAGAGATTTTAGGAAGCAGCTATTATGCACCCATACGGGGAGAAGTGTTAAAGGGTAAACCAAACCAAACTCCCGCTGATGAACCTTCGGTGACGCCCACAGAGCCGCCGAGTGAAGAACCGATTGTGGAACCGCCGAGTCCCACGGAACCGCCGGTTGACAATTCGGGGCAAAACTAATATAATTGTGTTTGTTCACAGTTAGCAAATTGTATGATATAATAACTATGAATTCATTTTAGGAGGTAAACAAAAATGAAGCAGACTAAGCAGGTACTCGGATTGCCGGTAATGGGCATGAAGGAAGGTATGACACAGGGCATCGCAGTGGATTTCATGGTAGATCCGGAAGCAAAGAGAATTCGTTACATTATTTTGAAGAATGAAATAGGTTACGGTTTCCGTGTTATTGCTATTGAAGATGTAAAGGGTATCGGCACAAATTACATCATGACCACCACAGTGGACAATGCAAAGAAACTTTATGAGTGTCCCGATCTTCTCAAAGAGATGGAGTCGGCATTGTTCGGTTCAGACCTTTTGGGCGCAAAAGTTCTTTCTGTTGTGGGTAACATCCTCCCCGAGGTTCGTGAGTTCACATTTGATGAGCAGACAGGAAACATTGAGAGCCTCATTCTTGCAAACGGCAAGGACTATGCAGCAAGTGTTATAGCTACACTCGCTCGTGATGTTGTATTCCTCGATATCGTAGACCAGCAGCCCGAAGAAGAATACTTCTTTGAGAAGCCCGAAGAGGTTGTGGCAGCAGTTGAAGAAGTTGTAGAAGAAGTTGTGGAAGAAGAACAGCCCGTACAGCTTTCAGCTTATGCAATGGCACAGAGAGAGTTCCTCTTGGGTCACACAGTAAACTTTGACATAGTGGACAGCACAGGAAAAGTTGTTATCGCTCAGGGTACAGTGGTAACTGACGAAGTTATCGCATATGCAGAGAAGATGGACGTTTCCGCTGATCTTGCACTCAACGTAGACTGATTTTAATCTCTTATAATGCGAAGAAAGCTGCTGTTTGTCGGTGGCTTTCTTTTGATGTACCAAAAAACTGCACAAGAATTTCTGATATTATAAAGCCCCGTACCTGAAAAGTGATACGGGGCTTTTATAATAGATAAGAATATTATTTAATGTTTTCAAGAGATGCTCTTATGAAATCGGTAAACAGAGGATGCGGTTCATCGGGACGAGAGTTAAACTCGGGGTGGAACTGCACGCCCACAAACCAGGGATGATCCGAAAGCTCCACTATCTCAACCAAATCGCGTTCTTCATTTATACCCACAGCACGTAAACCTGCTGTATCGAGTGCTGCACGGAACTTGTTGTTGAACTCATATCTGTGGCGATGTCTTTCACGAATGTTTGCCTCACCGTATGCACGGAAAACCTTAGAATCTGTACTCAGCTTGCAATCATAGCCGCCTAAGCGCAGCGTACCGCCTATGTTATCTAAATTATTCACTTGGTCGGGCATGAGGTCGATTACGGGGAACTGGGTGAGGGGTGAAACCTCGGTGGAATGTGCACCCTCCAAACCTAAGACATTGCGCACGAACTCCACAACCGCCATCTGCATACCAAGGCATATTCCGAAGAAAGGAATATTATTTGTACGAGCATATTTTATGGCAGAAATCTTGCCTTCCAAACCACGTTCACCGAATCCGCCGGGAACAAGTATGCCATTCACATCGGAGAGAATCTCGGATGCGTTATCATCACGCACATTCTCTGCGGGAATCCATTTAATTTTAATCTGTGCGTCATTTGCGATACATGCGTGGCGAAGTGCTTCTGCAATGCTCAGATAAGCGTCATGCAATTCCACATATTTTCCCACCAGACCAATAGTGACAGTCTGTGTTGCGGCACTCTCACGCTCTACCATTGCTGTCCAAGCCGTGAGGTCGGGTTCACGTTGTTCCAAATTAAGTTTATTCAACACTGCTTTGCAAAGCCCGTTTTCTTCCAACATGAGGGGGACTCTGTAAAGTGAATCTGCATTCAGGTTTTCTATTACGCATTCGGGCGCAACATTACAGAACTGTGCAATCTTTTTTCTGATATCGGCACTTATGGGGTATTTGGAACTTCTGCAAACTATGACATCGGGCTGAATACCTATGCTCAGAAGGTCTTTTACGCTGTTCTGCGTGGGCTTGCTTTTCAGCTCTCCTGATGATTCAAGGTAAGGTACAAGCGTAACGTGTATAAATGCGGTGTTGTCCATACCCACATCCCAGCGTAGCTGACGAATGGCTTCCAAGAATGAAAGGCTTTCCATATCTCCCACCGTGCCGCCTATCTCTACTATGAGAACATCGGGATGAGTCTGATTTGCAACACGCATCACACGGGATTTAATCTCATTTGTGATGTGCGGAATTACTTGAACTGTGCCGCCGTTATAGCCGCCCTTGCGCTCACGCTCTATGACATCGGAGTAAATCTGACCCGATGTGGCGTTGTTTGCCTTAGAGAGCTTTTCGTTTATAAAACGCTCATAGTGACCTACATCGAGGTCGGTTTCGGCACCGTCATCCGTTACATAAACTTCGCCGTGCTGATACGGGTTCATGGTGCCCGGGTCCACGTTCAGATACGGGTCGAGCTTGCATATGGATACGGAATATCCTCTGCATTTGAGAAGTCTGCCCAGTGCCGCTGCCGTGATACCTTTTCCAAGACCGGAAACCACGCCGCCTGTGATAAATACGATTTTTGTCCCCTGTGTGCCTGTACTCATAAAATGCCTCCTAAAAATTATCCGACAATTATATTTATAAGATTCTTTACAATTATTACCTTGCGTATCGTCTTGCCGTCCGTTGCAGCCACAACTTCCGCCGTTTCAAGCGCAGTTTTTTCTATTAAGTCCTTATCTGCATTTGCAGGTACGTTTATCTTGCACTTAATCTTGCTGTTTACCTGCACTGCAAGCTCAACTGTGTCAGAAACAAGTGCGCTCTCATCCCAAGTGGGCCATTCCGATGCATACAGCGGTTCATAACCCAATTTTTGGTTAATCTCCTCTGCTATGTGAGGTGAAACAGGACACAGGAGCAAGAGTAAAGTATGCAGCTCATCACGAGTTACAGAGCCTGTGGCTGTTATATCGTTCAAGAGAGTCATAATGGCAGCAATTGCCGTGTTGAATTTCAGTCGTTCAAAGTCCTCGGAAACTTTCTTTATGGCGGTGTTTATGCTCAACTTCAAGCAGTCACGAATACCTTGCTCATCCGAAATCTGACCCTGCAATCTCCAAACTTTATCCAAGAACTTCTTGCAGCCCACAGAACCCGTGGTGCTCCAAGGTATGGGCTGGTCGAAAGCACCCATGAACATGATGTACATGCGCAGAGCGTCCGTGCCAATGCTGTCTATAACTTCATCGGGGTTTATTACGTTGCCAAACGACTTGGACATCTTGCGACCGTCCTCGGCAAGCACAAGTCCGTGGCTTGTCCTTTTGAGGTAGGGTTCGGGAGTGGAAACCAGTCCTATGTCGTACAGGAATCTGTGCCAGAAACGTGAGTAGAGCAGGTGAAGTGTGGTATGTTCCATACCGCCGTTGTACCAATCCACGGGCATCCAGTAATCCAATGCTTCACGGCTTGCAATTGCCTCGTCGTTGTGCGGGTCACAGTAGCGCAGGAAGTATGCAGACGAGCCTGCCCAGTTCGGCATGG
>JAFSHG010000009.1 GCA_017440405.1 Clostridia bacterium
GATGAATCCAAACCCGTACAGCCGTAATGTGTGATATGCTTTTTACTCGGCAGTTGTTTTTGTGCAGCAACAAAGCTTTCGTCATTTAACAGCAACTCTTGAAATTTCTCATATTCAGAAGACATGAAACACACATATCTGGTTACGGTCATTCCGTTTTTCAACTTAAAAGTAATACATTGTTTAGTGTTGTATGTTTGGCGGAAAGAGATATCATTGCGTGTGCTTAAAAACTCAACACTCTCATTCAAGTGCTTTACTGCGTATTCTATGGCATCTTTGGATGTAATCTTCGCCTTTGCGATAGCAGTTTCCGAGTACGGAAGGCTGTCGTATGCATACATTTCACTATCTGAATTGAGCTGGATGTATTTCACATCATCCGCCTCGGGGGAAACATTTTGCAGTGCGTATGTGGAGAATCTCACGCCAAAGAAGAATACAATGGCGGTTGCAATTACAAAGCCGTATGTGGGGAGAGCCTTGAATGTGGTGCGTATGCTTTTTTGCGTGATAAGCTCAAAGAGGAAGAAAGACACAAAGGAAATCGCTATACATGTCATAATAAGGATAGGCTCATCTTCTCCCGCAAGCAGCAAGGCAACAGCCACCAATGCAAACACACTGCCCACAGCACAGCGATAAATGCACTGCAAAACACGGCTCGGAGATGAATTTTCGGCAGCTTCCGACTTGCGCTTTACAAATGCAAATGCGGCCAACGCACTGTACAGGAGTGAAACTGCAAATGTGTAGATAATGGAACTCGTACTGAGCAGCACAATATCACCTATACCGTAGAACTCAAAAACCGAAAGGAACAATCCCACGGGTATGTTATAACTGAAATCAAACAGCAGACCCATGCCCGTAAGGGGAACTATGGGGGAAGCATCCGATATCAGAAAGCTTGCAAGCGTGGTGATAAATCTGGGCAGGAAAACTATAAGTCCTGTAAGAATCAGATTTGAAAAAGCAGTACCCGTAATGGACATGGCAATGGCAGCGGCACTCCAAATAAAGAGTGTACCTGCAAGGCATGAAAGTATCAGTCGGGGTAGGAATGCATAGTAAAAAGGTATTCCCGTTATCAAGCATCCCACGGTGGGAACTAAAAGGACTACGGCGATTATGGAGAGCATCCTTGTTATGCACGCCGCCATTGTGCTTGTAAAAAGGCAAAGCCTTGAATAAGATATGGCGTGGTAAAAGTCGGATGAATTTCGCCTGTTCAGGAATGAAAAAGCGGACAATGCAAGCCCAGCACCCATGATAAACATGTAAAGGGGTAATATGCTCACCATTGCAGAAGGCGAATCATAAGGTGTATATTCGGGGTATATCCTAAAAGTTGAAGCATGACCCGTAAACTGTATGAGAGTCCATGCAAGTGCAATTACAAACAGTGCAAGGGATATGTTTCTCGTACGACGCAATGCGTCTTTATAGAGGCGTGTTGAAAAAATATGTTTCATAGTTTTATCTCCTCTCATATTATCACATCATTAAACTCATAGCCCAGTGCGTCCATCTCGTACACGAATACTTCTTCCAGTGAAAGCGGAAGTATCTCGAACAAGACGGGATTCATTTCCTGTATGAGTTTTGCAGTCTTTTCTCTGTCGCCACGCACTATGAGTACGGAAACAGAGCCGTGCTTTTGGAAAGAAACGGTCTCTATTTCTGTTTTGTCAAAAACGGACTTGTCATACTCGCCGTGGAATGCAACCTGTACTTTGAACAGAGATGTTTTCAAGTTCTCAACATTGCTTTCAAACACTATGCCGCCCTTGTGCAGCAACGCAAGCTGGTCGCATGTGTCCTCCAATTCACGCAACGAATGACTGGTGAGTACAAACGTGGTTTTTCTTTCGCACACATCTGCGTATATGACTTTCTTTATAAGGTTTCGTATAACCGGGTCTATGCCGTCAAATGTTTCATCTAAAAACACATAATCCGCCATACATGACAGTGAGAGTATTATGGCTGCCTGTCTGCGCATACCCTTTGAGAACGCATTGAGCTTCTTCTTCGGGTCAAGACCGAAAACCTCGGTGAGATGTGCAAAACGCTCCATGTCAAACTTGGGGTACATGTTCGCATAAAACTTCGCCATCGACTTCATATTTGCCTGCGGTATGAAGAACAACTCATCGGGTATGAAGATAAGTCTGTCCTTGCTTTCGGGATGCTTATGCACATCCACATCGTCTATGAGTATATGTCCCTCATCGGGAGTATAGATACCCATTATGAGGCGCAAGAGTGTGGATTTTCCTGCACCGTTTGAACCCACCAGTCCGTAAATGCAACCGTCCTGTATTTCACAGTTCAGATTGGAAAGGGCGGTGAATTTATCAAATTTTTTAGTGATTCCCTCTATCTTTATCATGATATTCCTCCTTCAAACGCTTCTTTTACTGCGGCAATGCATTCTTCCTCGGATATTCCGCACGAGCGCAACCCTTCGCACAGCCGTTTCACTTCTTCAAGTTCTTTTCGTTTTTCACTCATCAGGATTTCCTTGGCGCGCGGTGCCACAAATCTCCCCGAACCCGGTA
>JAFSHG010000010.1 GCA_017440405.1 Clostridia bacterium
CCTTGGCGGAAACTTAAAATGCGAGGAAAATGTGCCTTTTAAAGCTTCTTTCCCCAAGTATGTTGCAACTATGAGCCGCAGAATGGAGCTTGCAGGCGTTAAGGTTATACTCAATACAGAAGTCACCCCCGATTTTGTACGCGAGTTCGAGCCTGATGTTCTGGTTATTGCCATTGGTGCTGAGTCTTTTGTGCCGCCTGTTAGTGGCATTGACAGCAAAAATGTTATACCTGTTACGGAGCTTCACACGCGGGAGCAGGAAATCGGCAAACGTGTTGCAGTTTTGGGCGGCGGTCTTTCCGGCTGTGAGTGCGCCGTACATCTTGCAAAAGCAGGACACGAGGTCACAGTAATCGAGATGCGAAGCAATGTTGCCGTTGACGCAAATCCCCGTCACCGCCCTGCTCTTATGCGTGAGCTTAAAGAGAATGTAACTATGCACACAGGACTTACCGCATCTGCAATTAACGAAAACGGTGTCAAGTGTACAAACAAAGACGGAAACGAATTATTCATCTCTGCTGACACCGTTTTATTGGCTGCAGGTATGCGCGCACATACAGACGCCGTTGACGCTCTTCGCGGAACTGCACCAAACGTGCAGGTCATCGGAGATTGCGACAGACCTGCAAATATCAGAAGCGCAACCTTCCGCGCTTATCACGCAGGACTGGATATATAAACACAACCCCGTAATCGTGATGATTACGGGGTTTGCTTTATAATTTCGACTTGAAGAAATTGCACTGGCTGTCGTTGCACTCTTTTGCTTCATCCAGAATTATATTTACATGGAAAACATGTGCAACCTCTTTTTTATTCTCCGCTCCGTAAATATGACACTGCGCCTCTATGCCACGTTCGTTAAGCAAATCGCACATTGGCTGTGCCGCAGGCTTCAGAAAATCATTATGGGCAGTTGTGATATGTGCAGGCGGAAATCCCTTACCTATTGCACCGAGCACATCAAATCTTGGATCGTCGGGATTTAACTTACCCAAATAGTCCTTCTGAATTCCCTTTCTCTCTCCGTGTGCATTTTCCCACAGATTATAACCACCGCAGTTTAATCCGAGGGCACAGATATTGATATTGGGAACTGCAAAATCAAAGAGCTTTGCATACTCTTTGTTTGACCAAATCGCCGCATACTGGCTGGCAAGCTGAGCTCCTGCAGAGTCACCGACTATGAAAATCTTGTCGGGTGAGAGATAAAACTTATCCGCATTTGCACAAATCCACTCCATCACGCGGTTTGTATCTACAAGCGGTGCAGGGAATTTGCTTTTTGGGGCAAGGCGGTAATTGAAATTAACAACGGAGAATCCGCGTTTTGCAAGGTCCATACAGTAACGACGGTAAATCTCCTTACTGCCGTAGACATATCCTCCGCCGTGAATACTGACTATTGTGGGCAGATTCGTGT
Source organism: Clostridia bacterium (assembly GCA_017440405.1). Classification (GTDB taxonomy): domain Bacteria; phylum Bacillota; class Clostridia; order Christensenellales; family CAG-138; genus RGIG3141. The sequence continues at coordinate 1,427 of JAFSHG010000010.1, forward strand.
TTGAGTCTTCGGGATAGTATATATCTGTCAGAAATTCTTTGCCGTCATAGTATCGTATATCACTGCATGCTGTCACACTTTCGGGAATAGGTATCTTGCTGTCACGCTCAGCGTCACCCTTGGCAAACATACGGTTCATCATAAAACTTGCAAAAGACATTGTTTTCCCTCCGTTTACTTTTTGGCTATTATATCACTTCGGCGCAAAGCTGTCGAGAACGATAAAAACTCCCCGAGAGTTTTCTCGGGGAGTATTAAATATTACTCTGTTTTTTAAAACTTCTATGGAACAAGCAACGTCTTTACTGCAAATCAGTTAACAATGTCTGCTCCACAACCTGTACATGTTACAGATCCTGAGGGAATACTGTGGTTTTCTTCTTCCTCAGCTCCGCATACACTGCAGCTTCGCTTATGTACTCTGCCGTTTTCTTGAGTCCATCCCGACCAGCTGTGACCATTTGCAGGGATTTCATTTATGAAACCGGCACCGCATCTTGTACACGAAGTTACTTGCTTTCCTGGCTCAGTGCAGGTGGGAGGTGTGAGTTCGCCCTCTTTCAAATCATGTCCCAAAGCCTCTATTGTTTCACGTTTCGTTTCACCGCAGCTGCAAACGTATGTTGTGTAACCTGCGAAATCACAACCTGCGGACATGGACTGGCTAGGGCTTTCTTTCCAACTATGCGTGTGTGGCTGCTCCTGCTCGGGCTCGGGCTCGGGTTCAGGCTCAGGTTTGGGATCAGGTTTTGATTCCGGTTGCGGTGTGGGTTCATACTCTGTCACAGGCTGTGGTTCTTCTCCGTAAATTGCATGTGACCATGCTACTACGCAGCCGTTTGCATCATCGCCTACGCTGCCTGTGCCGTCGTACTCACCGCCGTCACACTCCATGACTACGTCAATTCCTTCAAGATCAACACCCTCAGGAAGAGAATAATACACATCCAGACGGCCAAAGAAATCTTCAGGCACAGCTTCATCTTCTGCCATTACATAAAATCCGTCGTTTGTGAAACGGGTGATCTCTACCTTGCACGCAACAGGCTGTCCGTCTATGGTCACTTCAACAGTAACATCAGATGGGCTCATTCCTGCCTCTATCTTTCCTGCAGCAATCTGTACGTTCAATATTTTAGCTTCTTCTCCGTAAATTGCA
>JAFSHG010000066.1 GCA_017440405.1 Clostridia bacterium
CATTCACCGACTTATCACCGTCTTTCCCCGCACATGCGCAAAGCAAAAATGCAGTACAAACGCACAGTATTATAAAGAATGTTCTTCGCATATATACACCTCCGTTTCGTACATTATACACCATTTAGTGATGAATGTCACTCTTATTCTTTCATATGTTAAAGCACTTCAAAAACAAAAAAACCGCCCGAAGGCGATTTATACATAACTTTACCATAAAACAGCGGGCTTATTCAGCATCCGTGGGATTTTCATCGTTGTTTGCGGTATCATCTGCAAGTGCGGGGGTATCCGATTCGTCGTCATCTTCCAATTTATCCGCAAGTGCCTGTGCAGAATGAAGCAGGGAACGTCCCAAGCCTTTGAAAGCTTTTCCAAAGTTTTTGCCCGTTGTACGCCAACTCCCGTCATTAAAAACGGTGGATTTCTGTTCTGCTTCGCCCTCTGACTTTTTCTCATCGTCAAGCGCATCTGCACCTTTGTCAATGCCCGTCTTTACGCTGCGGCCTATGTTTTTACCTAAACCGCCAAAGGCAGTACCCATACTTTTGCCCGTTTTACTCCAATCGTCTTTAAGTGACATAACTCATCCTCCGAATTTTAAGTTTACAGTTGTATTTTAACACTTCACAGTCATAAATACAAGCAAATCTTTTTAGTCAACACTGTCTGCACATAGAGTATTCCCTATTAAAACAGAAGAAGGAAAGCCACAAATAAGCTTTCCCCTCCTGTTTTGTATTAAGATTCAGAATTAGAACTCCGTTATGATACCGGCTGAGTATTTTAAGATTGCCACGGCATCACCGGTGTTGACTTTACCGTCTGCAGCTGTATCTGCTGCCGCAAGCTGTGCTTCCGTGAGTTCAATAAGTCCTGCCGCACTACGCAATATCAAAACGGCATCGCCTGTGTTCACCACATCATCGCCCGTTACATCGCCGAGCTTAACTTCGGGTTCGGGATCAGGCGTACCCGTCACCTTCACCAAGTCAATCGCCATGCAATACATGTCGGTAACATCATGATGACGGAATGCAATGTGTATATTCTGTCCTGCGTACTCGCCCAAGGACAGGACTACATCTTCCCAAGCACCGTTTGTAATTGCACTCTTTATCTCAACGGCAGCACTCAAATCGGTGTAACCTTCGGGAAGCACATACACGCTGTATTTTTCGTCGGCATAGTCAGAATCCATTGCCACTACACTGAAATACAATTCAGCATCCGATGTTGCCAAAAATGCAGGACTTATGAGCCAATTGTCAGGTGTAAGAGGCATTTCCGTATCAGAGTCCCATGAATATGAGCAAATGTACCCCATTCCCTCATATGCACCGCCATCTCGTTCCGGCATCCAGTCATGTCCGTCGCCGTCAGCATCCACAGTTTTCCATCCTTCAGGTTCGTCTTCAAAGTCCTCATAGAGGATATAATCACGCTTAACGTTGATTTCAAATATGACTATTGTAATATCAGACGTATGTGGGTTGAAAGTAACAGCGAATTCATACTTTCCCTCGGTTACAGGGACACCTTCAAGATAATATATTTCTCTGTCCTCAGCATCTTCATCTGTTATCTCCAAACCCTCCGGTGCAAATCCAAATGGATAAAGTTTGTCAGGCATCACGGGATGTGACGTTACTTCATAAAGCTTATGTTTGTATGCTTCGCCCACCTTGGCATCGGGGAGAGTAATCTTTTCGTCGGCAGAATGTACAAACACTATGTATTCTTGATACTCACTATAACCGTTTACATAATACTCCACCGTGAATGAATATACGCCCGTCTTCTCTGCTATGCCGTAGAAAAGTGCACATCTCTCCTCTTGATGCACCATAATGTCCGTACCTTTCGGAAGTTTGCCTGTAACCACGGTTGCCGTATCGGGATTGTCTGAACAATCCATAATCAGATTGAACGGAACATCCTTTATGATAGTAATTTTTTCACTCTCTTCAAGCGGTAAAACAGTAAATAAGTATGAATAAACAACTTTGTCGTAACTGATATAAAACTCATATGTACCCGGGGCTAAAAGTTCGCCTGAAAGATACCAATACTTGCTGCTTCCACCTTCAATATAATCCAATTCAAGACCTACAGGCAGATTTCCTATATGAACTGATGCCTGTTCCGACTCCTCAAGTCTCAGGTCGGAGACAGACTCACCTTCATGTCCATATCCGAGGTCTATGTATCCGCCAAAACCCACATATACATCATCCACCGCCACATAATGCGAACCACCATGCTGACAGTAGAAAGTCCACACCAATTCATATTTACCCGGGTTTAATTTTTCTCTGTGGTGTATCCACTCTTGTTCCGTTTCGCCACCGAATGCGCTGAGCACTTCCGTGTATTGACCGTCTTCATCGTGATAGCCGAAGCTGAATACGCATCCGTCATCGTCGGCAGACAGATAGTAATCAAACAGAACATAAAACTGATCATAATAGAGATGCTCCAGTTCCACCTCAGCAGTCATGATGTACGGCGCACCCTGTTCCGCATCCGCCATTGCTGCATAGGAAGGCCCATAGGGTCGCAATACTTCCTCTGAAAACCAATCGCCCTCAAATTTCAAATTACTTCCGTAACGGTTAGCAGCAAAAAAAAGCGCATCTACTGTAGTAATCTCCTTGTTTTCGGGGGCTTTTTCCTCCGCCGTCGCAATTGCAGGTATTACACTTGCAAGCATTGCAATGCACAGTAACATTGAAAAAATTCGCTTCATATTCTTCCACATCCCTTCTTTATTTTGTATATAATAAATTATAATACTGCAAGCAAAAAAATGCAAGTGGTATTGAGAAAAAAACATGAAAAAATTAAAAAAGTATGCTATAATAGACTTGATTTTAATGCACTCCGTTACGCATATGTGTATGCTATTGATTTGTAACGGAGAAAACTTACTTATTTAAGGAGGATAATATGAGCATTTTTGACAAGCTGAAAGGCAATCAGGGCGCAACACCCACCGCAGCATCAACTGCAAAAAAACAGGGAAGCGAAACTTTCACTTTTTCCGCTCTCCCCGAGAGTTTAGAACAGATGTGTGCTCTCCCCGAAGCTGCACTCGACACCCCGTTTCAGGCGGCAGCTCTTACCGTTTGTGCGCTTTGTGCATATGCTGCCGAAAAAGAGATAGGCATAAGCATGTTGAATTTTTTGAGAGGCCCGAGACCTTTAAGCGGTGTTGACATCTCCTTTTTGGACGACAGATTCCGTGATAAAAAGACATATGTTCCGTTCTCATACTTTGAAGGTGCAGTGCCGCAAAACGACTACACGCCGAATGTGCCGTTTAAGATAACCGTTTCCACTAACCCCTATTCATACGATAACGACTCGTATTGCAAGCTCTATATTACATCGGGCGGTGCAGACGCTCCCCGTGCCGTAACACTCCGCCAAAAAGGTGACGGCAAATGGTGTCTGTGGGAACAATTCCTTCTCCCCGATATTCGCACACCCAAGTCACAGGACCCGTGGGCATAGAATATATTTTTTGATAATTTACGAATCATTATTGCACATGCAGCATAAGTATTCACATGCGGCAAAGGTGACAGCTGTTGCCTTGCCGCTTTTTTTGAAAGGCAGGGAATACTATGAAAAAGCTGCGTATAGCACTTGCAGGAAATCCCAATGTGGGTAAAAGTACCGTATTTAATACGCTCACGGGAATGAAACAACATACGGGTAACTGGTCGGGAAAAACGGTGGACGCTGCATGTGCTGACATGGAATATGAGGATATAAAGCTTGAATTTATTGACTTACCCGGTGCATACTCTTTGGATACAGAAAACAACGAAGAAGAAGTCACAGGCAAATTCTTACTCTCGGGCGATTATGATGCCGTCATAGTCATATGCGATGCCACAATGCCTGAACGCAATCTCATCTTGGTATTGCAGGTTCTCAGCATCACAAAAAAAGCAGTGGTGTGTTTCAACATGATGGATGAAGCAGAAAAAAAAGGTATGCAGATAGACACGGATGCACTCTCTTGTATGCTTCAAGTACCCGTTGTGCCATGCAGTGCAAGGGACGGAAAAGGACTGGATGAACTTATAATAAAGACGGTGTTGACTGCAAAAAAAGAAGAGGAAGAAATAACACCCCCCACCCTCCCCCGTGTGACGGACGAAACCGTGGAGAAAGCACACGAATTGGCATGTGCCGTGGTGCATTATGCGTCTGAAAAACAGACTAAGGACAATAAGGCAGACAGGATTCTCACGGGCAAATACACTGCTGTTCCTGCAATGCTCTGCTTGCTTGCACTCGTGCTTTTTATCACCATTTTTGCAGCAAACTACCCGTCAGAGCTTTTGTCTGAGCTTTTCGGCTTTTTGAATGCAAAGCTTGAAATTCTGCTTCAAAACATCAAACTTCCCTCATTTCTCATAAGCCTCATATGTGACGGTTTAGTAAAGACCGTAGCATGGGTTGTGGCTGTGATGCTGCCACCCATGGCGATATTTTTTCCCATGTTCACACTGCTGGAAGACGTGGGATATCTGCCCCGAATTGCATTTAATCTGGATAGGTGGTACAGGAAATCGGGTTCATGCGGCAAACAGGCACTCACCACCTGTATGGGTTTTGGTTGTAATGCAGTGGGCGTAACAGGTTGCAGAATTATAGAATCGGGACGTGAACGCACCATTGCACAGCTTACAAACGCATTTGTACCCTGCAATGGCAAGTTCCCCACGCTCATTGCCATAACATCCATGTTCATAGCAGGTGGAGAGCTTTGGTCATACGGCGTGTCCGCCGTGGTGTTGTGCGGTCTTATTGTGGCGGGCATCTGCATGAGTTTTTTTGTGTCAACACTCCTTTCACATACACTTCTGCGTGGCACACAATCGTCTTTCATATTGGAACTTCCGCCTTACAGGAAACCTCAATTCGGAAAAGTCATAGTAAATTCCTTGTTGAACAGGACTCTTTTTGTGCTTGGTCGTGCGCTCGTGGTAGCTGCACCTGCCGGGCTTATAATATGGTTAATGGCAAATGTACATGCAGGCGGAGCAAGCATTCTGCATCATGCATCGGTCTTTTTAGACGTGCCGGGAAAGATACTCGGTATGGACGGGGTAATGCTGCTTGCATTCATTTTAGGCTTCCCTGCAAACGAGATAGTGTTGCCCATTGCACTCATGGCGTACACAAACGCAGGTTCGCTCATAGATATTTCAAACATGGCAGCATTGAAAGATGTCCTCATAACAAACGGTTGGAGCATTATAACCGCAGTATGCGTAATGCTATTTTCACTCATGCATTGGCCGTGTTCCACCACTTGTCTCACCGTTTGGAAAGAAACCCACAGCATAAAAAAGACGCTTCTTGCAATGGCACTTCCCACTCTGTGCGGCATCGTTGTGTGTTCGCTCATATCCTTGGGGTACAGAGTATTTGCGGCATTGTTTCTGTAAAATAACAGCAGGACGCATGTTATGCGCCCTGCCGATAACACAAGAATTTCGGCTTTCACCAATTCCCACGAAGGATATAAGCTACATCTCCCGTATTGAAGTAGCCGTCACGGTTTACATCCAGTTTCACATATGAAGGTTCGTACTCGTAGTCAATTATGCGTGCACAGCATTTCAAACGGTATGTAGCGTCTCCCGTATTAAGTTGGCCGTCACCGTTTATGTCGGCTATGCCCGTCTTTATGTATTCTTCGTTCATTTCACACTTGTACACATAGAAGAATTTCGTGTCCTCACATGCTCTGTACAGTTTACCGTCCGATACTTCCAAAGAATGTCTGCCAAATCTGACTCCGTCTACCTGTTTGTGTACCTTTCCCGTCATATGGCTGTGTTTATTGTACTTCACGAGTCCGCTTTGCATGGGGTATGTGTCACTGACTCTGCTGAGATAGAGGTCACCCGACTGTCCGAGTACACTGATAAATTCA
>JAFSHG010000067.1 GCA_017440405.1 Clostridia bacterium
CCCTGTGACTTGGCTGAAAAGAGAAGGTTGGGAGGACGAGTACATACAGAATCCGCCGAAGCAAAACGATGCCCAAAAGAATACGCAAGCTCAATCCTACATGAAGCATAACTATACCGCAAAGGATTTGGAGCATATAGGAATTACGTTTGATGATTGAGCGTAGGCGTACTCACTCTTCACTTTTCACTCTTCACTCCCATGGGTGTCTGTTTCGTGTTGGGTGAAAGGAGAAAGCCAATTCGTGATTGACGTGTTTTATGTGCAATTTCCCCAAATGGCACCTGTTTTCATAATAGTTCACAATCACCACACCCAAAATACACCTTAAAAGGTATAAAATAATATTTTTTTACCTAAATTTGTTGTTATTTTCGTTTTGAAAAAGATAAGAGATGTGTTATAATAGAGTGTGGTAAACATAAAAACACAAAATGGAGGCAGATATGACACAAAACAAAGAAGTCAGAATTATGATTGCTGACGACAATCCCGATGTGCATGAAATTCTCACCGCTCCCCTTGAAGCGGAGGGGTACGAAATCATTCACGCATACGACGGGAGAGAGGTGCTTGAAAATATTTCAAAGGAAGTGTCCCTTTGCCTGCTTGATGTAATGATGCCGGAAATTTCAGGTATTGATGCATGCAAGGAAATCAGGAAAACTTCCCGAGTACCTATTATTATGATCTCAGCAAGAGGCGAAGAGATTGACAAAATCATCGGCATTGAATTGGGTGCCGACGATTACATCGTGAAACCTTTCAGCACACGTGAAGTTGTGGCCCGTGTAAAGGCAGTCCTAAGGCGTTGCAGCGAAAAAGAGCAGCTCCCGAACCGCAACGAAATCAGTGTGGGCGGTTTGGAGATTGACGTCACTCGCTATTCGGTAACGCTCATGGGCGAGAGAATATCATGTACACCCAAAGAACTTGAAATTCTCTACATACTTGCATCAAACCCCGGACAGGTTTATACCAGAAATGATTTGCTCACAAACATTTGGGGTTATGAGTTTGCCGGTGAAACGAGAACCGTGGACACGCATATAAAACGTATCCGTGCAAAGCTCGAAAAACCCGGTTTTAAGTGGGCGATAAAGACCATTTACGGCGTGGGCTATAAGTTCGACCAGAAGTAAATCCCATGAAAAAGAGCGTACTGTACCGTGACCTTGTGTTCCTCTTCGGAGGCGCAGTCTTATTCTTTCTCATAGTATATGTGAGTTTGGTGCATATGGTGCAGGTGAATTTGAGCCGTCAGGTTCTCACAAAGAATTTGCAGGCACAGGCAGATGCCGTGTTGCAGCTCACTTGTGCATACCAAGACGGCGAATTGAATAAATCTGCATATGAGAAGTGTTGCAATGATATAGCAGACCACATTCTGTTCGTACAGGATTCGGAAGGTAATCTGCTGCACTCTGAAAATGCAGTCGGGTACGATGCTCTTTTTGAAGCTGTTTGCAGCTTATACAACAAAAACACGAACACAGATATATCAAGCGTAAAAGTCGATGACGATACGTTTATTTGTGTTGCGGAAAAATCAGCGGGCGGAGAATCCTCTGCCCGTGTTTTTGCGTGCGCTCCCGAAAGTGCAAGACCTACAATAATTGACACCGTCTCAAAGATGATAATACTATCCGCACTTGTGGCGGGAACAGTAATGCTTGCCTTCTTCCTGTTGGAGATACGCTACATAATACGCCTTCGTGAAAAACACGACTCGGAATCGGAAGAAAAGGAAATCAGAAATAAAATACTCCAAAGTATGGCGGATGCAGTTCTTGCCGTAAATGAAAACGGAAAGGTTTTCCTCACAAACTCCCATGCGGATTGCTTGCATATCACGGACAGTACGGGGACTAATATTACGGATGATGTAATCAAAACCGCAGTTGCGGAGGTTTTGAACGGAAAAAGTCATTCGGAGTTCAAGCATGAGTTGAATGAACACATCTTCGCCGTCATCACGGATATGTACACCGATGGCGAAAACACGGGTTGCGTCGTGGTGATGCGTGATATCACGGAATCGGAAAAGACGGAAAACATGCGAAACGCTTTTGTGTCCAATGTATCACACGAATTGCGTGCCCCGCTCACCGTTATTAAGGGTTTTGCCCAAAACTTGCAAGAGAATGCACCGAGTATGACCGAGGAGAAAAAAAACAGATATTATAAAAGCATGGTTTCCGAAGTGGACAGACTTTCACGATTGGTGACCGATATGCTGTTTTTGAGCAAGCTGGATTCGGGCGTGATTCGCATTGAAACGGAAGTGCTGGATATATCCTACTGTGTGAAACTCTTTGCAGACTTTTTAGCCACCATATGCAAGGAGAAAGACATAGAAAGCCGTATAAATGTACCCGAACAAGCTCTTGCCATGTTTGATTACGACCGTTTCAGACAGATTCTCATGATACTCGTTGAAAATGCGGTGAAATTCACCCCAAACGGCGGCAGCATAGAGATTGGCATCACAGACGCAAAGGATATCCACGGTGTTGTGGAAAACAGAGTGTGCTATTTTACAAACCCACAAACCGAACTTGAAAACGGTCGCTTGTTTATTTATGTCAAAGACACGGGTTGCGGCGTGGAGGAACATAAGCTCGAACGCATATTTGAACGATTCTATACTCAGGATAAATCGCACAGCACGGGTTCGGGACTCGGTCTTTCGCTGGCGGAGGAAATGCTCATGAGCGTGGGCGAAACCGCCGTTGCCGCAAGCCTCCCCGAAAAAGGCTCCGTCATGGGTTTCACACTGCGTATACCCACCGAAGAAGAATTGTCTCGGGCGGAGGAGTAAAAAATGGGTGAAGTTTGCCGAATTTGTCCTAAAAATTGCGCCGTGGACAGGGAAAAACATGCAGGGTTTTGCGGCGTGGGCAGTACAAGCTATGTGGCACGATGCGCACTGCACATGTGGGAAGAGCCTTTTATAAGCGGCAAAAACGGCTCGGGGACTATATTTTTTTGCGGTTGCAATTTGCGCTGCATTTTTTGTCAAAACCACGAGATAAGCACCTGCTCCGCTCCCGACTTTGCCGTACCTGCTGATGCACACAGGCTTTGTGAGATGATGCTGAAATTGCAGGGGCTGGGCGCACACAATATAAACTTTGTCTCCCCAACACCGCATGTACATCTGATAGCCGATGCTGTTGTGCTTGCAAGAAAATCGGGACTTTTCATTCCCACCGTTTTCAATACCAACTCATACATAGAAACAGAAAGTCTGAAACGATTGGACGGGCTTATAGATATATACCTTGCCGATATGAAATATTCAACGGGCGCACTTGCAAAAATGCTTTCGGGGGCAGAGGATTACCCCCAAAAGGCAAGGGCTGCCATAAAGGAGATGTACGCTCAATGCGGCAATATGCAATTGGACGCTGACGGCATGGCGGTGAGAGGACTCGTCATTCGTCACTTGGTTTTGCCTGGGAATGTGGGCGAAACGGCAAAAGTGCTTGACATCATAGCGGAAGATTATCCGAAGGACATGTACATATCGCTCATGTCTCAATATTTCCCCACACATAAGGCAAATACCCTGCCGCCGCTTGACAGGCCGCTCCTTGGGCGTGAATATGCTCGCGCAACGAATTATGCGCTTGCAATCGGTTTTTCAAATGTGCTTGTGCAAAAGATGCAGTCCGCAACCCCGGAATACGTACCGAAATGGGGCGTGTTGTAGTGTTTTTACTCTACACTTTTTATATCATTTTCCTGTTGCAAAGACGAGTATTTTAGGGTATAATCTTAGTAGTGAATCAACTGTTTGAAAGGAAATTATTTATGAAAAGAATTATAGCTTGTATGCTTATAGCAGTATTTGCACTGTCTTTTTTGACGGCTTGTTCCGAAGAAAAAATGCACGGAAACCCCGATGCACAAAAAGTTGCTGTAAACCCCGACCCCAATGCGGATATATTGGAAGATACTCCCGAAACGCCCATAACTCTTGCCGTAAACAACACGGAAGTTGCAGCAGGCGACACTTTCACCATATCGGTGAGAATGGAAAATACGGAGTGGTCTTGGAATTCGTTTGAGTTTTCAGCATCGTATGACCCCGAAATCATTGAAGTAATCTCTATAAAGAAGACGGAACTCACATCGGAAATGATGGATACGAGCAACCCGAACTACGGCGAAAACGGCGACCAAATCAGAGTGGCTTATGCTTCGGCAACCGAACTTGAAGGCGGCGGCGACATTGTGGAGATTGAGTGCAAGGCTTTGAAGGCGGGCTCTTTTGAAATGGTGCTCTCCGACTCCTACATGTGCAGATGGGTAACATACGCTGCAACGGGTGAAGGCGGACCTCGTGAAATCCCCGTAAAGCTGGAATCGGGTACTGTAACCGTGAAATAATATCAGATTAAAATATCATGCGCCGTGTATCTTTCTCGGGATATGCGGCGTATTTTTTAGATACGGTGTTGACTGTTGACTGCCAAAAAAGGACTTCCCGAAATATGGGAAGTCCTCGCATGTATATGTGTTGTGTATGATTATTTGCCGTTTACAGCGTTTGCAACACCCACTGCACATTCCACCGTTACACCCACCATGGGGTTATTGCCCATGCCTATGTAACCCATCATTTCCACATGTGCTGCCACGGATGATGAACCTGCAAACTGTGCGTCCGAATGCATTCTTCCCATGGTATCCGTAAGTCCGTATGATGCGGGACCTGCCTTCATGTTATCGGGATGCAGTGTTCTGCCCGTGCCGCCGCCCGATGCCACTGAGAAGTAACGCTTGCCGTTGTTCACGCACCACTTCTTATACGTACCTGCAACGGGATGCTGGAAACGTGTGGGGTTCGTGGAGTTACCCGTAATGGAAACGTCCACCTGCTCATATTTCATTATTGCACAACCCTCGTTCACATCATCTGCACCATAACAGCGTACCGCCGTCTTTTCGGGGTCTTTGGAGAAAGGTATCTCTTTTACTATGTGAAGCTCTTGTGTACCCTGGTCGTATTCCGTTTCCACATAGGTGAAGCCGTTTATACGTGCTATGATATAAGCTGCATCCTTACCCAATCCGTTTAATATGACTTTAAGCGGCGTTTTCCTCGCCTTGTTTGCATGCTTTGCCAGTTTTATTGCACCGCTTGCAGCAGCGAAACTCTCGTGACCTGCCAAGAATGCGAAACACTTTGTTTCCTCGCTCAGCAGCATTTCACCCAAGTTTCCGTGTCCTTCGCCCACACGCCTGTTGGCTGCCACAGAACCCGGTATGCAAAATGCCTGCAAACCTTCGCCTATGAGCCTTGCAGCTTCTGCTGCACTCTTTGCCTTTGCCTTTATTGCAATGGCACTGCCCAAGGTGTATGCCCACATTGCGTCATCGAATGCGTCGCTCTGTGCACGACTTACGATGCTTCGTATATCCAATGAGTTCTTTTCACATATCTCTGCCGCTTCATCCAAATCGCGTATGCCGTGCTTCCGGAGTGCCGCTTCAATACCCGTCTTTCTGCGGCTTTCGCCCGAAAAACGCTCCACTGTACTCTCGCCCTCACCCTCTTTATGCGCCTCGGTGGGACGTGCATCTATGATATACTTGCTTTCATCAAAACAGCCGTACGTCTTTGTGAGTTTACTGAAAATGCCCTCGTAATCCACGGGTTTGCCGCTTGCCTTTGCCTCACGCACCTTCTTCATGAGTTCACCCAAGTTTATGTATTCATAACCCACTATCTCGCCGTTTTCCTTTTCGCTGAGACACAGGCGTGTTACATATCCCGTATCCAATTCGAGGTAACGAGGTCCTTTTGCACGGGTGCTGTAACATGTGCCTACCTGTGAACGATAGTGCTTCAAGTCTTCAAGTGCTGCACCTATAACAAGACCGTCCTCTGAAAATGCGCTCTGTGTTCTGCCGTACACCACCTGCAAGAACAGCTCACGCATTGCCACGTTTATGGCGTCACACACAAGGTCAGTATTGAGTGCTTCCAGAATGGTTTTGCCGGGCAAAATCTCGCTTGCCATGGCAGCCGACTGCGACATGCCCGAACAGCCCAAAGTTTCCACCAGTGCTTCTTCGATTATGCCGTTTTTAATATTCAGTGAGAGTTTACATGCTCCCTGCTGGGGTGCACAATGTCCTATGCCGTGTGTGAAACCGTTTATCTGCGAAATCTCATGAACCTTGTCCCATCTGCCTTCCTGCGGTATGGGGGCACAATCATGATTTGCACCTTTCTTTACAGGACACATCTCGTTTACATCGTTTGAATACTTAATCATCTATCTCCTCCTGCATTTTATCAAATACTACTCTGAATATCTATTATAACCCAAATAACCCTATTTTAGCAACAATAATTTTCCGCCACGTCATTTATTACTTTCTTGATTTATATTTAATTTATGTATAACAATATATTAAACTTCCGTTGACAAAAATAAAATTAAGCTGTATAATGATTGAGGAAAATGGTGATAAAGTAAAGATGAACGGAGGCAAGCTATTTTGAAAATCACCCGTTTGCTCATAATATTTGCAATTGCGGCGGCGACGTTGGGTGCGCTTTTTGCTGTTGTACGACTTTTCCCCGATTCGGATAAAGGCAGTACGGCTGATAAAACACAGTCTGTACATAGTCCCATGGTTTCAGACGGCACAAAACACGTAGCGGTGGAAGACCTGCTCGCCGTGGCGTCTAACATAGTTCGGGGCAGTGTGGTATCCTTAAAGAGTGCGGTGTATTCGGACTCATTGGAATATAATCTGGTGCTTTTGGATGTGAAAGAGAATTATGCAAGCGTGGAAGAAATAGATTACGAAAAAGACAACACCGTGAGCTTCATGTATAACGCCTCGCTGCACTGTAATCTTGCTGTGGGTGATGAATGCATAGTGGTTTTGAGCAGGACAGATAAGGCGGCGGGTGTACTGCCAAAAGGCGTACTTGAATCGGACTACGTGGTGGTGGAGCCTGAATACAGTATAATAGTGGAGTCGGACGACGGATTCCATGCCAAGAACTTCATGCGAATTGCTGCGCCCCACCTGTACAGGGCGGAACAGAGCAGTTATTCACAGGATGATGTGGAACATGCAATCCACGCAAACAGAGCAAAACTCAAATCATTAAATGTATTGCAGCTTGCACCGCTTAAATGAATATCTGAATCTGTTTTTTAGGACTTCGGTTATCTACCGCACTTTCTGTTCAAGTTCCCCAAAGCAGAGTAAAATGCGGTCAAAAAAAGAACTCCCGAAGTGGTGCCAAGCACCACTTTTGAGAAATTCTTTGTATTGTATTTTGATTTTGATAACAGAAATTGTCGAGTTAATCTATATCATTATAAGGAGTATTTTCAAAACCCCTGATTTGCAGCTTGATAACAAGTTTATCTAATGCCGATTTGCAGGCGTTAACAAACCAATTATATTTGCCAAAGCACTTTACAAGTGTTGGACTTAATGCATAATAAATTCTTATAAAAGTTCTGCCCAAACAGTTGTGTGCAAGATTATTGTCTCGATATCTTCTAAGAACCCAAACTTCCGGACAATCATAAGAACCGTAAACACAAGTAGCAACATAGCACCCGCGCTTTTTCTTGATTGGAGGATGTGGCATAATGGGGGTCGGCTGTTTTGACGCAGGAGCTATGCTGAAATGATGGATGCGAGCAACAGGAAGCTTGCTTAATATTTCATCAATGCGACCTTTTATGTATTCCGGATTTACGCCATAAGAAGTCCAAAGCTTGAGAATCGGGATTCCTGCTTCTTCACAAATTTTCTGCACTTTTTCATCACGCTCTCTGCGCTCATTTGTTAGATGAGTTTGGTCGTTTACTTCTATAATAAATTTAGGACTGTATTCAGCATCGGTAATTAAAAAGTCAACATTTCTAAATAATTCATTGTGGAATCTTGAATCATCCGTTCTATCTATAAATGAGGCTAAATTTATTTGAGGGAAAACGCAATATCCCTCTGGAACAGAATCTTTAACAACACTATAAAAGCCTTCTTCTGCTTTGCTGATGAGTCTATTTCTGACATCATATAAATATTTGTCGTTGTCTGTTACAGGGTTAGGTACAGGACAAGGTGTGTCTGTGTAGTGCCAGTTACCACATTTAACGCATTTGGTTATTTCACCTTTTTCCTTTTTTACATTACAAACACGACAGAGCGGATACTTTCCGCTTTCTGCACCGCAAACTTTACATTTCATAAGTATACTCCTTAACTTTGATATGCTAATTTTACCATATTTTTCTAATCGCCGCAACCACCCATCGAAATTTAAAGTGCAGTAAACACCTCCCCACGTAAAATGCTTATAAATACCTTGTTTATACCCCGCACTTTCGGCTGGAAATCGTTCCTTTCAGGCACTCTTACCTACCCACTTCCGTATAAAATGCCGCTCAATACCGCACTGACGAGGCTTTTATAGCATGTACGGTAGCTCTCCTAAAAAAATAAAAATAGCTATATAAAGTGGTTGAACTGTATATATATTTGTGTTATAATGTCTATGTAATTTTAAGTAAAACGAAAAACGGAGGTTTTTACTATGTGTGACAACAATAAATTTTTTATTTGCGAGCATTGCGGCAACCTTATCGGTATGATTCATGATGCAGGTGTTCCCATGATGTGTTGCGGACAGAAAATGACAAAGCTTGAACCCGGCACTGTTGAGGCAAGCCACGAAAAGCATATCCCCGTGGTATCGGTTGACGGGAAAAACGTAACCGTAACCATAGGTGCTGTGGAGCATCCCATGGTAGAGGAACACAGCATTCTCTGGGTATATCTTCAAACGGACAGGGGCGGCCAGCGCAAGTGCCTTGAAATTGGCAAAGCACCCGTTGTGACATTCGCTCTTTCGGATGAGAAGCCCGTAGCAGCATATGCTTACTGCAATCTCCACGGCTTGTGGAAGGCAGATATCTGAAAGGGAGAAATATTATGATGAATGAGAAAGTACACTTCCTGTTGAATCAGCAGATAAACAAGGAGTTTTACTCCGCATACCTTTACCTTGATTTCTCAAACTACTTTGAGGATGCAGGACTTGACGGGTTTGCAAACTGGTACAGGATTCAGGCACAGGAGGAGCGTGACCACGCCATGCTGTTTTATCAGTACCTCCAAAATGAGAACCAAAAGGTGACGCTCGAAGCAATAGATAAGCCCGACAAGGTGCTCACTTGCCACATGGATGTGCTCAAAGCGGGTCTTGAACACGAGGAGTACGTTACATCACTTATAAACGATATCTATGCGGCAGCGTATGAGGTGAAGGATTTCCGCACGATGCAGTTCCTTGACTGGTTTGTGAAGGAACAGGGCGAGGAGGAAACCAACGCTCATGATATGATTACAAAGATGGAACTGTTCGGAAGCGATCCAAAGAGCCTTTATATGCTCAATCAGGAGCTTGCAGCAAGAGTGTATACAGCTCCGTCCTTGGTTCTGTAAACTCACACCAATAAACGGCAGATATTCTCCGTAATGTTATTTTGATCTCCTTTCTTTTTGAAACTGTACAGCAGCAGAAAGAGCAGGTACGCAAGAGAAACCTTCTTATGCGCCTGCTCTTTCTGTGTCAGTGAATATTTTCTCGGCTTGCGTTGTGTCAGATATTGTCCGACATGCTTTTTTCGCAAATGACCGATTCGTACAGTCGCCATCCGCCTGCAAGATTGCAGCACTCGTAGCCGTATCCTGCAAGAATCCTGCAAGCGATGTAGGAGCGAAAACCGCTGCGGCAATGCACGTACACGGGCTTTCCCTTGGGGATTTCATCCAGCCTCTCTCTCAGAGAATCCAAAGGAATATTCATGAATCCGTCTATCATGCCCTGCTCAAACTCCATGCGGGTACGGGTATCCAGAAGCGTTACACTTCCGTCTCGGGGGAGATTTTCCACATCGTGCCAGAAGAATTGGCTCATCTTTCCCGTTATCACATTCTCGGCAACGAAACCTATCATATTTACGGGGTCTTTGGCGGAGCCAAAAGGCGGTGCGTAGCAAAGTTCCAAAGAGGCAAGGTCCGTCACTTTCCCGCCGAGTCGCATCACGGTAGATATCACATCCATACGCTTGTCCACGCCGTCAAATCCCACTATCTGTGCCCCGAGTATCTTATGTGTCACCTTATCCCACAGCACCTTTACCGACATCATGGACGCCCCGGGGTAGTAGGACGCATTTGATGCGGAATAGGTGTAGGTCTTATCGAAATCGAAGCCTGCTGCAATCGCTGCCTTTTCATTCAAGCCCGTGGTTGCCACCGTCATATCAAACAGCTTCAACACCGACGTGCCTTGTGTTCCCTTATATTCCGAGGAAATGCCTGCAATATTGTCGGCTGCAATTCTCCCCTGCTTGTTGGCAGGGCCTGCAAGCGGAATGAAAGTCGGCTCACCCGTGACAAAATTCTTTACCAAAACAGCATCTCCCACAGCATACACATCGGGAACGGTAGTCCTCATTCTATCATCAACAGTGATACAGCCATGCTCGTCAACCTCAACCCCCGAATTCTTGATAAATGCAATGTCGGGGCGAACACCCACGGACAGAAGCACCATATCGGTTTTAAGAGTTCCCTTGTTCAACCGCAGTGTCAGCCCCTCATCATCCTCTGTTATAGCTGCAACACCGTTACCCAATACAAGCCTGATTCCCTGAGACCTGATATATCTGTGTACATCTGCCGCCATATCAAAGTCGAGCGGAGCAATGATATGATCCGAAAGTTCCACCACGGTCACATCAAGCCCTGCTTTTTTTAAGTTTTCCGCCATCTCCACACCGATATAACCGCCGCCCGCAACTACCGCAGAGCGTGGTTTTTCAGTCCGGATATACTGCTTTATCCTCAGCGTATCGGGAATATTGCGCAAGGTAAAAACTTTTTCGCTGTCCAATCCCTTAATATTCGGTCGAATGGGCGACGCACCCGGTGAGAGGACAAGTTTATCATAGCTTTCTGCATGGTCCTCACCCGTTTTCAAGTTTTTTATCGTTACGGTCTTGTTTTGCGTGTCAAGTGCCGTTGCCTCACAAAATGTGCGAACATCAATGTTGAAACGGGACTTCAAACTCTCGGGGCTTTGCAAGGTGAGTGCATCTCTTTCCTTTATGTCGCCGCCTATATAATACGGAAGTCCGCAGTTTGCAAAAGAAACAAACTCCCCTCTTTCGATAATTACAATTTCTGCCTTCTCGTCAAGCCTTCTGAGTCGTGCCGCACAGGACGCTCCCCCTGCAACACCGCCTATTATCAAAATTTTCATATCCTACCTCCATTGCATTTGCGTGTATGTGTTTTGTCGTAACTTGTATCATTATAGCATATTTCCTGCTTGTATCAACTAAAACACTCTTGTGATTAGAATTACCCGCAATGCCACACGGTGTTGAGGAAAAAAAGAAAGCACAATAATGCGTTTGACTTTACGGCGTGCAGACACTATAATATAAAAGAATTTATAATGCGGAGGGGAATACATGTACAGAGAATCTGTTGAGCCGAAAAAGGGCAGATTGAGCAACGGTCTTCTGATAATCATTGCCGCCGTTCTCATATTCGCAGGTCAGCCGCTTTTGGTCGCTCTGAGCAAGGCTGCTCCCGTGTATGCGGCGGTCTTTCAGTCGGTGTTTGTGCTGTCGCTCATAGCTTTTTGCATTTGGTTCTATAAAAAGCGTTTGCGCTCTGTGACTTGCACATATATCACCCAAAACAGCGAATTGTTCCCCGATTTGCAGACTCTCCCCGAGAGTTTTTCTCAACTGCCCGAGGGTACTCTGCTCGTTGAAATCTCCCCCGGCGGCATTGACGGAAATTATCTCGCCGTGGTGAAAGAAAGCGATATGAAAGCTTTTTTCGGGAAAGGTGAATCGTTTGAGCTGCCTCCTCATACCATGCGGCTCAACGGCGCTCTCTGTTCCAAAAAAGATGCTTGTGCACTCTTGTTTGAACAGGATGAACAGAGTTTTGTGCTGTATTTTAACCCGAGTGAAGCCCTTGCAAATGCTGTTTCACGGAGTATCATAAAAGATGGCAGTATATGAACTTCACGATAAGGCAGTCATGAAAAAACCTCACCCTTGCGGTGAAAACCTTTGGGAAATCACTTTTTTGGGTGCTGATGTGAAACTCAGATGCTGCAAGTGCGGGCGCATGGTTATGCTGCCTCGGCAGGACTTCGATAAATCACTTAAAAAGGTCATAAAGAAAGAAACGGAGCAATTACAATGAAAGACGAATCAAAACTTACCGACTGTGCCTTGAAATTACACAGAAACGATATTGCATACAGAAAAGCCGATGTTGCAGATTTTATAGTCACATTTATAATGGTTATCGTGGCAGTATTTGCTTTTCGTGCCTTCATGTTTGAACCCGTGCGAGTTGCAGGCACGTCCATGGTACCCACTCTCCAAGACACAGAGCGAATGTTCGTGGAAAAATTCACCTACTGGTTTGATGCTCCCTCACGGGGCGATATAGTCATATGCAAATACCCGTCCACATACACCCCCGGTAAACCCACGGACACCTATGTAAAGCGTGTAATAGGTTTGCCCGGTGAAACCATTCGTATACTGGACGGCAGAGTGGAGATAAAAGCACCCGAATCTTCCGAATTTGTACCGCTCAATGAATATTCATATCTGGGCGACATGTTCATAAACGGTGACTTTCCCCGCACAAACACAGAACAGGGCTACATAGTGCCCGATGACTGCGTCTTTGTAATGGGCGACAACAGAAACAACAGCACAGACAGCCGTGACCCTCGTGTGAACGCCATAAAGATTACGGAAGTCATAGGCAAAGTTCACGGCGTGGTATATCCCTTAGATTCCATCCGTAATTTGGAGGGAATAAATTATGACGGATAAAAATATACGACTGATTTCCACGGGCGGAACTATTGCCTGCAAGCCCACGTCCAGAGGTTTAAGCCCCGAACTCACCGCAAGGGACATGCTCCGTGTAATAGGTGAGGACACGGACAGGGTGACTGCCACCGACCTTTTCAGCATGGATTCATCCAACATACAGCCCGAAGAATGGATACAGATTTCCCGAGAAATAATACGCACGGCAAACGACAAAACCACTGACGGCATAGTTCTCACCCACGGCACGGACACCATGGCGTACACCGCTTCCATGCTTTCATTTTTACTTTTGGGCATAAAAATTCCCGTGGTTCTCACGGGCGCACAGTTTCCCATAATAAATGAGGACTCGGACGGCAGACGCAATCTGAAAGACGCCATATGTGCAGCACGACACCTCCCCGGGGGCGTGTACATATGCTTTGGCGGTTCTGTTATCTTGGGATGTAGGGCGGTAAAGACGCACACATTATCTCACCACGCCTTTGAGTCCATAAACTATCCTTACACGGCAACGGTGGAAAACGGCGAATTTTCTCTGCTCAACACCCCCTCTCAAATACAGGTGCGTGAAAAATTTTCAGACAGCATATGTCCCGATGTGGCACTCATAAAGCTGATACCGGGGACAAGCCCGAAACTTTTGGACTCGGTGGCAGACTGCGGCATAAAGGGGCTTGTGGTAGAGAGCTTTGGCATGGGCGGCGTGCACAGCATAAGGCGTGACCACAACGAATCGCTCATAGGTCTCATGAAAAAGGGTGTAACCGTGATACTCACCTCACAATGTCTGTATGAGACTGCATCGCTGGACGTGTATGAAGTGAGCAGGACGCTGCACGATGCGGGAGCTATCTCGGCTGCCGATATGACCACGGAAGCGGCTGTTACAAAGCTCATGTGGGTACTGGGGCATACGTCCGACCCGCAAAGAATTAAATCGCTTTTCCTCACAAACCTTTGCGGCGAGTGCAAGTAATTCAAACAATATGCGTGACTGCCCTCTCATACATGCAGTCACGTTTTTTTATTGCAGTCTCATATCATACGGCAGTCATGGCGATTATTGCCAAGTGATAAATGCTCAGAGCCGAGTATGCAAAAAACACGGTATAGCTTCCGTACACCGCAAGTTTCCTGCTTCTGAAAAGATACAGCACGAGGAGCAGTGCTGCGATGCCGAAAACTTTATATACAAACGCCCACACGGGCTGTGAAAGAAGCAACCTGCCAAACGGATTTCCTTCCACATCGAGTCCGAAACGCATAACCAGCATGAGGGTTGCTACCAAGTCGAATATATTCATGATGTAACTGTAAAACAGCACTTTTCCGCAATTTTTCATGTTTTATCACCTCACAAATAGCCTTTGCCGAAATGCGTGTGAATAAAGG
>JAFSHG010000011.1 GCA_017440405.1 Clostridia bacterium
GACAGATTTTATACCGCAAATGTGGGCGACAGTCGTGTGTATCTTTACACGGGTTCGGAACTTTTGCATGTGACGGAGGATCACTCATATGTGGCAGACTTGGTGAGGGCAGGGAAGCTCACCCCGGAACAGGCACGGGTTCATCCGCAAAAGAACCTCATCACAAGGGCGGTGGGAATACAACAGCATGAATCTGCCGATGTTTTTACCACCACTTGGCAGGAGGGCGATATCATACTCATGTGCAGTGACGGACTGTACGACGGAGCAACGGATGATGAGATATTCAATGCGCTGAAAAATATCCCCGACCCCGATGCTGTGTGCAGAGAACTTGTGTACCTGGCTCGTGAAGGCGGCTCAGGCGATAACATATCCATTATCCTCATAAAGTACGGGAGGATGAAGAATGAACGGTAAGATTATAGGCGGCAAGTACCGCATTTTGGAATTAAAAGGCGTGGGCGGCATGGCAAAGGTTTATCGTGCGCAGGATTTGGAGAGCGGAAAGACCGTTGCCGTAAAGTTCTTAAAAGAAGAAAATCAACAGAATGCAGAGTATGTACGCAGGTTTGAGCGAGAGGCACAGGCAGGCATGAGCTTGCAGCATCCAAACATTGTGAAGCTCATAAACACGGGTGTACACGAGGGAGCAAACTATATCATATTTGAGTATGTGGACGGCCCCACTCTGAAAGATTACATACGCAAGCACGGTGTTTTCTCACCCAGAGCTGCCGTGAATATAATAGGGCATATACTGGATGCCATAGGTTATGCTCATGACCACGGTGTAATACACAGGGATGTGAAACCGCAAAATGTAATAATCACATCCAACGGCACCGTAAAGCTTGCAGACTTTGGCATTGCAAGACTTATGAATGCATCCACACGCTCGTTTATGGGTGTGAGTGCAATGGGTTCTGTACATTACATATCTCCCGAACAGGCAGAGGGCAAGGAAACCACATGTCAGACAGACCTGTACTCCGTGGGAATAATTCTCTATGAGATGCTTACGGGAAAAGTGCCCTTTGACAATGACAACGAGGTGTCCGTGGCTGTAATGCACATAAAGGACAAGTTGAAAGAACCCAAGGAGGTAAATCCCGAAATTTCACACGCCTTGAATGCAGTCATACTGAAAGCGACGGCAAAGGATTTGAGCAGGCGTTATAAGACGGCGGTGGATCTGAAAAATGACCTCATGCTCGCCATGCATGAGCCGGACGGTACTTTTGCGGATTTGCCCGAGGAGACTTCCGACACATCGGAGACGGATACGGAAATTGATGACCTTTCGGGCGTGAAGATGATAGGAAAGCTCAACAGCGGCATTTTTGGCACGGGCGTTGCGCTTTTGGCATGTCTGTTTGTTATAATCGTTGCATTTTTCATAGTGCGGGCAACACATAAACCCACGGTGACGGTGGCAAACCTTGTGAACATGACGGTGGAGGAAGCGGAAAAAGCACTCGGTGAAAGTTTGGAACTGGAAATCCGAAAGGAGGCAAGCGAAAAGACCCCGGGCTATATCATAGACCAAGACCCGTCGGAGGGTGCAAGGCTCAAAAAGGGTGCTACGGTGACGGTGGTGGTGAGCATAGGCAGTGAACACGTGGTTGCGCCGAATCTCTATGACATGACCGTGACGGAAGCAAGCGCACTTTTGCAGACATACGGTTTGGGCATAACGGGCATTGAGTACGTGGAGGACGAAAACATGGGGGCGGGACTTGTGTGCCGTCAAGAACCTTCGGCAGACTCCGAGGTGAAACTGGGCACGGGATTCACTCTGTATGTGAGTGGAAAGCCCGAGAAAATAGGTAAGATGCCCAAGGTATCGGATATGAGCATAGAAAAGGCGGTGGAGACGCTCAATGAGGCAGGCTTCGAGAAAATAATAGTGCGGCATGTGGCAGATACGGGAACTCGTGAGGGGAACGTGATATCGCAGGAGCTGGAAGCAGGGCTCAGTCTGGATACAAATGCAATGATATTCCTTTCGGTGAGTGCCACACACGGAAAAGCCACGTATGACGGAGCATATAATCTCTCACTTGAAAACGGCGACACTCAGGTTTTGATAACCATAGACACGGGCAAAGGTTATGAGATAGTGGCATATGAAGCGGTGGAGAGCGGTTCGCTCATTGCATCTTTTACGGCGTACATGGACGAGGAAGGCACGTATGACTGCATAGTATACGTGGGCGGCGTGGAGAATAAGCGTACCAGCGTGAAGTTTACGGTAAATGATTGATAAAATGCGGGGTGTGATTTATAAGGGAATAGGCAGTTTTTACACCGTGCACGGTGATGACGGCGGAGAGTATGTGTGCAAGGCGTGCGGCCGATTCCGAAAGGAACACATAATTCCGCTCGTGGGCGACCGTGTGGAGTTTTCGGTGAAAGACACGGGACACAGTTTTATCACGGATATATGTGAGCGCAAAAATGTACTGGTACGACCTGCCGTTGCCAATCTGGATAAGCTCATAATAGTGATGAGTGCCACTGTACCCAAGGCGGATTTTTATCTCACCGATAAACTCCTTACCGCCTGTGAACAGTACAAAATAACACCCGTAATAGTAATAAATAAGTGCGATGCGGATGAGGGCGGTATAGCGGAAATCACATCGGAGTACGAAAAGACGGGTTACAGCATACTCCGTACATCCGCACAAAGCGGTGAGGGGACAGAACAACTGAGGGCTGAAATGTCCGGTTGTGTTTCATGCTTTGCAGGACAGTCCGCTGTGGGAAAAACATCGCTTCTAAATAGGCTCATGCCCGGACTTTCCATGCAGACGGGAGACCTGTCTCGAAAGACGGAAAGGGGCAAACATACCACACGCCATGTGCAGCTCTGGGAGACGAGTGACGGCGGGGCGGTGTTGGATACACCCGGGTTTAGTTTGTTGGAGATACAGGAACAAAACCCTGAAAAACTCTCCGAACTGTATCCCGAGATGAAAGGCAAGGGCAAAGATTGCAGATTTTCGGGTTGTGTACACATAAACGAACCCGATTGTGCCGTGAAAGCGGCTGTGGCTCTGGGTGAAATTCCAAACGGCAGATATGCAAGATATGTGAGCATGTACAATGAGCTTGCCGAGGAATATAAGCATAGATATGATAAGACAAAATTACACTGAAAGGGGAATGCGAATATGATTAAGATTGCACCGTCAATACTGTCCGCTGATTTTTCGGCATTGGGCGAAGCATGTGACAAGATGAAGGAATGGGGAGCAGATTACGTGCATTTGGATGTGATGGACGGCTCATTTGTGAACAATATCACGTTCGGTCACGGCATGGTGAAAGCACTCAGAAAGCATACATCGGTGACTTTTGATGCACATCTTATGGTGGAAAACCCTGTGAAGTGGGTTCCCTACTACAAGGATGCAGGTGCAGACATATTCACTTTCCATGTAGAAGCCGACAGGCATATACACCGCACCATACAGACTATAAAAAAACATGAGATGAAAGCGGGTGTGGCACTCAATCCTGCAACTCCGTTGTGCATGGTGGAGTACGTGTTGGAGGATTGTGATATGGTGTTGCTCATGAGCGTGAACCCCGGCGCACCTGCACAGAAGTTTATACCGTCCACCATAGAAAAAATACGCCGCCTGCGTGAGATGGCAGATGAGAGGGGCTTGAAACTCGATATAGAAGTGGACGGCGGCGTCAATGAACATACCGCTCCGCACTGCATTGCAGCGGGCGCAAACATACTGGTGGCAGGAAATGCCGTGTTTTCGGCAGACGACCCCAAGCGAATGATACGCATATTAAAGGGCGAGGAGTAATGGGCAATTTCATAAAAGCTGCTCTCATAGGCAGTCCCGTGTACCACTCCAAGTCGCCGAATCTTTATGCCCATATGTTCTCAACACATGGGGTATCGGGCAGTTTTTCCGTGATTGATTTGAGCAGCGAAAATCTGCATAAAATCCGTGATATTGCAAAAGAGAGAGGACTGTGTGCCTTTGCCGTAACCATGCCGCATAAGCGTGATATTATCAAATACTTGGATAACACAACTGTTGCGGCAACAAAACTTAACAGCGTAAATCTTGCAGTTGTGAAAGACGGTGTTTTTACGGGATATAATACGGACGGAACCGGTATATTACACTCTTTATCTGCAACTGGGATTGAAGTAGCGGACAAGCGTGTCCTCATATACGGTTGCGGCGGTGCAGCCTCTGCGGTGGGATATTCGCTCAAAAATGCAGGCGCAAACGTCTTTATGACGGCAAGGTCGAAAGAAAAGTTGCACGCTGCGGCAGAGAAGATAGGCGTGCGTGTTCAAGACGGGCTTGAACTTTCAAACACCGATATTTTTATAAACTCAACACCGCTCGGCATGACGAATAATCCCGAATTTGAAAGTTTTGACTTTCTGCAAAGCGCAAAAAGGGGATTGCACGTGTGCGATTTGGTGTATTCCCCTGCGGAAACGCTGTTGATGAAAAAAGCAAAGGCTCTCGGTTTCAGCGTGCAGAACGGCGAAGGAATGCTCAAATTTCAAGCAGAGGAAGCTTTTTCCGTCATCATGCGTACTTTTAAAATTTAAAAACAACAGCACATGTACAAGACCTCCCGCATATTATAAAACAGAAATGCGAGGAGGTATTATATTTATGAAGTTCAGAAGAATAGTTATATGTGTGCTGTGCATACTTTGTCTGTTTGCATCGGGTTGTGCAGACGTGAAAGACCCGGGCGGTGTTGACACACAAAAAGAAAACGACGGCACAGCGCAAAAGCCTTCCGAGACACTGTACACATTGAAACTGAATGAAGTCACACGCTCGGTGTTTTATGCGCCCCTGTATGCGGCAGTGTCCAAGGGCTTTTTTGAAGCCGAGGGTCTGAAAGTTGAGATAGAAACGGGCGGCGGCAGTGATAAGAGCATGACGGCACTTTTGGCGGGTGAAGCGGATGTGGCACTCATGGGTCCCGAAACCGTGGTGTACGTCGCAAATCAAGGCAAGGAGGATTGCCCCGTGGTGGTGGCCCAGCTCACAAAGCGTGACGGTTCATTCCTCATGTCCCGTGAGGACGAAGGAGCGGACTTTGAATGGGAAAACCTTCGAGGCAAGTCAGTGATAGGCGGCAGACGTGGCGGTATGCCGCTCATGACATTGGAGTATGTGCTTAAAAATCACGGACTCATTCCGGGGAAAGATGTGGAAGTCATTGACGATGTGCAGTTTAACCTCATGGCAGGAGCATTTGAGGGCGGCACGGGCGATTACGTTACCCTCTTTGAGCCCACCGCAACAAACATGGAAAAGGCGGGCAAAGGCTTTGTGGTAGCAAATGTGGGTACTGAATCGGGCGAAGTACCCTACACGGCACTCATGGTAACTCCCGAGATGATAAGCGAAAAGCCGGAACTTGTGGAGGACTTTGTACGTGCGGTGTACAATGCACAAAAGTGGGTGCAAACGGCAACCGACAATGAGATAGCCACAGCCATTGAACCCTTCTTCCCCGACACGGACATAGAATCGCTGGAAGTGGTGGCACGCAGCTATCGTGAAACGGACTCATGGATGCAAACCCCCGTCATGACGGCTGACTCCTATGAAAGACTGCTCGATATAGTAGAGAGTGCAGGCGAACTCAGCGCAAGACCCGATATGAGCCTTGTAGTGGATAACAGCTTTGCAGAGAAAGTAACGGACGGTGAATAATCCTCTCACCGAGGTTACAGGTAAAAGGTGGCAGGCGGCAGATGTGCGTCTGCCTTTTTTTTGAGCCGAGATCGAAACGCAAAATTTATTTTGCAAACAAACGCAATAATTTTGTATATTCCTCTTGAAATCATGTGTGAGGTAATGTATAATGAATAATGAAGTAATGTAGTCGAGGTGATAGTGTGAAAAAGTATAATTTCGCAGTAGTGGGCGCAACGGGAATGGTAGGTCGCCAGTTTTTGAGCGTCATGGATGAATACGACCTCCCCGTGGAACAACTCTTTCTCTTTGCATCGTCACGCAGCGCAGGGCATACACTTGCCTTCGGCGGCAAGCGCATAGAGGTTTTGGAACTTACACCTGATTCATTCAGAGAACATAAGATAGACATAGCACTCTTTTCGGCGGGAGGAGATATTTCTCGTGAATATGCTCCCATTGCAGCGGCATCGGGTGCGGTGGTAATAGATAATTCAAGTGCATGGAGAATGGACGCGCGAGTGCCGCTCGTGGTGCCCGAGGTGAATCCCGAAAAAATAGCGGAGTACAAGAACTTAGGCATCATAGCAAACCCGAATTGTTCCACCATACAGGCGGTGGTAGCACTAAAACCCATACACGATAAGTATGGCATAAAGCGTGTGATATACTCCACGTATCAGGCGGTTTCGGGCGCAGGGAAGCAGGGTTGTGATGATTTGGCACACGGCATAGAAGGTGAGCCGCCGCAAAAATTCCCGTACATGATAGCTTTCAACTGCATACCGCATATAGATGCATTCACGGAGAACGGGTACACCCGTGAAGAAGAAAAGATGATTGAAGAAACACGCAAGATACTGAATTGTGAGGATATGCGTGTGACGGCAACCACGGTGCGAGTACCCGTGTATAACGGTCACAGTGAGAGCATAAACATTGAAACGGAAAAGAGTTTTGACTTGGAAGAAGTGAAGAAACTTCTGGAAAACTCACCCGGCATAATAATGGAGGACGACCCCGAAAACAATCTGTACCCCATGCCCATTGACGCATGTGGCAGTGACGAAGTATTTGTGGGACGCCTGAGACGGGATTTCAGTGTGGAAAACGGACTTAATATGTTTGTGGTGGCAGATAATATCAGAAAGGGCGCAGCTTCAAATGCTGTTCAGATAGCACAGGAGCTTATTCGCCTTTGGGAAGAGTAACAAGGAGGACGTATGAGTATTTTTACAGGCAGTGCAACTGCAATGATAACGCCGTTTCGTGACGGCAACGTGGATTTTGAAGCATTCGGAAAACTTTTGGACTTCCAGCTTACAAGCGGTACTGACGCACTCGTGATTTGCGGAACTACGGGTGAGGCTTCCACCATGAGTTTTGATGAAAAATGTGAAGTTATACGTTTTGCGGTTGAACACGTGGGCGGAAAAGTTCCCGTGATTGCAGGTACGGGTGCAAACAACACGAAAGATGCAGTCAAAATGTCGCAAGCCGCTGAAAAAGCAGGTGCAAATGCCCTTTTGGTGGTGACTCCCTACTACAATAAGACTACACAGGCAGGACTTACAGCACATTATAATGCCATAGCCGATGCGGTTACACTTCCCATAATACTTTATAACGTACCGGGACGCACCGGGCTTAATATACTGCCCAAAACCGTAAAAGAACTCTGCAAACATAAGAATATAGTTGCCATAAAAGAAGCGTCGGGAAACATTTCGCAAATAGCGGAGATAGCAGGGCTGTGCCCCGATTGTGATATATACAGCGGAAATGACGACCAGGTACTGCCCATAATGTCATTGGGCGGCAAGGGCGTGATATCCACGGTGTCCAATATAATCCCCCGTGAGATGCATGAATTGTGTGCCAGCTTTTCAAGCGGAAATTATGAGCGTGCGCTTAAATTGCAGCTGAGAATGCTTCCCATGTGCAAGGCGGCATTCTGTGAAGTGAACCCCATACCGATAAAGACCATGTTGTCGCTGTACGGTATGTGTGAGGGGGAATTGCGTCTGCCGCTCATACCGCCGCAGGAGGAAAATTTGCACTACATTGAAAATGCAATGAAAGAATACGGACTGATATGATAAGAGTTATAGTAACAGGCTTTGGCGGTAAAATGGGGCAGGCCATATGCACTGCCATAGCAAGCCGTGCGACGGAATTTACCGTGGCGGCAGGTGTGGACCCGTACTTTGAGGGCGCATCCTGCAATATACCCGTGTACAAAAGTATAAACGATGTGAAAGAAGAAGCGGATGCCGTGATTGATTTTTCGCGTCCCGAAGCTTTGCACGAGCTTTTGCCGTATTGCAGGGAGAAAGGTCTTTTTGCAATAATAGGCACAACGGGTCTTACCGATGATGACAGAGCCTTTTTGGATTCGTATGCACTCAGCGTTCCCGTGTTCAACAGCGGAAACATGTCACTCGGCGTGAACTTGCAGTTGCAGCTCGTGAAAAAAGCAGCACTCACGTTCGGACTCGGGTTTGAACCCGAAATAGTGGAAAAGCATCACCACCTGAAAGTGGACGCCCCCTCGGGTACAGCACTCATGCTTGCAGACGCCATAAGCTCACAGTACCCCGAAGATGTGAAATACATGTATGGCAGATACACGAGAACCGAGCGCAGAAAAAATGCGGAACTCGGCATACATTCCGTGCGTGGCGGTACCATTGTGGGCGAACATGAATGCTACTTCATAGGCACGGACGAAGTGCTTGAAATAAACCACAGAGCATACTCCAAACAGATTTTTGCCCAAGGCGCATTGCGTGCTGCACTTTTCATGCAGGATAAGCAGCCGGGACTGTACTCCATGCAGGATATTGTCATGGAAAACGATGTGTTGTCAAACCTCTATGCTACGGATAATCAAGCAATTATCATGGTAAAGGGGATGAGCGGAAAAGCCGCCTTGCGTGAGGTGTTCTCAAAACTTGCAGAGGTGGGCATTTTTGTGGATATGATAAGCGTGGCAAAGTATGACGAGGTGAGTTTCACGGTAAAGAGCAGCAAACTTTATGCTGCATGTTCACAGATAGAAAAACTGGTGGACATCATGCCCGATATACGAGTGTACGCTTTGGACGAAATAACAAAGATAACCGTGGAAGGCATAGGCATGGAATTCAGACACGGCATTGCGGCACAGATTTTTGAGGTTATGGCAGAGGCGGGCGTGGAGATTCTCATGGTAACCACATCGGAAACCAAGGTTTCCATGGCGATAGAAAATAAAAGTGCGCAGGCGGCTTTGAAGGCACTTGCGGATAATTTGGACTTATGAGATTGCAAAAGTACATGGCGGATTGCGGCATTGCCTCACGCCGAAAATGTGAAGAATACATAGAACAGGGACTTGTGACGGTGAACGGCGAAGTCGCCCTACTGGGCATGAGCATAGACCCCGATACAGACAGAGTGGAATACGACGGCGAGGTTTTGAAAAAAGACCGCAACAGCGAAAAAGTGGTCATAATGCTGAACAAGCCCCGTGGTGTGGTTTCGTCATGCTCAGACCCGCAAGGCAGGCGTACCACGGCAGACTATTTCCGTGATTTGCCGTACCGACTTTACAATGTGGGACGACTGGATATAGACACGGAAGGACTGCTTCTTTTCACAAACGATGGCGACTTTGCGTACAAGGTCATGCACCCGTCTTTCGAGATACATAAGACGTACCGTGCGCTCATAGACGGTGAGCTTACGCATGAACAGGCGGAGCGTTTGCGCCACGGCGTGATGCTGGACGATGGCATGACTTCTCCTGCCGCCGTGGAGGGAATATCGGTGGGTGAGAATGACACCTCGTTCTATATCAGAATACATGAGGGCAGAAACAGACAGGTCAGACGCATGATTGACGCCATAGGTCATAAAACGCTCAGATTGCGCCGTGTGGCAGTGGGTCAGTTAAAATTATACGGACTGCATACCGGCGAGTGGCGTTTTTTGACCCGTGAGGAGATAGACGGAATATTAAACGGCAAATAGTTTTTTCTCTTTTTATTTCAAAGTGCCACGCTCTGTGGCTGTGAGACGGAAAGTTCTTTCCACCAAGACAACCATCAATATGAAGAAAATCAAAAGATAAACGGGGAGTATATCAAACCCCGCTTTTTTGCTCAAAAAACCAAACAAGGGCGGTATGAAAGTTACACCCACATATGCACTTGCCATCTGTATGCCTATGATTGCACCCGAGTTTTCAGCCCCGAAGTTTCGGGGGGTGGAATGGATGATGCACGGATAAATGGGGGCGCATCCCAAGCCGATTATGACAAAGCCCATGAGCGAAAGTGTATTCGTACGCACGGGTATCATGAGGAGTGCTATGCCGCATATGAGAATACAAGTTCCCGTGAGTATCATCTTTCGGTCGCCAAGTTTATCCGTTATAAATCCGCCGAAAAAACGCCCCACGGTGATACCTATATAAAAGAGGGACGCAAAGGCTGCCGCAGTTTCATGCCCCACGCCTCGGGCTTCTACCAAATAGCTGCTTGCCCAGTTCATGGCGGTTGCCTCCGCCGCACAGTATGCAAAAAAGCCGAGCATGATGCATGTAACGCCTCGTATTTTCAAGACATCGGAAAGACGCAGGGACTTTTGTTGTGTCGATGTTGTAAAAGTTTTTTTGTTCGCTTTCCAAACGGGTAGGGTACATAGCAGAAGAATACCTATGCCAATTTGTATGACGCCAACAAAAAAATAACCGCTGTGCCAGTTTGCCACGGTGAGTGCATGACTCATGATAAAGGGACTTATGATAGCACCCACACCCCAGAAGCAGTGAAGCCAGCTCATGTGTTTGGAAGTGTAATGCACTGCTACATAATTATTGAGAGCTGCATCTATTGCTCCTGCACCCAAGCCGTATGGAATGGCGAGTATTATGAGTTGCCAAAACCGTTTTGCAAACGAAAATCCCAAAAGTGCTGTTGCCGTGAGAAAAACGCTTGTGACCGTCACAACCCCGGTACCGGTCTTTTTTGTAACGGTGTCCGATAACAGGCTCGATACAATGGTGCCGCATGAAATCACCATGGACACAATGCCCATGTATGACATGGGGACATGAAGTTCACCGTGAATCACGGGCCAACCTGCACCCAAGAGTGAATCGGGAAGCCCGAGGCTTACAAATGCTGTATATATGAGTACGAGCAGGAATGAATACATAATTTTTCAGTTACCTCCGATGCGGTTTTACAAACTCTCATATTCGGCAAGGGTAATTGTATCATTAAAGGCGAGCAATTTCAATACGCAAAAGGGAAACGTGAAGTGTTGATAAAAAAATAAAAACCAAAATAACCGTATGGTTTTTTTAATAACCCTTATGAATATGATAGTGAGTATGATAGTGAATATGATAGTGAGTATGAATATGACTGTTATCATGAAAATGAAAATGCATATGATGTTTCCTCTGTCACACACCCCCTATATATCCCCCGTGCCGATTTTTTTATAAAGGTGTGTGTGCCGCACCCTCTCTTTTTATCTTTTTTCATCAACACAAAAGAGACGCAAGTAGGTTCTTTCAGATTTGCTTGCGGCTGAAACAGTGCGTAGTTTGCTTGACAAACAGAACATATGTGTGGTATAATGATATTGGTATATGTTGAGGTTTTCACGAAAGAAAAACATAAAAGGAGTATCTGAAAAATGAATATCGCGGAAAGAGCTACTATAGTCCACAAATACT
Organism: Clostridia bacterium; assembly: GCA_017440405.1. GTDB lineage: Bacteria > Bacillota > Clostridia > Christensenellales > CAG-138 > RGIG3141. Next base: position 11,440 of record JAFSHG010000011.1, read on the forward strand.
ATTCAATAGAGCTGGACTTGAAACGACCCGTATCAAATACGGATTTTGAGGTAGTGGAGGGTGATACGGAAAATTATATCACGGTCACTCTGAAAGATGAAGGCGTAGCGGTGGATCTCACAGGTTGTCGTGTGGTCGCCGTGTTCTCACATTCGGGCGGAAGCGCATCCCAGGACAGTGCAGACCCGGATGGTGCAGTGAGTGTTGATGAAAATATTATAAGCATTCATTTGAAAACAGGTTCTGTAAGGCGAGGCCCCGTGGAATGTGAATTGCGTATATACGGCGAAAATCCGCTGCATCTTTCCACAACACCGACTTTCAATTTTAATTGTCGCCCGTCACTTGTAACGGACAACACGGTGGCGTCCGATGTGCAGTACGATATGCTTTCGGGGCTTATTCATCAGGCAACGGAGGCGATAAATCTTGCAGGGCGACTTCCCAGGCTGCATATAATGTATGCGCACCAAAACCCTGTGGATAATCCATTGACGGTGATTACATCCTCACCGTCCGATTACATGGGCATTTTCTACGGCGAACAGGCAGAGGCCCCCGGAGACGCCGGGCTTTATACTTGGTGCAACATAACGGGTGCGCCTGATATCTCAAATGCAGAAATTACCGAGTCGGGTGAGCTTGTATTTAACATGGCAAACAACAGCTCTGTTGCAGTTTCAAATATGGGCGATTATATCACAAGTGCGGTGAACAAAAAAGGACAGATAAGCTCTGCCACTATAAGCTCAAAGGGTGAACTTACTCTCACACTTTCCGATTCCGTCACCGTATCTACCGATAATTTTAATCAACACATTACAAGCAAGTTGAATGCGGCAACGGAAAAACTGCAGGAGAGAAATATTTGCTTGAAAGATGTTACCGTTGCGGTTGAGGCTTTTACGGAGAGTGATTTGGTGGAGGGCTTCCCGTTTATGGCAAGCATACAGATGCAAGGGGTTACATCGTCACATTGCGGCAATGTCATATTTTCGGCTGTGGACTCTTTGAGTGGCAATTTTGCACCCGTGGCGGTGGCAGGGAATGGGACTGTTGCCGTTTTTGCGCGCACGCTGCCGCAATCCGATATCACGATACCCGTTATTATGGCTGAAAGGATGTATGTGAATGAGTAATACGCAAACAGTTTTTTTCAGTACCAACTCAATATGTCAGACGGGTATACCCATACGCATAACTTATGCAGAGGCGATGAATGCACTGTTGTCGGACAGCTCAAATGTGGGAAAGGTTTTCATATACATGGGTGAAACAAATTCACAGTACACGCATGGCGGTATGTATACGGTGGTTGTAGAATAACATTGTGTTGAAGTCTGTTGCAAAAGTGGCTTTGCGGTAGTATAATGGTGTGCGGATATTTATGCAAAAGAGGTGTTTTTATGAATCGTGCAGTGCTTATCCCTGCATACAAGCCCGATGAAAAGCTCATAAAGCTCATAGGCGAACTGAAGACGATTTTTTCGTACTGGTGGTGGATGACGGCAGCGGTGACGAATATGCTCATATATTTAAGTCGGTGGAGGATTTGGGCGCACATGTATTGCATCATGAAGTGAACATGGGCAAAGGTGCAGGACTCAAAAGCGGCATACGCTATCTGAAAGAAAACGGTGCAGAGAACGTGGTGACGGCAGATTCGGATGGACAGCATACCCCTGAGGACATACGAAAAGTATCGGATGCCATGGAACAACATCCGCACACATTTATAACGGGCAGGCGTGATTTTTCAAAGATGCCTTTGCGTTCAAAGCTCGGAAACAGCATAACCTGCTTCCTTTTCAAGGCAAGCACCGGTATACGCATAACGGATACACAGACGGGGTTGCGAGGAATACCCGCATGTTTGTTTGACCAAATGTTGCAGGTGGAAGGCGACAGGTACGAGTATGAGATGAATGCACTTTTGATGCTCAAAAAATGGGACGCAAAGTACATGGAAGTTCCCATAAGTACGGTGTACATAGACGGCAATAAATCATCGCATTTCCGTGCGGTAAGCGACGGCTTGCGCGTAATTATAAGAGTGCTTTCATATGCTGCGGCATCGCTCATAAGTACGGGTGTTGACTATTTTCTATACATATTGTTGCACGCATTCTCTCTGCCCGTGGCTGTGTGTTATATCATAGCACGTATCATAAGCAGTTTTTTGAATTATCAACTGAATTGCAGAATGGTTTTCGGCGGCAAGCCCACTGCAAAAAATGCGCTCGGGTATGCGCTGCTCGTGCTTGTCGTTATGGGCATCGGCTCGCTGTCTGTGACGCTGCTTTCGCATTTTAATGTGCATGGCGTGCTTGCAAAACTCATGATTGACGTGGTGCTGTTCGTGGTAAACTACTTTGTACAGAACAAGATAATTTTTGCAAAGAAAAAGTGAGATGTGGTGTATTATCTAAGAATCTCTCTTTCTTTTTGGAAGTGGAAAAACTTTCTTTTCACGAGAAAAGAGAAGTCTTTCCACTCTCAAACTCTCCCCTTTTCAAAGAAAAGCTCAACTTAATTTTTCTCTTGAAAGGGGAAACCCCTACCTTTGTGACCAAATGTAAGGTTTTCCCCTCTCAAACTCACCCCTTTCCTGCGAAAGTCACGACTTTTAATTTTGGTTTTTTTCTTGAAAGGGGAAAAACTTTCTTTTCACGAGAAAAGAGAAGTCTTTCCCATCTCAAACTCTCCCCTTTTCAAAGAAAAGCGGAGTAGGGGATTCTTGTTGTGCCAAGCTACACGCAAGTATATAATATATCGTGCACATTCCGCTCGCCACCGCTCCGAACTGCTGCACCACTATAAAATCATCCATGTTCCGCTTTTCTTTGGAAGGGGGTTAAAGGGGGAAACCTGTTCTTTTCTCGTGAAGGGAGAAGTAGGTCGATTTACTTATTTGCAGGTACTCACCCCTACAGCAGGTATATAATATATCTGCACAAGCGGCTGGTAGAGAAACACGCACTCTGCAACACCACGCAAACGCATCTCACCTTTTCAAAGAAAAGCGAAAAACGGATTGATTTCTAACTTTGAACTTTCTTTGTCTGTTTAGAGAGTGCACGGAAGATGCAAGTATATAATATACCACGTCTGCCGTTCGCCACCGTTCCGAACCACCGCACCGTCATAAAGTCATCCTTTTTTTCGCTTTTCTTTGGAAGGGGGTTAAAGGGGGAAACCTTATCTTTTCTCGTGAAAAGAAAGGTTTCCCCTTGAAAAACACTAATGAAGAGAAAGGTTTCCCCCTTGAAAAACACTAATGAAGAGAAAGGTTTCCCCTTGAAAAACACTAATGAAAAGAAAGGATTCCCCCTTGAAAAGCTCAACACGTACTATTTTTGTAAAGCTTACAACTTGCAGGGGCAGCCCATTTTGGACGGGACTGCATTGTTATTCGGTATGCGTGACTGCAATATGGACAGTGCTTCACCGAATCTCTGGTAATGCACCACTTCCCTTTCACGCAGGAAACGCAACGGTGCAATTATTTCGGGATTATCCGTGAGGCTCATTAAATGCTCATATGTAGTTCTTGCCTTTTGCTCTGCTGCCATGTCCTCCACTATATCCGTTATGGGGTCGCCCGTGCTCTGTATGTATGCCGTGGTAAAGGGGACGCCGTTCGGGTCTGCCGGGTACACACCCTTGCCGTGCATGGTGTAATAACCCAATAGGCCTGCTTCTTCTATGTCGCACAGACTTGCACCTCGCATACACTGGAAAATCATCACGCCGAGCATCTCCCAGTGTGCCAACTCCTCCGTACCTATGTCATTTACTATTGCCTTTACTCGGTCATCGGGCATGGTGAAACGCTGTGTGAGATAGCGTGTTGCAGCACCCAACTCCGAATCGGGGCCGCCGTACTGTGCCATAAGAGCCTTTGCCATGCGGGGGTCGGGCGATGTTATGTTTACGGGGAATTCGGTCTTTTTCTGATAAATCCACATACTTTTTTACCTCCTTTTTTCAGTCCCACGGCCACTCGGAATACACCCAGCAGCCCGTTTCGGTGTCGGAATGACCGAAGCCGTGCAAAGGCCAGTATTGCATCTCATATGTTTTTATAAGCTCGTGCAACATGCGGGAATAACTCAGATAATCCTTCTTTGCAGCTTCGTCGTCGGGATGTGTGTCCAAATAGAGATTGAGTTCCACGCACACAAACTGTATCTGGCTTATCTGCATCAGAAGATCCTTTTCCGTCATATCCATATACCTGTTCATGTTTTGACAATTACAATTACAACTCATGCACTCACCCCCTATTTATAAGTACGCACCAGCTCGGGGAACAGCGTCCCGTGGCAAAGTGCCTCCGCAGGCTGAAAACCTGCCCTGTAATTCTGTGACGGAAAGTATATCTTTGCAAGCATACAATTCGTGTCACCGTACTCATGCTGTACGCATCCTGCCGCTATAGTTCCGCATACTTTTTCGGGGTTCATGCCCTGTCCCGTGCTTTCTATACAGCAGGTGCTTTTTTCGCAAAACATATTCTTGTTTTCCATGCGAAAATACCTCCTACATTCTGTATTTTTAGTCCAAAGACTAATGTATTATATGTGTTGGTTGCAAAAGATGTGTTTTTTTGTCAACACCGTATGAGCATTTTTCGTCATGGCGGCGCATATGCTCTTACATGAGCAAGAAACGCAACAAAAATATACCGCGAACCGTGAATGAAATGCTTGGGATTGCTCCCGAGGCATGTTCTGAGGTTATGCGTCTGACATGCATATGCAATGACGATGTTTTGATTCAAAACTACGGCAGAGTGTACGAGTACACCGACTCGTGTGTGGCTTTTTTGACAAAGTCGCTTTTGTGTGAAGTACACGGCGAGCAGCTCACTTTGCACGGGGTTTGCACAAATACAATCCGCATCACGGGTAATATAACTCACATAAATTACATGGAGACGGAGTTATGAGTATTTCGGGCAGTGTAGTCTTTGAGATAAGCGGAAGAAACATATCACGGTTTGTATCACGCTGTGCCCGTGACGGGATACGGTTGCGGAGCGTGCGCACAATCCACGGCTCAAAAATGCCTTCCGTGTCGGTATGTACGGATACGGAGTTTGCAAAGCCGCTTTTGAAAGCTGCAGGTGATTGCAGATTGCGAGTACACATAAAGAAGCGAAAGGGCGTACTCTTTTTCATAAAAAAACACAGAAGACGAAAAGTACTCATGGTGTGTTGGCTGTTGCCCGTGATAATGTTGACGATATTATCAAGATTTGTGTGGTTCATAGACGTGCAGGGGCTGAATGTGTTGACTCCCGAAAAGGCAAAAGAGGTGCTGGAAGATGTGGGTATACGACGTTTCATGCCCATAGACAGAGAGAAGATAAATCGCATGTCACGGGAACTTTCAAAGCATGAAACGGGCATTGCAGGTGCGGTGATTTCGGTGGACGGGGTGAAGATGACGGTAAATATCCGTGAGGCGGTGAACCCGAAAGACGAGACGGATTCGGATTTTTCCAATATTTATGCACGTTGCGACGGCGTGATACAAGAGATACTTACATACTCGGGGACTGCGGTGGTGAAAGAGGGCGACATAGTGAAGTCGGGCGACCTTTTAATATCGGGCGACATCTCCACGGAGGACAAAGTGATACGCATCAAAGCCGACGGCAAGGTGAAAGCACATGTGGCGCACACATTTTACGGTCAAGCAGGGCCTGCGCTGCCTGCAAAGGTGAGGAGCGGCAAGACGGAAACACGCACACGACTTGAATTTTTCGGTTTTGGGCTGCAAAAATCAAGCTTCACGGAATATGAGATGCAATACAACTCGCAAGTCTATTCCGATGCGCTTTCCGTACTGTTCCCCATACGGTGTGCAAGTGTGACGCTCTATGAACTTGCAGACGGATATGAGGACGCCGAGTACGATGAACTTTTGCGCACAGCTACCGAAAAGGCACAGGACAATATGCTGCACGGCTTGCCTAAAACCGCCGTCATAGTGTCCAAAACCACCACAACACAAACTATGCCTTCGGGTGAAGTATGCGTCATACTGAGCGTGATTACCGAGGAGGAAATTGCAGTGGGGGGATAGCGGGTGTGTGTTCATTTCCGCTTGCGGTGGGGGTGCATGGCGTATTTGTATGAAAGGCGTGTATTTCGTATAGGAAGCGATGGCATGGCAATGGGCGATGCACACCTAACCGTAGCGGTGAAAGGAGAATTAAAAAGAGGGAGAAGGATTATTACTCGATTTTATAAAAAATAACGCAAAAAGGTGTTGACAAAACTCGGCACAAGTGATATCATAACACCTGTGGTTCACTCCACGACATATTTCTGGGTGTAGCGCAGTTTGGTAGCGTGCTTGAATGGGGTTCAAGAGGCCGCTGGTTCAATTCCAGTCACCCAGACCATCTAAAAAGCCCACAGCTATCGAGGCTGTGGGCTTTTTCATATACTGGTGCAAACTTGCGAAAAAACGTATTGTTGGTAATTTGTTGGTAATAGGATTTATAAATTATCTACGATATTCCTCAAAGAGCTTATATCAGCATGGGTATAATGTGCTGTCATTTCATACGATGCGTGACCTATAAGTCGCATTTTATCTATCTCAGATGCAGGTACAGCCTTCATAAGAGTAACAAATGTGTGCCTACATTGATGTGGTGAGAGCGTATCATCTATGCTGCACGCTCTGAGTGCTTCGGGCATCCACTTCTTTCTGAAATTGTCCGCTGACATTTTATTCCCCAGCGGATTCGTAAATAGGTAAAATGTGTTATTCTCTTGCGCTGTCTGCACAAGCCTATCCACATACGGCTGTATCTTCGGTGATACCGGCACTACTCTATTTTTACCTGCCTCGGTCTTTTCGCCGCCAACGAAGCACCTGTTTTCGGCATCATAATCATCAAGGGTTAGCGGTAACATTTCGTTAATACGAAAACCTGTATAAATGAGAATGAGAATGTAATCAACATACGGAACTGTATCAGCATAATCAAATAATTTTTGTATTTCCCCTGCTGTAAACGGCCGCTTCTCATTCTTTTCCGTTCGCTCGATATAAACAAACTGTGCATAGTCCTTATTTGTAATGCCGAGCTGCATCGCATAGGACGACAACAGCGTTCCGAGTGCCTTCATATTCTCTTTTGTTCTCCGACCATGCGGACAAGCGTCTATGCAAGCCTGAAACTGCTCTGTAGTGAGTTGCGCAAATGGCAAGTAGTAAATCTTGTTATAATACTTATAAGCCGCCTTGTAGCAGTCAAGCGTGCTTCTTGACACTCTGCGAGCGTGCAGCTCTATAAACTTTGCGTACAAATTTGCAAATGAGATTTCCAAATCGGAGCGAGGTACGGGCGATAAAAGCTGCTCATGCAATTTCGGAATATAGGCATATGCTTCTTTCTTGGTTTTGAAGCCACCTTTTGTAGCCCTGAAACAATGCCCGCCTGTATATCTGACAAGGTATGCAGTATAGCTATGTTCACGTCTATATACCGTTCCCTGCCCGTTCCCTCTGCTCTTTGGCTTGCGTGCCGATGACTCGGCAGTCTGCTTCGCACCGCACATATTGCAGTACAGGCTGCCATCGGGATGGCGGCTTTACACTTTGTACAGGTCATGGTATTTGCCTACTTGTTAGTTGGATTTTATATACAATGAATTACCATTGCTATCTACAGCTTCGACTGTTTTCACGCCGTCTTTTTTCTTATTCGCTGCGATACTATTACAGATAACAGTTGCGTTTGTGCTGCTTTTCAAAGTTACCACAACACTATATCCACCTTCAACTTTATATGCTTCGATTTTTTGAATGTCAGAGTACCATGATGCAGCGAATTGTGGATTCCCCATACCGCCAAAGTTTTCATACATCCAATCGGTAAGTTCTTTTGACTTACTGCTGTCCAGTTGTTTTACTTCCTCTTTGATTTCGCTCCACTCTACTTGAGTGAATGAATATTCGAATTTGTACGAACTGTTTACATCATCTGTATTCAGGTTACACCAAGTTGAATTTCCGGGTTTCAGTTCCTCAATTATCATCGTGTCTGATGCAACAGTCCTTGAGCCGTCCTTAATGTACAAATGCAAGTAGGCATTAAGTGCTTTATCTGTTTTGTTCTCAACCTTGATGATATAACGCTTTACAGCAGGATCGGGTTCCGCTGTTACGGTAATGCCATCAAGCGTATCAAATCTCTGCTCAGTTTCTTGTTTGTTATCGTTTGCAGATGCCGGTGCTTCGTTTGTTGAAACACATCCGCTGAATACTGTGAGCATCAATGCGAATATCATCGTAATAATGCTTGCTTTAATAATTGTTTTCATAGTTAATTCTCCTTTTTTTAGTTTTTTTGTGTGATATTAAAACCTGTCTGCAGTGTTTTCTTTGCTTTATCACCGCCTCAATGCTATAAAAACTACATTGATGCCGCCTTTACCTCCTAAAAATAAATTGCACCCATTTCTTTTTGAATGCTTCGTTTGACACATTAAGTATAACATAATAACTATATGGTGTCAACATTTTATTGTTTTGCTCGAAATGCAGCACAAATTTTGTGAATATATTGCACTTTACCGATGTGCGTGTATCTTCACATGAAAAACATAAGCTGTTTTTCTATTTTATTACTCAAAAAAAGAGCATAGAAAAGGGAGGCGATATGCCTCCCTGTAAAGAACATGAGTTTAAGAATCAGTCCACCGGTTCTATGAGACCGTAATCTCCGTCGTGTCTCATGTACAGCACGTTTATCTGCTCCGAAGCACTGTTTCTGAATACATAAAACGGATGTCCCGTGAGTTCAAACTGCATGATAGCTTCATCCACCGTCATGGGTTTCATGGTGAACATCTTGGTCTTCACCAAACGTCCCTCGTGATTATCTTCATATTCATCATCGTTTTCTTCATACACGGGTGCGGGGTCAAAGCCCGATTTAAGGTCTTGTGCCAGCTTCTGCCTGTATTTCAATACCTGCTTTTCAATCTTCTTCAATGCAGCTCCCATGGATGCATACATATCGCCCGTTGCCTCAGCAGCTCGTATGGTGCCGCCTCTGTAAGGAATAGTAACTTCCACAATGTGTCTGTTGCGCTGTATGGACATGATAATCTGCATTTGAGTATCATCATTGAAATACTTTGAAAGCTTCTCCGCCTGTTTCTCTGCAACCTCCCTCAAATAGTCGGATACTTCCATGCCTTTGCCAATAATTGATATACGCATAATTCCTTCTCCTTTCGTGGAGCATCTTTTGCGATGCCTCTGACTACATTATATTATTTTTTTAAGCCGATGTCAATCTTTTTTACAACAGTATTTTGTTTATTTTGTGGCAAAAAGAATATATTGCATTTTTTGAATAAAATATGCTGCCCAAATTATCATATGCAGTCAACACCGTATGGCATTTTAATATTCACGGGATTGAGTTTTACTGAGAAAGGGAGAATAGATTGAACATACGGTGTTGACTAAAAAATGTGCTTGACAAACGGAAGCATTTGGGTATAATACTACCTGTAAAGTATTTTTACTTGACAGCAAATTGCGGAGGGTAACATGAAGCTGGAAGAATATGTACGATTTAATCAGCTCTATGACCTGTACGGCGCACTTCTCACACAGAGACAGAGTGAAGTGGTGCGGCTGCATATTTGTGAGGATTTATCGCTGTTTGAGATAGCCGAGAGAATGGAAATTTCACGGCAGGCGGTATCGGACGCCATATCTTCGGCAAAGATAAAGTTGGAAGTGTACGAGGAAAAATTGCACATAATAAGTCGCACGGAGAAGTTTCAAAGCTTGCTTCGTGAACTTAAATCCATGACGGAAGCGGACGAGAGAATGCAGAAAATCATGGACGAAATGACAGAAATATGGAAAACGGACAGTGAGGAGGAGCAAAATGGCATTTGAAGGTATCGCCGGGAAACTGCAAAACGCTTTCAGGAAGCTTTCGGGCAGGGGAAAACTGACAGAGGCAGACATAAAAGAAACCATGCGAGAGATAAAACTCGCACTTTTGGAAGCGGATGTGAGTTTTGCCGTGGTAAAGAGTTTCATAAAGACGGTATCGGAGCGTGCTGTGGGCACCGAGGTGTTGCAGAGCTTAACTCCCGACCAGCAGATTATAAAAATAGTAAATGAAGAACTCATTGCACTCATGGGCAGTACGGAAACGGAAGTTTCGTTCGGGACACGTACACCTGCCGTCATATTGCTTGCAGGTTTGCAGGGCGCAGGTAAGACCACATTTGCAGGCAAGTTGGGCGCATATCTGCAAAAGCGTTACGGTAAATCCTGTTTGCTCGTGGGTTGTGACATATACAGACCCGCTGCCATAGACCAGTTAAAGGTTGTGGGCGAGAGAGTGGGCATACCCGTATTTGAGCGTGGCACGCAAGACCCCGTAAAGACGGCAAAGGAAGCCATAGATGAGGCGAACAGACTGTTTAAGAATGTAGTAATCATAGATACGGCAGGCCGTCTTGCCATAGATGAAGCGATGATGGAGGAGATACGCAATGTAAAGAATGCGGTATCACCTGCCGAAACATTGCTTGTGGTGGATGCCATGACGGGTCAGGACGCTGTGAATGTGGCAAAGGGTTTCAATGACACCTTGGACATCACGGGTGTTATTCTCACAAAGCTTGACGGTGACGCAAGGGGCGGTGCAGCACTTTCCGTTCGTGCAACCACGGGCAAACCAATTAAGTTTTGCGGCATAGGCGAAAAGGTTACGGACATTGAGCCTTTCTATCCCGACAGAATGGCGTCGAGGATTCTGGGCATGGGCGATATGCTCACACTCATTGAAAAAGCACAGGAAAACTTTGATGAGGCGAGCGCAAAGGCGTTGGAACAAAAGATGCGGAAGAACTCATTTGACTTGGAGGACTACTTAGATCAGCTCCGCCAGATAAAGAAGATGGGTTCAATTCAGGATATATTGGGTATGCTTCCCGGGATAAACACTCAAGATTTGAGCGAAGCGGAGATTGACGAGAGCATAATGGGGCGCACGGAGGCTATTATTCTTTCCATGACACCGTTTGAAAGAACACATCCCGATATACTCACTTCATCACGAAAGAGAAGAATTGCAAAGGGCTCGGGAACCACGCCGCAAGACGTGAACAAGCTCTTGAAACAGTTTGAGGAGATAAAGAAGATGACCCGAAAACTTGCAGGTTTCGGTAAAAAGCACGGGATGAAAAAGCGTGGCTTTAACCTGCCGGGTCGCAGATGATACAGCGAATTATGCGTTATGCATTTTCGATATAACTATTTATTTTGGAGGAAATAAAAATGGTAAAAATCAGACTCAGAAGAATGGGCGCAAAGAAAGCTCCTTTCTACCGCATCGTAGTTGCAGATTCACGTTCACCCCGTGACGGTGCATTCCTGGATGAAATCGGTTACTACAACCCCATCAAGGAGCCCGTAGAACTTTTCATAGACGCTGAAAAGGCTCAGAAGTGGCTTTCAAACGGTGCACAGCCCTCAGATACCGTTCGCGGACTTCTGAAAAAGCAGAGCATCATAAAGTAAGATGGAAGATTTAGTAAGATTTATTGCGTCAAACCTTGTGGATAATCCCGAAGCCGTGCAGACCACGGTGACGGAAACGGAGGCGGAGGTTTTAATCACC
>JAFSHG010000012.1 GCA_017440405.1 Clostridia bacterium
GTTTGATACGCCAGGATTGCTCGCATAAGCACACCGCACTGGCTGTCTGTCAGCTTGTCGGTGTAGTCAATGTACTCCGTGTACAGTATGAAAGATTCCGTCATTTAATTCTCCGTTCTGTTTATTTGCGCCGCCTTTATTTTATTAGATAGCGACATATCATTCGTGACACATATATTATACCATGAGTGCCGCACTTTGACAAGCGAAAACGAAAAAATGTTCGTGCGGTGTTGACTAAAAAAAGGAAGAAATGCTTTACAGAGTGGGTTTTGATTGAAAACGGAAGCTGCATGTGTTATAATGGTAAAAACACTTTTGTGAGGTTTTGCATTTGAAGCGTGTATTAGGTCATATCAGGCGTGCCGATGAGCGGTACTCCATGATTCATGACGGTGATAAAATTTGTGTTGGAGTTTCAGGCGGCAAAGACAGCTTGCTTTTGCTGTACGGGCTGAAACTTTATAAGCACTTTTGCAAAAAAGACTATGATTTGTGCGGCGTGATGCTCGACCTTGGCATTGTGCCTCAGGACACGGATGCGCTTTGCGAGTTTGCAAAGAAGATTGACGTTCCGCTCGATATCATACGCACAGACATAGGCGATGTGGTATTTAATATCCGCAAGGAGAGTCACCCTTGCGCACTCTGTGCAACGCTTCGGCGTGGTGCGCTCAATAACGCCGCTCGTGACAGGGGCTGCAATTTGGTTGCGCTCGGTCACAACCGTGAGGATGTGGTGGAAACTTTCCTCATGAGTCTCCTGTATGAAAGCAGACTCAACACCATGGCTCCCGTGACTTACTTGAACCGAAGCGATGTCACCGTTATTCGCCCACTCGTTTTCTTCCCCGAAACCGATGCGGTAGGCACGGCAAGACGACTCAACTTGCCCGTTCTGCCTGCAAACTGCCCCGTGGCAGGCAGTACAAAGCGTGAAGAGATGAAAAATCTCATACGCCATTTGCGCACCGTCACAAAGGATGCGGATACCAGAATTTTAACCGCCATTTCCGATGTGCATAAATATTGCATGTGGGACAAGATGACGCTTCCCCCCGAGGCAACACCCACTGCCATATCTATGTGCCTTACGGGTTCACCGTGCAGGTATGACGGTAAAGCTCTGCCCACACTTTTATACCCGGGTGATATGGGTAAAGATGCATTTTGCGTGTGTCCCGAATCCGAAGCGGGACTCTGTATACCCCGTGAACCTTGCGAGATAGTAGGCGGAGACGGTTCAGATGTCTTGGACGGGAAAGCAAAGGTAATGAGCAAAAGCGGAGAGGATATGACGGTACAGTTTGTTTCGGGCGCATATGAAACGCTTTTGAAGATGCAGGCGAAAAATTCAAAAAATGCATTTTTTAAGTCGCACAGTCCTTCATGCGGTTGCGGCTTGATATATGACGGCACATTTACGGGTACACTAAAACAGGGCGACGGGGTTACCACGGCACTGCTCAAACGACACGGGATAATTGTGCGCCCCGATAAATTCGATTAAAGATTGAATAAAAGGAGAAAAAGCTATGGATACCAATCAGCAAACAATACTCATTGTGGACGATGATAAAAACATACTCATGATACTGGAAATGTATCTGAAAAAAGAGGGTTTTCATGTTATCACATGCGAAAACGGCATTGATGCGGTGCGTGTTTTCAGTGAGGAGAATCCGTCGCTCGTGCTTTTGGATGTGATGCTGCCCGGCATGGACGGTTTTGAAGTCTTAGCCGAAATACGCAAAAAGAGCGAAGTCCCCATAATAATGCTTACGGCACGAGGTTCCACCACGGACAGAATACAGGGGTTGGAACAGGGGGCAGACGATTATGTGGCAAAGCCTTTTGACTCCAAAGAGTTGGTAGCACGCATAAAGGCAGTCCTCAGAAGAAGCGCAAGCTCAGACACGGACCAATCCGAAACCAACGAGGCTTCATTCCGCGGGCTTCACATATCCATGGACAATTACCTTGTCACCATAGACGGCAACAAGATAGAGATGACACCCAAAGAAATAGAACTTCTTTTCTTCCTGCTCGTACATGCGCCGAATGTTTTTACACGTGAACAACTGCTTGAAAACGTATGGGAGCTGGAGTTTTACGGCGACACCCGCACGGTGGACGTGCATGTGAAGCGAATACGAGAAAAACTGGGTGCTGAATATGCTGCATATATAACTACTGTTTGGGCAGTGGGATATAAGTTTGACATCACAAAAGACTGATTTTTTGGACTCAACACCGTATGAAAAACACGCTCTACTCCAAAATGCTTGCCACATACCTCACGGTAACGCTCACACTCCTCATACTCTTGGGTGTGACAGCTTCTGCCGTGTTTGTGGGGCATTACATCAGAGAGCGTGAGACAGAACTTACCCGTGAAGGTGGCGAGATAACTGCGGTAATATCCGATAAATACATGTTTGATGAAAAGCGCAACGTGGCTTTGGACGAGATGATAACCATAGCGAGAAAATACGATGCGCTCATTCAGCTTCACTTTTTTGACCCGCACTACGGCAACATATCCGTCATGAGCATAACCGACACGGGCAAAAAATGGAACGATATGTCCGAATTTTTCGGATACATGGAAGATATTGCCCCGGGAAAAGGTGAGAGCAACACGGAAAACGACGTATTCTCAGCTTTCACGGATATGCGTACCATGACGCTGGTGATGAACATAACCCACGAGGGCGAAAACGCAGGACTTTTATGTTTCACCGTAGATGTGACGGACACATACGATGTGATATCGAGCGTCATTGTGGACATACTCATATTCTCTGCAATGGGTGTGGTTTTGGCATTCTTATCCGTATTGTACATCACGGAGCGCATAACACGCCCCATATCCGAAGTCACCACCACGGTTCGCAAATTCTCAAAGGGTGAATACAATGCTCGTATCTCCTATAAGTCGGATGACGAGATAGGTGAACTCGCAACAAGTTTCAATAAAATGGCAGATGAAGTGAACACCTTGGAAGAAGCCCGACGCAGCTTTGTGGCAAACGTATCCCATGAATTGCGTTCGCCATTGGCTTCCATGCGAGGCTTTTTGGTTGCCATGCAGGACGGCACGATTCCGCCCGATGCATACGACAAGTATCTCACGGTGGTTATTGACGAAAATGTCAGGATGAGCGAGATGGTAAACGATCTGTTGGATATAGCAAGGATTGAGTCGGGCGGCGATAAGGTTTTGAATTTTGAAGCGTTTGACATAGCAGAGGCAATACGAACCACCGCACTCACTTTTGAAGCTCGGGCGAATGAAAAACAGATTGAATTGCGCATGAGTTTTTACAATGAGCAGGTGTATGTGTATGCAGATAAAAATCAGATAATTCATGTTCTGCAAAACCTCATCGACAACGCCATAAAATTCACCCCGCCAAACGGTTTTGTGGATATACGTGTGGACGAGGTGAAACAGTCCGTGCATGTGAGCGTGAAAGATTCGGGCGTGGGCATATCACAGGAGGACTTGCCGCATGTGTTCGACAGGTTCTACAAGGCGGAGAAAGCGCATACAAGAAGCACGGGTTCGGGTACGGGTCTCGGGCTTGCAATCACAAAAAAGATAATAGACGCACACGGCGAAGATATTTACGTTACAAGCTCAAACGGTGCTTGTTTCACATTCACTCTAAAGCGTACTTCAAAACCAAAAAAAGTACATGTACACAAGGGGATGAAATACAAAAGTCGCCCCACGGAGTGATATGTAAGAGGCAATTTTTGCTGCACTGCGTTTTAATCACATGAAAGGACAATGAATGAAAGATATCATACTCGGCTACATACTGTGTTTTCTGTGCGTATTCGGCATCATAGGCACGGTTACTCTACTGCATAAGATTCTGAAATTCAGCGGCGAACTGTCACGGAAACTCATACATATACTTGTGGGTCTGACTTGGCTGCCCATGTACTTTTATTTGCGTGGGACTGTACACATTATAATTGTCCCCGTCATATTTACCGTTGTGAACTGGCTCTCTGCATACTTTGGCATATTCAAGTCCATGGAGCGTGACCGTGGTGACGGCAAGCATGACTTTGGCACCGTGTACTTTGCCGTATGTATGGTAATTCTCTCCGTCATATCGTACTTTTTCCCGAATACTTTGTATGCATACGGCATTGCCGTGTACTGTCTCAGCTTTGGCGACGGTGCGGCTGCAATATTCGGCACTCTCATAAAATCTCATAATCCGACTATAATGAAAGGAAAATCGCTTTTGGGTACTCTCTCATGCGCCGTATTTGCCGTTTTGGGAGTGTACTTTGCATGTGCATTCACGAATGTTTCGGTTTCGCCTGTGCAAGCTCTCATACTGGGTGTTGCAACCGCAATCCTTGAGCTTTTCGGCGGCAGACTGGATAACTTCACCGTATCCTTCGGCGTGATGCTCTGTGCGTGCATTCTTATATGACCATGACACTTGCTTCCTTTTTCAAAACACATATATTCACTTTGGATATACTCATAACACTTGTTGCAGTGCTTCTTCTTGTGTTGCTTTCACTCAGAAAAAAAGCTCTCACACTGCCTGCTGCATGTACTGCCTCTGTTATGATGCTCTGTATATGTATCTGCTCGGGGTACGGTGAAGTTTTGTTTCTCATATTGTCATACCTCATCATCGTGGCGGTGGATACGCTCTTTCGCAAACAGGCTGAGGATAAAGTACGGGACGTACATAAAAAGTCGGGCGCACGAGGCGTAATACAGATACTTGCAAACGGTTCGGTGGCGGTACTTTGCACCGTATTATACGCCATAACTCGTGATGCGGCATTTCTTTTGGCTTACATCATGGGCGTATCGGAGGCGTGTGCGGACAGTTTGGCATCGGACATAGGCGTGCTTTCAAAGAAAAAGCCCGTTTCCATACTCACATTCAAACGCATAGACACAGGTATTTCGGGCGGCGTTTCACTACTCGGGCTTGCATCATCTCTCACAGGCTGCATCGTCATGTCGGGCATTGCACTTTTGTGCATGGATATACCATTGCGCCTTTGCGTTTTTGCGATACTTACAGCCGTGCCGTTTCTCGGTATGCTCATAGACAGCGTATTGGGCGCAAGCGTGCAAGCCAAATTCCGCTGCTGCGTGTGCGGAAAAAACACCGAAAAAGACACCCACTGCGGTGTGCAAACAGAGCACGTGGGCGGACTTCGATTCATGGACAATTCGCTTGTAAATCTCGTCACGAATCTTATAACCGTCATAATCGGCTTTGCGGCGGTTAAGTTTTTACTGTAAGCGAGGGTACGGATATGAAAAAAAGCACAACCAATATACTCACATTCGGCGCAATAACAGCAGCGTTTTTCACACTGATATATTCTGTATTTGCCGTATCTGACTCATCGGTGCAGGAGATTATATCGCTCGTGTGTGCCATGCCGCTTGCGGTCTTTTGTTACATGTACGGTGTTCGTGCGGCACTCATTTGTTCAACTGCATGTATTCTTTTGTGCGGCATTTTTACTCAACCGTTCCTCTTTTTCGTGTATGCCCTGCCCTGTGCCGTCATAGCATTTGCTCTCGGACTTATGGCAAGGAAAACTTCACTGCTGCCCACGCTTGCAGTCGTGAGTACACTCTCTCTTTTACACTTTGTGTATGAGATTATACTCACAAGCCTATTCAGCAAAGTAAATTTATTTCAAGAATACATACAGATAGCCGATAAAGTGGGCGATTTTACTCTCAGCATATCCGCATCCCCTGTACTTTTCAGTCTTGTTCGTGACATGACCATCTGCGGCATTCCCATACTTTTCGTACTCGGTGCGATGGCAAAGTCAGGCATATATTACATTGCGCTTGCCGTGATTATAAAGCATCTTTTCAAAGAAAACATAATACAAATAAAGCTGCCTGTAATTTATGACAAGGCAACTCTATTCACATACATATACATAGGGATTGTACTCATATTCGCCGTGATTTTTACTCTCACACTCTCGGGGGTAATTGCGTACTCACTCGTCATAGGAATATTTGCAGATTGCGTGCTTGTTATAATGTATCTTTACATGATGTATGCGCTGAGACGGATAAGTATGAAAATGCAGCTTCCGCCCGTAAAGCGGCTTCCTGTCCTGCTGCTTCTCATACTATTTTTCCCCGTCACCAACGCCTGTTTTGCAGTTCGCACTATTTTTTCACAGGTAAAGTCACGGTAAATGTGCTGCCCTTTTCGTACTCGCTCTCTACGCTCACATCGCCGCCGTGCATATGCGCTATCTCACGCACCATGGGAAGCCCAAGTCCCGTACCTTGCGTATTTCTGGACTTGTCCACTCGGTAAAACCTGCCGAAGATGTGTTGCAAGTCCTCAGTTTTTATGCCAATGCCGTTATCTTTGACCTGCAACAATGCCTTTTCTTCTTCCTTCCTCAAAACCACGTGTATCTCCCCCTCATCCCTGCCATATCTGTACGCATTACTCACAAGGTTTGAGAGCATTCGTGTGAGCAGGTCGTAGTTGCCATGTACATGTACATCATCTTCTACCTCGCATATGAGAGTTATACCACGTTCACGTATCATGCGCATATCGTCACACACCGATTCTGCAAGATGCGAAAGGTTCAATTTCTCCATGTCATATGTAACCGTTCTGCGCTCCAATCTCACAAATTCCAGCATGTCATTCACAAGTTTTGAAAGCCGTCTGCTCTGTCTGTTTACCACGGACAAGGCATCACGCATCTCATCCTCACTCACGCCCTCATCGTGCAAAAGTTCGCACTGGGCAAGTATAACCGTGAGCGGCGTTCTCATTTCATGCGACACATCGGCAGTCAATCTGCGCTCCGCTTCAAACGAATCGTTCAATCTGTCCAGCATGGCATTGAATGTGTTTGCCAGCCTGTGCAACTCGTCCTTGCCGCTTTTCAGTTCTATTCTCTTTTTCAGGTCGTCGCCGTATGTTATGCTCTCTGCCGCATCCGAAATGTCTTTCACGGGCGACATTGCACGGTCTGCAATGATATAACCGCCGCTAATTGCAAATACTATCAAAAACGGCATGAGTATGAGCGACAAATACGCAATGGATGAGAGCTGTGCTTTTCCCTGAGCTTCCGAAACCACGCCACGCAAATACAGTCCCTCCGTCCCCGGCTGTACCAACACTCGGTCATACACATAATAAGTCTCATCCATGGGTTTTATCTTTTGTATATGTGCGTCGAACAGCTCTACGCTGCCCGTGTATCTTGCTATTGGGTTTTCGCCGTATAAGAAAGTGCCGTCGGGCATATAAAGTGCCGTGTGTATGCCGTTTAAGCTGTCCAAAAAATCATCGTCTATTTCCAGATAACCACCGTTATACTCAATGTAATGGTCCTTATCGTTGTCATTTGCTATATCCTCTATACTCGCAAAAAATTCCACTTCGTCCTTGTTGTTTTCCACCAGTTCCACCAGGTTTTCTCTCACGGTTTTCTGCAACACCGTGTAGCTCATGGACAGCACAATTATGAGCGTAAGTGCTGCCACGATTATCAAAGCTCCCGAGAACCAAAGTACAATTTTCAGACGAATAGACATATTATTTCTCCTTTATGCAGTAACCCCTGCCCCTCACGGTATGAATGAGCTTTACCTGTTCACCGTCATCCACCTTTCGACGCAAATAGCTGATATACACATCCACAACATTTGTTCCGCCCTCATAGTCAAAGTTCCAGATATGATTTTCTATGCGTTCACGAGAGAGTATTACTCCTGTATTTCGCATGAGATACTCCAAAAGCGCATACTCCTTGGCAGAGAGTGTGAGTTCTCTTTCGCCTCGCTTCACCTTTTGTGTGTTGCAGTCCAACACCAAATCGGCAACGGTGAGTGTGTTTGATGTCATGCCGAACCGTGAACGTGTCATGGCACGAAGTCTCGCCTTTAACTCATCAAATGAAAACGGCTTCACCAAATAATCATTTGCTCCGCTGTCTAACCCCTGCACCCTATCCGATATGGAATCACGAGCCGTCAAGAATATAACGGGCGTATCTTTGCCGTCTTTTCTGAGTTCTTTCAACACCGCATACCCGTCTGCCCTCGGCATCATTATATCCAGCACGGCGGCGTCATACTCTGCGGCGGCAATGCAATCTATCGCCTCCTGTCCGTCCAGACAACTGTCCACACTGTAACCCTCTCGGGTGAGTGCCCGAGTTATAAGCAGGTTCAAATCCTGTTCGTCCTCTGCAAGCAGTATTCGCATATTATTTCCCCCTTTTTGTCTTTATACGCTCATTGTAAATCAAAAAGATTAGAGCTGCATTAGAACATCTTATTTTAAGGTATCTTCCAATGCCTGTGCCAACTGGTCACTGCAAGAGGTGGATTTCATACCGCATGTTATGCCACGGAGTCTTTTTATAACTTCTTCCGTCTTCATACCCTCCACAAGTGCGCTCAATGCTTTCAAATTGCCGTTGCATCCGCCCGTGTACTTCACGTTGTACACCGTGCCGTTTTCTATATCAAATTCAACCTGAGTGGAGCATGTGCCCATGTTATTGTGTTTGTAATGCATACATATACCTCCCGAATATTTTTATGTTTTCATTATACATTAACTTTTTCGTGAAGTAAAGGGGCGCACTTTGTTTGAGTACATAAAAATGCCCTCCTCGGTGTTGAGGAAGGCAAAAACTATTTTGTATAATCAACTGTCCGCTATAATGGAACGCTTCACATCAGCATACACGCTGTCTGCCACTGCACCGTACTTTGTTATCATGTACTCGGCTTCCGTGATATAACTCGTGCGCTTCTGTTCATTTTTCATGAGCATGGCATTTATAAACACATTCATCGACGAGCCTTTCAGTGCTGCTTTGCACAGCTCAACACCCACTGCCACATCGCTTATTACCTGACGGCTGCATTTGGATTGCACTCTTGAAAACAGCATTATGGTATCGCAAAGTGCGTGCATGGTACGCAAAGGTGCTTCAATCGCACACACCAGTCTGTCTTGTATGAGCAGTGAACGTATCTTTTTCTCCTCCGCCGTGGTCTTTGGCATCCTGTACGCTTCCATCAGAAACTCAAACGCCTCAGCATCGCCGTCAATCTCATATAAGAGTATATCGCCCAGCTTCTCCGACTCACGAATCATCTGCTCGTATTCATCCTCACTGCCTTCAAACTCGGCTTTGGACTGTGTAACACGGCATACCATACTGCTCAGGGCTATGCCCACTGCACCGCAAAGTGCGGCAGCTCCGCCGCCGCCCGGTACAGCCGATTTGGATTCCAACTCCTTTATAAATTCGTCAATGGTCTTTTGTCTGAATGAGTATGTTTCTTTCATTCGCTCCACCTCACATTTTGAAACTGTCTTTTAAGCTCACCGTTCTTATGTATGTAAGCTCCTTTGCCTTTCTGTCCTTTATGAAATATCCCACACGCATGAATTGGAAATGTACATCATCATCGGCATGGGTGAGTGCTTCTTCACAAAAACCATGCATCACGGTCAAAGAATTCGGGTTCAAAAGCTCCGTGAAGTCCTCGGGTTCTTCCTCGCCGCTTTCTCGCTCTGTCATGAGGCTTTCATACATATTAAAGGTACATGACACGGCATCTTTTACGGGAACCCAGTGTATGGTGCCTTTCACCTTTCTGCCGCAGTCTGCACCGCCCGTTTCGGGGTCGTATGTACAGCGAACTTCCGTCACCCTGCCGTTTTCGTCCTTCACAACCTCCACGCACTTTACAATGAAAGTACCCTTTAACCTGACTTCTCCTTCGGGCTTTAATCTGAAATACTTTTTGGGCGGGTCTTCTTCAAAGTCGGCTCTTTCTATATAAACCCTATTACTTATGTGCGCCACATGTGTGCCTGCATCGGGATTACCGGGTATGTTTTCCAAAACCACGGGTGCGGTGAAGTCATCGGGCATATCCACAATGGTCAAAAGCAACGGGTCTGTAACTGCCATATACCTGGGAGCATTTGCATTCAAATCCTCACGAACACAGTGTTCGAGCATGGCGGTATCCACGGTGGAATCAGCTTTTGCCACACCTATTCTGTCTAAAAAGTCACGTATTGCATAGGGTGTGTATCCACGGCGACGCATTGCGCACAGCGTAGGCATTCTGGGGTCGTCCCAACCGTCCACTCGTCCTTCTTCCACTAACCTACGCAAATAACGCTTGCTCATGACGGTATTGGTCATGTTCAGCCTTGCAAACTCTATCTGACGGGGCTTGTGTTCAAACTCGCATGCTTCCACCACCCAGTTATAAAGCGGTCTGTGCGCTTCATATTCCAGTGAACACAACGAATGCGTCACACCCTCCACCGCATCCTGTATGGGGTGTGCAAAGTCGTACATGGGGTATATGCACCAACGATTTCCCGTCTGGTGATGGTTCAAATGCAGTATTCTGTATATGGCGGGGTCACGCAGGTTTATATTCGGCGATGCCATATCAATTTTTGCTCGCAGCGTGCGTGAGCCGTCTGAGAACTCACCGTTTTTCATGCGCTCAAACAACTCTAAATTTTCCTCAACACTCCTCGTCCTGTACGGGCTGTCCTTACCCGGGGATGTGAGAGTACCTCTGTATTCACGCATTTGGTCTTTATCTAAATCGCACACATATGCAAGCCCCTTTTTTATGAGTAAAACTGCCTTTTCGTAGCAGATATCGAAGTAATCGGAACCAAAGTGCAGTTCTTCCCAATCAAAGCCCAGCCAATGTATATCCTCCTGTATGGCGTCCACATACTCGGTGTCCTCCTTGGCAGGATTGGTGTCATCAAAGCGGAGATTGCATGTTCCGCCGTACTTTTGCGCCATGCGAAAGTTCAGATACAATGCCTTTGCATGACCTATATGCAGATAGCCGTTTGGTTCGGGCGGGAATCTGGTCTTCAAAAACGGGTTCACCCGCATGTCCTCTTCAATAAATTCTTCTATGAAGCTTTTGGTTTCGTTATTTACTGTTTCCATAAAAAATCCTGTTAATTTATAGTTTTGTCTGTTCTTCCTTTATATCTCGGGTCATGAGTTCGTGAATGCTGACTTTGGGATCTGCATTTTCATAGAGAATTTTATACACGCTCTCACATATGGGCATTGAAACACCGTGCTTTTTTGAAAGCTCCAAAACTGCTTTTGCGGTATAATACCCCTCTGCCAGTTTCTCAAAACGCTCTCCGCGCACAAATGCTTCACCGAACATTCTGTTGTTGCTGTACTCGGAAAACACCGTGGCAGCATAATCACCCAAATGACACAGACCGTATGCCGAAGCTCCCGAACCGCCCATTGCCCGTATGAGTTTCGCAACCTCATATGTGCCACGAGTGGTGAGCGCACCCTTTAATGCCGTCATATCCATGCCGTCGAGCATTCCTGCCGCTATTCCGATTACGTTTTTCAGGGCAGCACCTATCTCGTTGCCCAACATGTCGCCGCCGTAGTAAAAGCGCAGGGTGTCGGTGGAAAACTCACTTACCAGTTTATGTTTTATATTATCGTCATATGAGTCGATAACCATACATCCGGGGACGCCTCGCACGAAATCTTGCACATGCCCCGGGCCTACCCATATGGCGATATGACAGTTTTCATTCGCTTCCGTGAGTTCTTCCCGTACCACTTGACTCAGAGTAAGTCCCGTATCACACTCTATGCCTTTCATGCAGAGTACGAAAATCTTATCACGCACGCCTTCTGCTGCCACTTCACGCATCACACTCCGCAGCGACTGTGCGCTCACGGATATGACGATTATCTCCGACTTGCAGGCTTCTTTAAGTGTTGAGGTATAATTCATATCACCGTCAAACTCTAAAAAGTCGTTTTTGTGTTCTTTCACTATCTTCGCAAAGCGAGTTGACGACTCACGACCGTAGAGTGTGACCTTGTGCCGCTTCAATGCGTTTAAGTACCATGCTATAAAAGAACCCCATCTTCCGCATCCGATAACACTTATATTCATATCATCTGTCCTCTCTGAAATACGGCAGTCCGAGTGCTTGCGGCGGCTGATTTTCACGCTTTTTCCTGAGACTTGATATTACAAGTATTACAACCGTAACCACATACGGCAACATCTTTATTATCTCCTGCATTGCAGGGCCAACATTCACATAGTTGAACAAAACGCACAGCGCACCGAAAAGCAACGAGCCTAATATTGCATTTGCAGGCTTCCAGAGCACGAATATTACAAGTGCGATAGCCAGCCAACCCGTGTCGCCCAACACGCTGTTTTGCCACACGCCGCCTATGTACTCCATTACGTATGCAAGTCCGCCCATACCTGCTATAACACTGCCAATCAAAATTGCTGTGTACTTATATTTTGTTACGTTTATTCCTGCAGCATCGGCAGCGGCAGGGTTCTCACCCACTGCACGGAGC
Organism: Clostridia bacterium; assembly: GCA_017440405.1. GTDB lineage: Bacteria > Bacillota > Clostridia > Christensenellales > CAG-138 > RGIG3141. Next base: position 12,439 of record JAFSHG010000012.1, read on the forward strand.
GAAAGACCTACTCTTGTACGCTTTAATATGTATGCTGCAATAAGTGCTATTGCAATCGCCAAGTATGTCATAAGACCGTATGAGAAGAAAATCTCACCGAATACACCTAATTTATCGGACAGGAAGGGTATATTCAGTTTGAAAGCCTTGCCTGTGTACGTCAGTGCTATGGAAACCTTTGCGACAGTCAGTTTTGAGACAGAACCGCCCAAAAAGTTTGCAAGTCCCATGCCGAATGTAGTGAGTGCAAGACCCGTTACGTTTTGGTTTGCACGGAAAGTTATGGTGAGCACACTGTATATGAGTCCGCCGAAAAGTGAGAAAAGTATGCAACCCAATATGGCAAGCACCATGGCGACGGGGACAACAAAATTGCCGCCTGTCAAAAGTGCCATGCCTCCGCATTTTTCGTAAAGATATGCGCCCAAAAGACCGCCTATTGCACCCATGTACATTATACCCGGGATACCCAGATTAAGATGTCCCGATTTTTCTGTTATTATCTCGCCCGTTGCACCGTATAAGAGGGGGATACCCTTTATAACAGCCGCTCTTACAAAATGCGTTGTAAATACCGAACTGAAAAAGTCAAACATATCTTACGCCTCCTCTCTCTTGGAATGTCTGAATATGAGCTTGTAATTTACGAAAAGCTCACTTGCGAGTATGAAAAACAAAACCACACCCGTTAAAACATCCGAAAGTGAAATGTTAAGACCTGCCTTTGATGCCAATTCACTTGCACCGTTGTTCAAAATCACGAGCATTGCAGACACGAGAAGCATGTAGAATACATTCAGTTTTCCGAGCCATGCCACAATGATGGCAGTAAAACCTCTGCTGTTTGCCGTATCCACACTCACCGTATGACTGCTTCCCGAAACTATGAGGAAGCCGATAAATCCGCATATCGCACCCGAAATTGCAGCCGTTCTTATTATAACCTGTTTTACGCTTATACCCGCATAACGTGCGGTGTTGTGGCTATCACCCACGACTGAAATCTCATAGCCGTGTTTGGAACGCTTCATGTAAAAGAACATGAATACTGCAATGAGTACAACAAACAATACAATAAATGCGTAGCCGTCATCACCCACTATTTTGGACATGAATTCCTGCGGTAACCAGCCCTGTTGGGTGTCGGCGTTTATCATGCCCAGCGTTCCCGAGCCTTTTTTCTTTTCCCAAACTATATTTATGAATGCCACAAGCTGAATTGCTATGTAGTTCATCATGAGCGTAAAGAGGGTTTCGTTTGTGTTGTGTGTCGCCTTGAAGATTCCGGGGATTGCACTCCAAATCGCTCCTGCCAATGCACTGCATACCGCCATGACTACTATGAGCCACGGGTCTTGAATATACGGCGAAACACAACGCATTATGATTATGCTCATGAGTCCGCCTATGAGTATCTGTCCTTCGCCGCCTATGTTCCAGTATCGCATCTTAAATGCAGGAGTGAGTGCGAGTGCCACACCGAAAAGGAGCATTATGTCACGGATTGTTTTCCAAAGCGTGATTTCACCGAAAAGTCGCTTCGGCGTAGTTCCGAATGCACCTTTGAAGATGTACTTGAAAGTTTCCACAGGTGTAAGTTCCGTGAATGCATACACCACGAGTACATACACCACGAATGCAAGCAAAAATGCGATTATTCGTATTCCCCACGACTTCCAGAAAGGAAGCGGATCTCTGGCTGCAATTCTTATCAGCGGTTCTTTCACTTTTTTTGTTTCCGCATTATTACTCATCGTCTGATTCACCTCCCGCAACCTTAGTCATCATAAGACCTATTTCCTGCTTTGTGGTATTTCTTGCGTCCACAATGCCGCTCACTTTGCCGCCGCACAAAACCATTATTCTGTCCGACAAATCAAGGAGTGCGTCCAAATCTTCACCCACATACACCACGGCAACGCCTGCCCGTTTCTGTTCATCCAAGAGCTTGTATATGGTGAGTGATGTGTTTATATCCAAACCTCGTACCGCATATGCTGTCATAAGTACCGTGGGATTGTTTGAAATCTCTCGTCCCACAAGCACTTTCTGTACGTTTCCGCCTGAAAGTCGCTTCACGGGGGTATTTATGCCCGGCGTTACCACTTCCAGTTCATTGAGCACTCGCACCGCCAAATTACGGGGTACGGTTTCGTTGGTGAAAAGAGAAATGCCGTTCTTATAGCTTCTGAGCATCATATTGCCCGTCATGCCCATAGACCCCACAAGTCCCATGCCGAGTCTGTCCTCAGGCACAAATGCAAATGAAATGCCCAGTTCCTTTATGTGCTTTGTCTTTTTTCCTATGAGTTGTGACTCTGTGCCGTCCTGTGGTGAGTAATACTTTATGCTGCTGCCCTGCTCCGTCTGTTGCAGACCTGCAATGGATTCTAAAAGCTCTTTCTGACCGCTGCCTGCAATACCTGCAATGCCCAAAATTTCGCCCGCTTTTATCTCAAAAGATACATCGTCCAAAACCTTAACACCGTATTTATCCAAGCAAGTGAGGTTGTCCACCTTAATTCTTGTCTTCGTGTTTTGAGGTTCGGTGCGCTTTATATCCATATCCACCTTTTTGCCCACCATCATTTCCGTGAGTGAAAGACTTGTTGCCTGTGCCGTCTCCACCGTGCCTATGTACTCGCCCTTGCGCAACACTGCCACACGATCCGAGATTTCAAGCACTTCATTCAACTTGTGTGTGATGATGATTACCGACTTGCCGTGCTCACGCATCCTGCGGAGTACGGAGAAAAGTTTTTCCGTTTCTTGCGGAGTCAACACCGCTGTCGGTTCGTCCAAGATGAGAATGCTTGCTCCTCGATAGAGCATTTTTACTATTTCCACTGTCTGCTTTTCGGAAACAGACATGTTATATATCTTTTTATCTATATCCAATTCAAAACCGTAGCGTTCAAGCAATTCCTGTATTTCCTTGCGCATTGCTTTCATATCTATGATTTGTTTACCTTTTGTACCGAGTATTATGTTTTCAGCCGCCGTAAAAATTTCCACCAGTTTGAAGTGCTGATGAATCATTCCGATGCCGTATTTGAAAGACTCCTGCGGTGAATGTATATCCACAGGAATGCCGTTTATGAAGATATTACCCTCGTCGGGATAATAAATACCCGACAGTATGTTCATGAGTGTGGTCTTTCCGCTGCCGTTTTCACCCAAGAGTGCAAGTATTTCATACGGTTTTACATCAAAACTGATTTTATGGTTTGCCCGTACCTCACCGAATGATTTACTCACATTGCGAAACTCAATGGCGGGTGTGTAACCTTTGCATTTTTCTACGCCGTCATTTGTAACGGACGCAACATCAGATTCGATTGTATCAGACAATTTATTGATTTCCATGGTAAAATCTCCCGTTTGGTTTTTGAAAAACTCACGGCGAAGTCTCGTATAATGAGGCTTCGCCGTTTTGCAGCTAATGCCGCCGTTTTTGTTAGAAGTTATCAGTCAACGTCTGTGAGCTTTACGATACCGTCGATGTCAAATGCAAATGCGGGAGCAGATGCAATTGTGGACTCTGCAAAGTACTTAACGCCGTTATTGTCTTCCATGATGTACTGTACTCCATGGTACATATCCTTGTAAGCCTTCTTCTTTGTGGAAGTGATGGTCTTACCTTCTACTGTCCAAGTGGAGATATCGAATACGTGGAGAGTGCCGTCTATGATGCCTTCGATTGCTTCATTTGCAGCTTCTACTGCCTTGTTGTATGTTTCTGCCTTGTGGAATGCAGCCTTATTAACTTCTGTGATTTTAACTGCGCCTGTTGCATAACCTTCTGACCAGTCTACTTCAAGCTCGTTGCCTGCAACAAAGTTTGCTACTGCATAGCTGTAATATGAAGCCCAGTTCAAAGTTGCAGATGTGATAGCGTAGTTGGGAGCTGCTTCTGTCATTGTTACATTGTAACCAACATCGTAAACACCCTCTGCTTCACATGCAGATGCTGCACCTGTGGTATCAGCATGCTGGCTGATAAGTACACAACCTTCTGCTATAAGTGCGTTTGCTGCGTCATTTTCAAGTGCCTGGTCTGCCCATGAACCTGTGAACTTAACTTTCATTTCAAGCTTTACAGGTTCTGCAGCTTCTTCCTTATCGTCAGCCTTCTCGTCTTCATCCTCGTCAGCCTTCTCGTCTTCGTCCTCGTCAGCCTTCTCGTCTTCGTCTTCGTCAGCCTTCTCGTCTTCGTCCTCGTCAGCCTTCTTGTCTTCATTCTCGTCAGCCTTCTTGTCCTCGTCCTCAACGGGTTCAGCATCTTCGGATTCAACTACTTCTTCGGACTCTGCGGGTTCTTCTGCATCTTCTGCATCTTCTACATCTTCTGCATCTTCTACATCTTCTGCTTCTTCAGCTTCTGCTGTGAGAACGCTGTTTACGCCAAGATAGAATGCTGTGTAACCGGATACAACCTCAGCATAGGGATATGCACCAACATAACCGATTGTGATTTTGCCGTCTACAACTGTTTCGGGATTTTCTTCCATCATCTCAACGAGTTTGTAACCTGCATAGATACCTGAGATGTAACGTGATTCATAAACGTTGTTGAAATAGTTGCATACGTTTTCAAGACCGCTTGAAGCTGCCTGGAAACCTGTAGCATGGCAGAACTGAACTTCGGGGTAAAGCTCTGCTGCTTCAAGAATGTAAGCTTCATGACCGAATGAGTTAGCAAAGATGATTGTGCAATCGTCGTCAACAAGCTCTTTTGCAGCGTCCAGACATTCGTCGCTCTCGCCGATGTTCTTCTTGTAAACGAGCTGTGTTTCCTTATCAATGCCGAAAAGGTCGCACATCTTTTCAATGCCTGTCATGTGAGCGAGTGAGTAACCCTCTTCTTCATCGCCAACAAGAATCATACCGATTTTAAGTTCGGACAGATCTTCACCCTCGATGAGCTCGATGTACTCTTCGTAGATTTCGTCACCAACTGCATAGGGAACAGCGGTGTACTCAGCGTACAGGTCTGCGTCTGCATTCTGTGACTTGTTTGCATCGTTGTTGTCACCCGTAATTGTGCATGCTGTGAAAGCAAAAAGCATAGCGATTACGAGAATGACTGAGATCAATTTCTTCATTTTCATTCCTCCTGCCGTCAGGCAAAAATTATATGTAAATTAAATTTACATCAACACCGTTTGAAAAGGCAAGTCCACCCTTTCCGTTAAAACAGCATTTCAGGCATTGCGAAAATACACTTTGCCGTCTTCCATACTCTCTATGACTGCCAAACTCTCTATGCGGACACCCTCATTGCGTAACGCATCGCCGCCGTGCTGAAAGCCTTTTTCTATGGCAATGGCAGCACCCGTAACGGATGCACCTGCTTCCTTTGCTATTTTGAGCAATCCGCGAAGTGCCTCTCCGTTTGCAAGGAAATCATCCACCAAAAGGAGCTTGTCCGTACTCTGTATGTACTGTTTTTCCACCGTCATGGTGTAATCTTTATTATGCGTGTACGAATGCACGGGAGCGGTGTACACATCGCCCGAAACATTCAGCGTCTTGTACTTCTTTGCAAAAACCACGGGCAAATTCATCACTGCGCCGAAAGCCGTTGCAATGGCTATCCCCGATGATTCCACCGTGACTATCTTGGTAATCTGTGAGCCTGCATACAGTCTTTTTACTTCCTCGCCCATGGCAATCAAGAGCTGTACGTCCAGCATATGGTTCAAAAAACTGCCTACTTTCAGTATATTGCCCGGCAAAACAATTCCGTCTTTAATTATTCTTTCTTCCAGTAATTTCACCGTGCGCCTCACAGAAAAAGTGTTTGTATAACAGTCTTTTTTGCCTTTCACCGCATGGTAAACACAACCGACAAAATTATACAATTCACGGAGTATGATACCATACATTATTTTTCTTGTCAACAGAAAAACACCACATTCATCCGCTTTTACTGTCGTTGTGTACATGTTTTTTCCGTTTATTTTCTGTTAAAAAAACTTTCTCACATATGTGCGAAACGATATATTTTACTCTGTCGCACACGGTATTGCAAAATCGCACGGTTTAAGGTATCATTTATGAAGTGTAAAAAGCGCATGAAACAGGAGCATATATATGGAAAGAAAACTTGCGGGCTTTGTTCCCGTACCCGTAACATTGGATGAAATGATGCACGAGCGTGAGGAGCGTGCAAAAAGGAGCAGCGAGCTTATATCTTCA
>JAFSHG010000068.1 GCA_017440405.1 Clostridia bacterium
CTCTTTTTTGTGCTACTCTGTAATTGGCTCATTTGATCAGCTCCTTTATGTTATTTGTCGCTAAACAACATTATATCAAAAGCTGCTCATTTGAGCTATTCTTTTTTCTGTCGGGTGGTGCAGTTGATTTTACAATCCGCCTATATTACTCTCTACTCTCATCGCATAATACGATTTTTGGCATCCTCTGCGCTCACATTTGCATTTCAGCACATTAAAAATCTCTTTATTTACAATAAAATGCTATCGATCGCACTTTTTATACTCCTCATGAGAAATGTACAGTATTTCCCGAGGAATATTTCTTCATAGAGTCAGTGTTGAGGCAATTCTACGGCACATAGCCTCAGCGTAGAGTGCTTTTTTACAACAATAGGTGTACTCTCTGAACCCGATGTTGTATATTTGTGCTGAATGAAAGGAAGTGAATGTATGAAAAGAACGCGCATAAAAGACAGAGTGTTGCCGAATTACACGAGAGGCGAAGAAACCGCCAACATGATAACTCATATCGTAGGTGGGGGTGTAGGCATTGCGGTTTTAACCATGGGTATAATTATCTCGGCTTTGAATAAGAGCGGCATATCCTTGGCAAGCAGCATCGTATACGGCTTTTCCATGATTGCTCTCTACTCGGTGTCGTCCGTGTATCACGGCTTGCGTCACCCCACGGGAAAACGGGTTATGCAGGTCATAGACCACTGCACCATCTATTTTCTCATACTCGGCACATATCTTCCCATAATACTTGCGGGAATAATGCCCGTATCGCCCCTTGCCGCATGGCTTCTTTTGGCAGGTCAAACAGCACTTGCATCTTTGGGAGTGACTTTCACCGCCATAGACCATAACAAGTACAAAGTGCTTTCCATGTCGTGCTATATCGTTATGGGTTGGCTTGTTGCACTTGCTCCCGATATCGCACTTTCCGCCATAGGAAAGACCGGCTTCATGTGGCTGCTTGGCGGCGGCATAGTATATACCGTCGGTGCAATACTATATGCCATAGGCAGAAAAAGACGTTTCTTCCACACGGTATTTCATGTTTTCACCGTGCTTGCAGGATGTATGCAAGCGGTGTGCGTACTGTTCTACGTGCTCTGAAAAAACACACATAGCCCGAGTCGGAAAACATGTTCCGCTCGAGCTTTTTATTTTTTATTGGACTTTTTAATCCTTGTCGCATTTGCCTGCTTCTTCTTTTTTCTCCTCATCAACACTCACTTTTCTGCGATGCTTCAAAGCCTCAGTAAGCAAGTATTCTATCTGACCGTTCACGGAGCGAAATTCATCCTCCGCCCATGCTGCCAAGGCATCATATAATTTGGGAGAGAGACGAAGCGGCACCTGTTTTTTCTGCTCTGCCATATCAATACAGGCTTCCTGAATTTACTACGGGCTGGGCATCGTGATTTCCGCAAAGAACTACCAGCAGGTTTGATACCATGGCAGCCTTTCTCTCCTCGTCCAGCTCCACCGTCTTATTTTCACTCAATCTTTCCAGTGCCATTTCCACCATGCCCACAGCACCGTCCACAATCATCTTGCGTGCATCTATAATTGCCGATGCCTGCTGTCTCTGCAACATCACTGCTGCAATCTCGGGAGCATATGCAAGGTATGTGATGCGTGTTTCCACAATTTCCAGACCTGCAATCTGCACTTTCTGTTGTATCTCGTCACGGATACGTGCTGCCACCACTTCTCCCGAACCTCTCAGGCTACCCTCGTCTGCTACACCGTCACCCGTGGTATCCACATTTGGAGCTATATCGTACGGATATATACGCACTATGTTTCGCAATGCACTGTCACACTGCAATGAAAGATACTCCTTATAATTATCCACATCAAAAACCGCTTTCACTGTATCCACCACACGCCATGTAACGGCAATGCCTATTTCAACGGGGTTTCCCAAGCAATCGTTTATCTTCTGCCTGTTATTATTCAGCGTCATGAGTTTCAGTGATATCTTCTTATCCGCAGGCATTGTTACTGCAACCCCTTCCGCCGATACAGACATGTTGCCCGTATGTTTTACATCTCCGCTCTGATTCAGCTTCGTGTTTGCCGCAGGGTTCACGCTCGAACAGAAAGGATTTACATAATAGAATCCTTCCTCCTTTATGGTACCTATATACTTGCCGAACAGCGTGAGTACCAATGCCTCCTGTGGTTTTATAACTCTGAGTCCCAAATACGGTATCCAGCCCACGCACAACACTACCATGCTGACTGTAAACAACACCCACAGCTCATACATTCCTCCAACTACGCATCCTGCAATTGCCGCAAGATAGATAATTGTAGTAATCACAAGTGCAGCCATGCCGGTTTTACCCTTTTGCCATATTATTTCTTTCATATTCCTTCCTCCGATTCTTTATGATATTAAAATGATATCATACATAAAATGTGTTGTCAAGCACATTTTTTCATAGTATACAACTGACTCGAATGCACATTGAATATTGCATATAAAGTGAGGGGTTTTCGGCCCGCAAACTCTGCTTTTTTTGTTTTGCAGTTTTAATCGCTTTTGTGCTTTTTTTGACTTGCAACCGAACAAGGGGCTTGATAAAAACAAAAAATGATGCTACAATGTGGTAATAAAAGTCGAAACGGAGCAGGAAGGATTTTTCACATGACTATACGGGAAAGAGACGATGCAAAACAGAGAATACAGGAGAGTGCGGCTCAACTCTTTGCAGAGGGCGGTGTACATGGTACAGGGCTTGCGGAAATTTCGCAGCACGCAGAGGTGAGCAAAGGCACGCTCTATTATCATTACACCACCAAGGACGCACTGGTGTTCGATGTATGCGAAATACATATGAGTCATATGATAAATAAAATGTATGCATGGCTTTCTACCGTTCGGGATGATTCAAACTCAAACGATGCTTTCACGGAGCTTATAGAAATCCTCACGGACGACGTTTTTCATGTGAAACTGCATATGGCATTGTGCGCAGAGGCAGCACTCGGTCAGTTTGAATTGCAACAGCTTATCCGCACGAAATACGGCGAAATGGGACTTTTGCTGGATATAGCATCACTTCGTATGGACGTAAAATTACATGAGTCACCGCATTTGAAACAGATGTTTTTCATGGCATTGGACGGGCTTATGTTGCATTCGCTCATGGGCATGGAAGCCATAGACAGCCGATTCCTTTTAGAGCGCATATATAAGTAATTTTTCATCAACACCGTTTGAGCAGACAAGTATGACATAATGAGTGTTGAGGAAAAAACAGATGAGTTTACGACACGACGGGGTTCGTGTATAATACAAAAAAACAGAGAGGTGTATATTTATGGAAAGAAAAAATGCTTGGACAACATTCACAGACGCACAGGTTGCAGAACTGGAAACACTGTGCAAAGGTTACCGTGACTTTTTGGATAACGGCAAAACAGAGCGCGAATGCACAAGTTATGCTGTAAAAGAAGCAGAGGCACACGGCTACAAGAATTTGAACGATCTTATCGCACAGGGCAAAAAGCTCAAAGCAGGCGACAAGGTTTATGCAGCTTCCATGAACAAGACCATGGTGATGTTCCACATAGGTAAAGAGGGACTCTCACACGGCTTGAATATATTGGGCGCACACATTGACTCCCCCAGGATTGATGTTAAGCAGAACCCGCTTTATGAGGACAGTGAGTTCGTACTTTTGGACACACACTATTACGGCGGCGTGAAGAAGTATCAGTGGGTAACACTGCCCCTTGCAATACACGGCGTGGTGGCAAAGAAAGACGGTACAGTTATAGATGTGGTTATAGGTGAGGATGAAAACGACCCCGTGGTAGGTATTTCCGACATACTCATCCACCTTTCGGGCGAGCAGATGCAGAAAACCGCAGCAAAAGCAATAGAGGGCGAAAACTTGGATGTTATCATCGGAAATAAGCCCAAGGCAGGCGAAGAAAAAGAAGCTGTAAAGAAGGCTATCTTGGATATACTGAAAGAAAAGTACGGTTTTGAAGAAGAAGACTTCCTTTCAGCCGAGTTGGAAATTGTACCCGCAGGTAAGGCAAGAGACTTTGGTCTCGACCGCAGCATGGTTATAGGATACGGTCAGGATGACAGAGTATGTGCATACACATCACTCGTTGCAATGCTGGAAAACGAAGAAATACCCGAACGCACATCCTGCTGCCTGTTGGTGGATAAAGAGGAGATAGGTTCTGTGGGTGCTACAAGCGCAGATTCTAAGTTCTTTGAAAACTCGGTTGCAGAGCTTATTGCACTCTGTGAAGATTACTCAGATCTCAAACTCCGCAGAGCACTCCGCAACTCCAAGATGCTCTCGTCCGACGTGAGTGCAGCATACGACCCCATGTTCCCCTCAGTATTTGAAAAGAAGAACACGGCATTCTTCGGTCACGGCATAGTGTTTAACAAGTTCACGGGTTCAAGAGGAAAGAGCGGCTCCAATGACTCAAACGCAGAGTATGTGAGTGAGATAAGACGCATTATGGACGATGCGGGTGTAAACTTCCAGACGGCTGAACTGGGTAAGGTGGATGTAGGCGGCGGCGGAACCATTGCATACATCTCTGCAAACTACGGTATGCAGGTCATAGACAGCGGTGTGGCAGTACTCTGTATGCACGCTCCCTGGGAAATCACAAGCAAGGCAGACGTGTATGAAGCAAAGCGTTGCTATAAGGCATTCTTGAAGAACGCATGAGTTAATACTCAATAATACAAAAAGCATCCGTTCTCGAACGGGTGCTTTTTTTGCTCATTTTGTCTTGCCTCAACCTTATCGCAAAAGTATTGCCCTGTCTCCCGAATGCAGAGTTTCGGGCATATCGGGGTTTGCTGCACGCAGAGCAGCCTGTGATACATTGAACCTCTTTGCTATGTCATAAACCGACTCATCTTGTGAGGCAAAGCATATCACGAATCCACGGGAGAGTTTGGGCATCTCGGCGTTTTTTGCGCCCGTCACCATTGCCACATCTTGCAATTCGTAGATATCTGCCGTAATGTGCAGCGATACGCTCACCTCCACGGAGTCGCCGTCCAAAGAACCCACATTCACCGCAGTACAAACAGGTCTTGCGTCTATCTCTGTGTTTGCATACTCTACGGGCATGTTTACGGAAAAAGGCAGATTATCCGTCACGCTGCGGAGTTCGCCGTTTTTATCGGCATACAAAAGACTCACCCTTGTTATTCCGTCTAATATGATGCAGTCCTCACCTGCCGTGGCAGATGATATGAGCGGTGTTGCGCCGCAAAATACAGCATGACTGAAATCGGCCCCCGTCTTTACGGAATCCTTGCAAATGCCCTTTTGCTCCGCTGTTTCTTTATATAAAAGAAGCTGCAACGGCGTCTTTTCGCAATCAAAGGGCGATGTGGGCGAATACGCATCGCACGTTATTTGTACCTGTTTTTGCGATGCAGAGTACAGGGATATATCCACCCTTGCGTCCACTGTGGCAAGTGAGTATTCTTCCTCAGTGAGCCTCACACGGATGTCTGTAACGTCCACCGTCCCCGTCAGATTTGTGCAGTTATCATACGTGGTCTGTACCTCTGCCGTAAACGGAATATTCTGTGCAAGGTGCGTGTACTCGCCGCCTTTATCATAACAGAGTGCCTGCACGCTTATTATGCCGTCCACCCTTGCCGTATCCATTACACACGATATATCCCGTATCACTGCCTCGCCACGGGCATATATCACGGATGAAATATTATTTGCCACTATGTCCTCACGAAGACTCGTGCCCACACTTCCCACACATTCACGCTCCATGTATGTGTACTCTGCGGTTTGCAGCTCGGTATCGGGGCCTTTCACAAGCATTCTCTTTTCTCCCTCATCCTCCATGCGACACATGATGTCCGCCTCCGCATTCAACAAAAGTGCATCACCTTCTGCCTTGGCAGTTATACTGAGGAGCTGTGCCGTCACAGCAGCACGCATATGTGTATCCGCCGATTCGCAAACAACACTGTGCGAAAAATCAGCAGATGCCGTAAATGAAGACAGCTTGCCGTCCTCACCCTCACATATTGCACAAAAACTGAGCTTGCCCTTGCAGTTCACCTTTCCCTTTTCGGATTTGGCTTCCGTAACCTTCACTTTGCCCTCCGTCATCACCACTCGCTTTGTGGCGGCAGGCAACGGCACGCTCCCCGTGATGTGTGCCGTCTCTGAGCTGCGTGACACGGCAGCTGGTACGATTATATTCCCGAATATCCTTTCCATAATACGCCTCCCTAATCCTGTTTATGAATAAATATGCACTGTAACATTTTTATATACCTGAATGCTATGGGGAAATACTCCTCTCCTTTGGGCATTCTCTGAAAAGCGAAAAGTTAGTAAATAATATAATATGCATGGTCTGCATATGTATATTACAATTAGTTATCCACATTATCCACAGACTTATCCACATAAATGCAAAAATATGCCTAAAATCGTATGGACAACCGTGTGATTTTGATGTGATATTTTTTTACGACACAAAAGGCAAAAATGAATAATTATTCGTAGCAACTCGCCTTGCAAAGATTTTCGGCATATGTTATAATTCGCCTGTCCGAGTATGCGGAAAATATGATAAAAAAAGGGTAAAAGCTATGAAAAGGACGAGTTCTTTTGACGTATTGACAGACAGACGAAATACAGGGTCGTGTAAATGGGAAGCGTATGCGCATCTTACCAAAGACGGCGATTGCATACCTCTCACCGTGGCAGATATGGAGCTGCCCATAGCCGAACCCATAAAAGCTGCGCTTGTGGCAGCAGCACAACACGGCATTTGCGGCTACACACAGGTGGACGAGTTGTATCTGAATGCGCTGACAGGATTTATGAAACGTCACCACGGCTTGGAAATCACGGAGAAAAATTTAATTTGCACATCGGGTATTGTGCCTGCATTCGGCATAGTGTTGCGTGCGCTCACGCAAAAGGGCGACGGGATAATAGTGCAGCCGCCCGTATACACACCGTTTTTTGATGCAATACGAGCAAATGAGCGTGTGATACTGGAAAACCCCTTGCTGTTTGACGGCAAGGAGTACAGGATGGACTATGCAGGGCTGGAAGAGCTTTGTAAATCGGGCGCAAAACTGCTCATGCTCTGTTCCCCGCACAACCCCGTGGGACGAGTTTGGACTCGTGAAGAACTGCAAATGACAGGTGATATCTGTAAAAAATACGGTGTTGTGATACTTTGCGATGAGATACACAACGACATGGCTTTGGAGTCAACACATACTGCCCTTGCCACACTCCCCGGAATGAAGGACATTGTAATCACATGTACCGCCATGAGTAAAACATTTAACCTTGCAGGTCTTATGCTGTCTAATATTTTTATATTCAACGAGGATATGTATAAAAAAGTGGACAGACAGCTCGGGCTGGACGGTTCGCACTGCATACCCTACTTTGGCAGAGCAGCGTCAATCGCCGCATTTTCGGAGTGCGACGGGTGGATAGAAGAACTTAAAGATTATCTGAGAGGAAACTTTGAGCTGTGCTATAATTACATAGCGGAAAACATGCCGAATCTGGAATGCATACGTGCAGAGGGTACATACCTCCTGTGGGTGAACTGCAAAAAATTGGGTTTGAGCGATAAAGAATTGCTGAAGCGTTTTGAGGAAGAAAAAGTACCCGTAAATCCCGGAACCATGTTTGGTACGGGCGGAAGCGGATTTGTGAGAATAAATGTTGCAATGCCGAGGGAGAGCCTCATGATTGCACTTGAAAAAATTAAAAAGGCGGTAAATGTCAAATGAACGGAAAAAACACCACTTACAAATTGGTATCGGCAGGTCTGTGTGCATCACTCGTGTGCTTGTTTACCATGTTTATAAAAATTAACATACATTTAGGATATTTGAACTTGGGCGACGTCATAATATTTATGTCCGCATTCGTGATGCCCGATGCGCTGTGGTGCGTAGCGGCAGTGGGGTTCGGAAGTGCGCTTGCCGATTTGCTC
>JAFSHG010000069.1 GCA_017440405.1 Clostridia bacterium
AAAAAGATAGGTGAGGGTGCATTTGAGGACTGCACTGGACTGACCAGCGTTACTATTCCGGACAGCGTTACAGAGATAGATACGCATGCATTTGAGGGCTGCACAGGCCTGACAAGCGTTACTATTCCAAACAGCGTTACAAGAATAGGTGGTAGTGCATTTGAGGGCTGCACAGGCCTGACAAGCGTTACTATTCTAGAAGGCGTTAAAAAGATAGGTGAGGGTGCATTTGAGGACTGCACTGGACTGACCAGCGTTACTATTCCGGACAGCGTTACAGAGATAGGTGAGGGTGCATTTTCGGGCTGCACTGGACTGACCAGCGTTACTATTCCGGACAGCGTTAAAAAGATAATAAGAAAGGACGTATTTGAGGGATGCCCGTGCAAGTCACAAACCGTAGGCTGTTATGTTGCCACGGGTGTTTATGGCTCATATGACTGCCCGGAAGTATGGACACTGCGACGCTATCGTGATTATACATTAGCAGAAACATGGTACGGTCGTACATTCATACGCATATACTATGCAATCAGTCCGACTATCGTCAAGTGGTTTGGAAACACACATTGGTTCAAACAATTTTGGAAGCGGAAGTTGGATTGCATGGTTGCAAAACTTAAAGCGGACGGTGTTGAGGACACACCATACCAAGACAGAGAATGGTAAACAGTCAATGCTTAGTTCAATGGCTTCTGATGGACAAACTGTCGGAAGCCTTTTGCTATGGTTATTCATCACACATGATACAACATTACCTAAAACCGAATAAGCGTACATTTCTACATGGACAGACCAAACCATTAAGTACATAGGATAAATGATAAGGATGCGGACAGGCTTCGGGTTTGTCTGCATCTTTTTTGCGGCTGTAATTTTTTGAGAGGTGGGATTATGGCAGAAAGATGTAGGGGAAAAATTTTTATAAAAAACTATTGACAAGTGAATTTAGAAGTGGTATAACTAAGACACGATGATTGTTAGCAGTCACACATTGCGAGTGCTAACAACTCAAAAACAGATATGAAAGGAAGGAACTGTATGTCGCTGGACGAGAGAAAGATGCAGATATTGCAGGCGATAATAGATGATTATATCACCACCGCATCGCCCGTGGGTTCAAGGACGATATCAAAACATGCAGGGCTTGGACTTTCGTCTGCTACCATAAGAAACGAGATGTATGACTTAAAAGAGCTGGGACTTTTGGAACAGCCGCACACATCGGCAGGAAGTATGCCGTCGGATAAGGCGTACAGACTGTATGTTAATTCCATAATACAGAGCGTGGAGTTGAGTGAGCCTGAGCGAGAACAGCTCATGGTACATTTTTCAGACAGATTGAGCGACTTGGAGGAAGTAATAAAGCGGACGGCGGTTGTACTTTCGAGTGCTACCAATTATATGTCGATGGTGATGACACCGCAGTTGAATGATATTTCACTGAATCGCATACAGCTCATATACATATCGTCGGGAAAGGCATTGCTCATAATAGTTTCCACGAACGGGCTTTTGAAAAACACCACGATAGATATACCGGATGGTGTGACCCCCGAGTATTTGGATAAAATATCCGCCATGATGACCACGAGGTTTGCAGGATGCAAGCTGAAAGATGTTTCGGAGAACCTCATTTATGACCTGTTTATAGAGCTTGGCGAACGCAGGGAACAGCTCAGTTTTGCAAGCAGCATAGCAAGCGGAATGCACAGCACATATGCAGGGCAGAATAAAGTGGAAGTGCGAGGTGCAGATAAGCTTTTGAGCTTGCCCGAGTTCAGCGATATAGAAAAAGCACGGGAGCTTATGAGTGCCATAGAACATAAGGAAACATTTATGACCTTGTTAAATGATGCCATGTCCATGGAACTTTCGGTGAAGATAGGCGGCGAAAATGCCGACCCGAAGTTCAAAAACAGCAGTGTGGTTACAGCTACATACAAGCTTCACGGTGAACCCATAGGATCTTTGGGAGTGGTGGGACCTACCAGAATGGATTATGCAAAGGTACTTGCGGTTTTGAAGTTCTTGGGCGATTCCATGAGCAGCATGATTGAGGAAATATGCGACGATGATAACGGCAAAAAAGATGATTAGTCCGATTTGCTTTATGAGGAGGTAAAGATGACAAAGAGTAAAGCAGAAACAAATACGGTTTTTGAGGAAGTTTTAGACGAGAAAGATTCCTCAACACCGCAGGAGCAATCGGGTGTTGACTCGCAATCAAAGTAAACGCCCAAAAAGCCCGAAAAAAAGCCGAAGAAAGAGACCACGGCACAGAAACTCACGGAAACCGAGAAGAAACTGGCAGAGGCAAACGAGAATTATCTGAGGTTGCGTGCGGACTTTGACAATTACAGAAAGAGGAACGCCACGTTGCGTACAGATGCGCTGAACGAGGGAAAAATATCCGTGATATCGGAGCTTTTGACCACACTGGATACATTTGAAAGAGCACTTTCCACCGAATGCAGCGATAAGAATTATGCAAGCGGAATG
>JAFSHG010000070.1 GCA_017440405.1 Clostridia bacterium
CCCGGTCTGTCTCCTACCTTTGCCTTTACACCGCCTGCCATGGTGTTTATCAGTGTGGACTTGCCCACATTCGGTATGCCCACAATCATTGCTCGAACCGTCTTGTTTACGCCCTTTGCACGAAGCTTTTGCACTTTTTCCTCGGCGGCTTTTTCTATGATTGCAATGGCAGCCTTGCGCTTGGCGGAGCTTGTTGCCACAAACTCGGCAGCTTCTATGCCCTGTTTTTTGTAATAGTTTATCCACACCTGTGTTGACGACTTATCGGCAAGGTCGCTCTTATTCAGGAGTACCACTCTGTATTTGCCCGAGAATAATGTGTCAAAGTCGGGGTTGCGTGTTGATATGGGCGCACGTGCGTCTACCAATTCCACCACCACATCTATGAGTTTTAAGTTTTCCTCCAACATTCGTCTTGCCCGTGTCATATGACCCGGATACCACTGTATTTGCATATCTGCTCCTTTATGTCTGTGTCGTTACTCAAACAAGAGGGGAAAACCCTTCTCCTCACGGGAAAAGAAAGGCTCTCCCCTCTCAACTTCAAAAAATATATCAAATAATATGGGGCGACTCAAAGGTCGCCCCGTCATGCTTATCTTGGGATTATTTTTCCTTTGAAACGATTCTTTCCTGAACCTTTGCAGCTTTACCCACACGCTTGCGCAAATAGAACAGTTTTGCTCTGCGTACACGACCGTGACGGATAACTTCTATGCGTCCGATTCTGGGGCTGTGATAGGGGAATGTTCTTTCCACACCTACACCGTATGAAATACGACGAACTGTGAATGAGCGTCTGATTCCGCCACCCTGAATCTTGATAATTGTGCCTTCAAATGCCTGAAGTCTCTCGTTTGTTCCTTCCACAACCTTTACGAATACACGAACCAAATCGCCTACTTCGAGCTTGGGGAGGTCTGTTCTGAGCTGTTCTTTTTCGAGCTCTCTGATGATGTCTGCCATTTTATTTTTTCTCCTTCCACAGCGTTCGTAACGAAGCGAATCGTCATTGGACCGCCGAAATATCGGTGAAATTATATCATGTCTTTTCCGTCTTTGCAAGCGCAAATTAAATATATTTTCCGCAAAACCCTGTTTTCATCCTCTCTACACGACTTAATGTGTTCTGCTTTCGGTTGCAATAGGCGGTATTTTGTGCTATTATGGGCAAAGAAACGCATGAAAGGATGCTTTGTATGCTTTTTATTGTTAATGATACAGCGTGTTCAGGCAGAGCAGGCGCAAAGTTTGATGAAGTTCAGACTCTTTTGAAGCAGAAGTGCGTAGCATACAGGGTAGAGTACACGAAGTACAGAGGCCATGCAAAGGAATTGGCTCGTGAAGCTGCCGAAAAAGGAGAAAATACAGTAATTGCGGTAGGCGGAGACGGCACTGTGCGCGAGGTGGCGTGCGGGCTTGCGGGAAGCGAAGTGTGCATGGGCATTCTTCCCATGGGGACGGGTAATGACTATGTGAAGTCACACAAAATCCCCGAGGAAGCTGAGGCTGCATTGGATTGTGTTTTGCGAGGGCATGTGCAGAACACAGATGCATGTATGTTGAACGGCGAGTATTTCTTTAATGTCGCAGGGATGGGTTTTGATGTGGATGTTTTGGTTGAAACAGAACGCTATAAGGACAAACATATGCCGTATTTCAGAGGTATAATAAGTGCAATAGCACATAGGAAACCCTTGTTTTTGCGCATAACGACAGACGGGGAAACGGAAGAAGGCAAGTACCTCATCGTCAATATTGCAAACGGCAAATATTTCGGCGGCGGAATGAAAGTGGCACCGAATGCCGACCCGAATGACGGTCTGTTTGATGTTATAATAATAAAATATGTGAGCCTTTGGAATTTTCTGTGGCTTTTACCCACATTTATAAAGGGCAAACATGTGAAACACAAGCGATTTGTGAAGGTAAAACACGCAAGAAAGGTAATCATAGAGCATCTTATGAAAGAGGAGTACCCCATACAAATGGACGGTGAAATAGACGGAATTACTCCGGGACGTTTTGAGATACTCCATGGCGGATTGAAACTGATAACGCCGGAGGTACAGGGATGAGCAAAAATAAAGCGAACTCCATAACGATATCTGTAAGATTCATAGTCGTGTTGATAGCAATTTTGGCGGTGGCGGGTATAGTTGTCGTTGTGATACTTGCAAACCAGTCATTGTTGTCAAAACCGAATGAAATGAAGTTTGACGCACGCACACAGTATCTGTACACGGGCACAGGTTTCATGTACACACAGGGCGGCGTACTGAAATACGATGACCTCACGGACACGGATGAAACATACAGCGGAAATCTGCCTCACCCCGATGTAAAGCTTGCAGGCTATGGCAGACACACTCATGCGGTGTATGATGCAAGCTCATTGTGCATAGTAGGGCTCAAAGATGCCATTGCCCCGGGCGGCGAGATAAAATCGGTGGAGTGCGGAAACGGGTTTGTGGCATGTTTGACAGAAAAGGACGGAGCAGAGAGAATAACCGTGTACGGCACGGACGGTGAAATAAAAGAGGATATAATTCCCGATAACACCGTAACGGAATTTGGATTTACTCATTTGGATAAAGAACAGCTATATATGGTGACTCTGGATACAGATGCAGAGACCGTAATATCCACCATAACCACATATGACCCTTCCGCACCTGCGATGACGGGAATAATAACCGTACAAAACCAGCTTGTGGAGAATATTCTTTTTACCAAAAAGAGCGTGTTTGTGGAAGGAACCACAAATATGATAAGATATGATGCGAACAACAATACGGAAAGTTACAGGCTCATAACCCGAGGTTATCACATGGGTGACAGTTTCGTGAAGGGCGATAAGGTGTACTTTGCAATGCACAGCGATGAGAGCACGAAGCGTTCTGTGAGAATGTATGTGACCTCTCAAAGTGCAGTTCCGTCGGAGGAAGTGCTGCCCGTGCAGGTTCCGTCAGACGCTTTGGGCGTGTTCGTTTTTGACAAAAACATATACGCACTTACTTCCACCGACGTATATATGTATGATTCGGAGGGAGAATTGTGCGAAACAGAAAAATTACAGTTTGCAATTGACGGTGTGCAGAAACTGGACGGAAAACTGCTTCTTGTGAGCGGTGGAAGGGCATATACCGTAACAGTAACGGGTACCAACAAGATAAAAAGCGCATTGAAAAAATAGGACAAGGGGAAAAGATATGAACTTAATAGACCTGATGATAATAATTATACTCGGAATATTTGTATTAGGTGGCGTGTATAAAAGCTTTTTGCCCACGGTGTTGTCTATTGCAGCAAGTGTGGTGAGCTGGGCTTCGGGAATGATTTTTATGCCCATTGTGTCACGCCTTGTAACGGGTAACAAGACAATATTCAATATGCTGTTGTACTACACGGAAGGCTCTGAATTTATAGGTGATGTGGAGCTTGCAAAGACGAGTATAAATTCCATAACCCCCGCAAAATTGGAGAGCATTATAAATAAATCATCCTTGCCGTTTCCCTTTGCAGGTGAAATAACGGAAAATGTAAGCAGCAGAGCGTTTGAAGCCTCGGGTGCAGTCACATTGGGCGATTATTATAATCAGACCATAGTGTGCGTGGTTATAAATATAATTGCATTCATGCTGATTTTCTTTGCGGTAAGACTCATACTCGGTTTTTTGATTGAGGGTGTGGACTACTCAATAAGATTGCCTGAACTTTCACAGTTGAACAAACCGCTTTCGGCAGGATTCGGACTTTTAAACGGCATTTTGATTCTGAATATTCTATTCATGGTTTTACCGCTGGTACTCATAGTATTGGACTTTGACTTTGTGCATGAGATTGTGGACAATTCGATGTTCACGCCCGTGTTTTATAATTCCAACCTGTTTTTGTTCCTGATTCCCGGGACTTGTTGACGGAGGGTATACATGTATCTTGCAAATAACTGGAAAGATTTTGAAATAATAGATGCAGGCGGCGGAGAAAAATTAGAAAGATGGGGCGATGTGACCCTTCTGCGTCCCGACCCGCAGGCAGTATGGGATTTGGAAAACAAGTCGGCTGCAAAGCGAGTGCAGGCACACTACATTCGTTCGTCCAAGGGCGGCGGTTATTGGGAGTATGCAGAGCAGGTTCCCGAGAGTTGGAAGATAGCGTACCGTGACTTAACATTCATAGTCAGACCCACGGGTTTCAAGCACACGGGACTTTTTCCCGAACAGGCGGTGAACTGGGACGCTATGCGTGATATTTGTAAAAAGGCACAAAGGCCTTTGCGTGTCCTCAACCTCTTTGCATACACGGGCGGTGCTACATGCGCGCTTGCGGCAGAAGGTGCGGAGGTGGTGCATGTGGACGCTGCAAAGGGCATGACTGCTTGGGCAAAGGATAACCTTGCAGCATCGGGACTTGCGGACAGACCCGTCAGATTTATTGTGGACGACTGCATGAAGTTTGTGTTGCGTGAACAGCGCAGGGGCAGAGAGTATGACGGCATACTCATGGATCCCCCTTCATACGGCAGAGGCCCCGACGGTGAGATGTGGAAGATTGAAGAAGGGTTGTATCCGCTTGTAAAAGAATGCGTGAAGCTCTTGTCGCATGACGCATCTTTCTTCTTTATAAATTCGTACACCACGGGACTTGCGCCCACGGTGCTTTCGGATGTTTTGAAATGTGCCCTCGGAAAAAGAGGCGGAAAGATAGAAAGTGATGAAGTGGGACTGCCCATAACACGGGGCGGACTGGTACTGCCGTGCGGAGCTACGGGCAGATGGATAAGATAGACGTACCCCCTAAAAACACAACAGACATGAAAACGCCACAGATTCTGTATGAGGATAATCACATAATAGTTGCGGTAAAGCCCGAAAACCTGCCTGTACAGGGGGATTCGTCGGGCGATACGGACATGCTCACATTATTAAAGGCATACATAAAAGAAAAGTATAATAAGCCGGGAAATGTTTATCTGGGACTCGTACACAGACTGGACAGACCCGTGGGCGGCGTCATGGTATTTGCACGCACGAGCAAGGCGGCAGAACGGCTCACAAACGCATTTGCAAAGAAACTTACAAGGAAAAGCTATGCCGCCGTGGTATGCGGAAAACCTGCACAGTCGGGTACTTTGGAATGCTACATGCGAAAGGATGAACGCACTTTTTCGGCTCAGGTGTGCAGAAAAGAAGCGGACGGTGCAAAGTTTGCTTCACTGTCATATGTGAAAACGGCGGAAAAGGGACGACTTTCGCTTCTGGATATCAGCCTGAAAACGGGCAGACATCACCAGATAAGACTGCAATTATCGGATGCGGGTATGCCCATATATGCAGACCACAGATACAATCCCGAATTTTTTGATGACACGGGTACCAATATTGCGCTTTTTGCATATTCGCTGGAAATAGAACATCCCACCACGCATGAAAGAATGCGATTTACCAAAATACCGTGCGGCGGTATCTGGGATGATTTTACCCAAAACTTGCTGTGCATGGTAAATGGAGTGTGCATAGTGTATGAGGATGAAAACATTGCGGTGTGTGATAAGCCAAAAGGCGTGTCCGTGGCAATTTCAGACGGTGGTACGGATACATTGGAAGAGAGACTTTTGAAGCTTTATGACTTTGCAAAACCCGTACACAGATTGGATGCCACCACGGAGGGGCTTGTCATGTTTGCACGGAATGAGGAAAGTTATGAACTGCTTCTTGCGGCATTTGCATCTCACGGTGAATACATACACAAGTTTTATAAATGCACCGTTTCAGGTGTCCCCCGCGAAAAACAGGCGACGCTCACCGCATACATGACAAAAGATGATGAAAAGGGATTCGTGCATGTATCGGACGGGGAAAGAGACAACGCAAAACAGATAATCACAAAGTACAGGGTGAAAAAAACGGAAAAGACGGATTGCGGATATGTGAGCGAGCTGGAAGTGGAGCTTATAACGGGCAGGACGCATCAAATCCGAGCACATCTTGCACATATAGGCCATCCCATTTTGGGCGATGATAAGTACGGTGACAGGGAAATGAATAAAAAAATGCACATGAGAACGCCTGCACTACGCTCAGAGCGGATGAGCTTTTCTTTCCCGAAAGGGCATAAACTACACTATTTGAACGAAAAATTTTAGTATGATAAGTTTGCCGAACGAGTTTAAAATAAGAATGAAAGAGCTTTTGGGGACGGAGTATGACGATTTCATAGCCGCCTATGAAATGCCGCCTGCAAGGGGACTAAGAGTGAATACCCTGAAAACCTCAATCGACGCTTTTTTATCTCTGACCGATGTGAAAGAGTGGAATCTTATGCCATCTTCTGCAATGAAAGAGGGTTTTATAATAAAATCACAAAAGGGTGAGGGTATTGCAGGCAAGCATCCGTATCACTTGGCAGGGGCATATTATATGCAGGAACCGTCTGCCATGAGCGTGGCGGCAGAAACAGCGGATTATGATTTTTCGGATGAAACACTTGTGCTAGATATGTGTGCAGCCCCGGGAGGAAAAAGCGGAGCAGTGGCGGCGCAAATGCAGGGAAAAGGTGTGTTGGTTTCCAATGAAATAGTGCACAAGCGAGCAGAAGAACTTTCACGCAACATGGAACGCTTGGGTGTTACAAATGCCGTGGTTACATGTGCTTCTCCAGAGAAGATTGCGGAGCGGTTTTGCGGTAGGTTTGATATAGTGTTTGTGGACGCACCTTGTTCGGGCGAAGGTATGTTCAGAAAGAATCCGGAATCCGTTTGCGAATGGTCGGTTGAACATGTGGGCGCATGTGCAAACAGGCAAAAGCTCATAATGAAAAGTGCAAGTATGTGCGTGAAAGCGGGCGGACTTATGATATACTCCACATGCACTTTCTCTCGTGAGGAAAACGAACAGGTGGTGGAGGAATTTATATCGGAAAGCGGTTTTGAGGTGTTGAAAATGAAAAGACTTTTTCCGCACAGTTGTGACGGGGAGGGGCATTTTCTGTGCGTGATGAAAGCCCCCGTGTGCGGAGATTTTACGGAAAGCCGCAGGAAAAAATCCGTGCAAAGGTCGGCATTTAACCGTTGCGACGAAAAAATATATGATGAATTTTTGCAGGACACATTCGCTGTGCTTCCGAATATGCAGGCGTACATGAACGATACGGGCAAAGTCATACTTGCAAATGACACCATGATGGAGTTTGCCTCCGACCTGCCCTGTGTGTCATGCGGCGTACATGGAGGATATGTGAAAAAGGGCTACTTTGAGCCTGCACAGGGGATTTTTACCGCATCACACGGCGGAAGAATAAAACGTATATATGACTTTTCTCCCGAATCGCCCGAACTCATAAGGTTTTTACACGGAGAATCGCCATGTGAGTCAAAACCGGGTGAGCGTGGGTATTGTCTCATAAGCTGTGACGGTTTCCCCATGGGATTTTGCAAGGCGTCCGAAGGAGTGCTCAAAAACAAACTGCCGAAAGGACTCAGGGTGAAATAATGGGAATATTGCCACTGCAATGCCGTTTTTTGAAAAACGCCTTGAACTTTATAAAAGCATGTGTTAATATAAGCATTACGGTTTGTAAAATGAATATCGCATAGATGCGATTGTACAATTATAATCAAATGTTGGAGGAAAAAATTGAAAAAACTTAAAGTTATACTTATCTACGTGATTGCAGTGGCAGCAATAATTTTTCTTTTAAGCGAGTTTACGGGCGGAAGTACCAAGAAAACCGAGGACGTGGAATACCAGAAATTCCTTGAATATGTGGAGAACGATGAGATAGGAAAAGTGGTATACCAAAATGCGCAAGTCAGTGCATGGTTCCGTTCGTCGGGTGAGATAAAGCCTGCGGACAAAGGTTCAAACGAATCGGGAAACGCTCAGTCCTCCGAAACGGTAACAGAATATCCGAAAACTCCGGATATACGTTGTGAAGTTCCCGACTATGAAATTTTCCAAACGGATGTGGCGTCCATAACGGCAAAGGCACTTAATAAAGATGTGGACAGCATAACTACGGGTGATTACAGATTTGAGTATGTATATAAACCCGTTGAGCAGTCATGGTTTTTGATGTTCCTGCCTTACATATTCCTTGTAGGAATAAGCATTATCATAGTGGTCATGATTTCCAAGGCACAGGGTGGTGCGGCAGGTGCTGCAAACTTCTCAAAGAGCCGTGCAAAATTGGCCACAAACACCAAGGTGACATTTAAAGATGTACAGGGTGCAGATGAGGAAAAAGAAGAACTGCAAGAGATAGTGGAGTTCATGAAGTCGCCTGCAAGATTTACCGAAATGGGAGCGCGAATCCCGAAAGGTGTTCTGCTTGTGGGACAGCCCGGAACGGGTAAAACACTCATTGCAAGAGCAGTGGCGGGTGAAGCAAACGTTCCCTTCTATTCCATATCGGGTTCGGACTTTGTGGAAATGTTTGTGGGCGTGGGCGCATCACGAGTGAGAGATTTATTCAACACCGCAAAGAAGTGCAACAGTGCAATCATATTCATAGACGAGATAGACGCCGTGGGCAGAAAACGCGGAGCAGGTTTAGGCGGCGGACATGATGAGAGAGAACAGACATTGAATCAGCTATTGGTTGAAATGGACGGATTTGAAGCAAACTCAGGCATCATAGTCATGGCAGCCACAAACAGACCCGATGTACTCGACCCTGCACTCTTGCGTCCCGGCAGATTTGACAGACAGATAGTGGTAAATATGCCCGATGTTACGGGAAGAGAAGCTATCTTGCGACTTCATGCAGCGAAAAAGAAGTTTGCAAGCGATGTGTCTTTCTCCGATTTGGCAAAGAGCACACCCGGTTTTTCGGGTGCGGATTTGGAAAACCTGCTGAATGAGGCTGCAATACTTGCAACACGCAAGGGCATGAAAGAGATTACAAACGAAATTTTGAGCGAGGCTACGACTCGTACCATTATGGGTCCCGAAAAGCGCAGTCGCAAGATTACCGATGAGGATAAGCGCATCACGGCATATCACGAATCGGGTCATGCCATAGCTGCACTGGAACTTGAACATTGCGACCCCGTGCGTGAGATAAGTGTAATCCCGAGAGGAATGGCGGCAGGTTACACCATCACCATGCCCGACGATGAACTTGCTCATATGTCAAAGGGCAAACTGCTCGATGTCATAGCCATGACTTTGGGTGGCAGAGCAGCAGAGGAAACAGCATTGGACGACATCTGCACAGGCGCATATAACGACCTCAAAGTTGCCACGGATACCGCACGCAAGATGGTCATAGAATACGGCATGAGCGATAAGATAGGCCCCATATTCTTGGGCGGCGACACGGAAGTGTTTATTGGAGCGTCATTCGGTCAGCAAAAGACTTTCTCGGACGCTTTCGGTGAGCGTGTGGACGAGGAGATAAAGACAATTCTGGAATCACAGTACGACAGAGTGAAAAACATCCTCACACAGCACAGAGACGGTCTGGACAGAGTGGCAAATGCACTCATAGAGCGTGAACATCTCACGGGCGACGAGTTCTTAAAGATATACAGGGGCGAGGAAGTTTTGCCTCAGAGTGATACGGTCGAAACCGACACAGAAGAAACAGCAAAAACAGAAGAAACAGAAGAATAAGCAAACTTATATCGAGAGGGAGGTCGGACGTTTACCGATTTCCCTTTTTATCCGGATACAACACCGCCTTCCCATGCTGTATTCTCACATGTGCAATGCGGTGTTGACAAAAAAAGAAAACCTCTCTTCTCTCAGCGAAAAGGGAGGTTTTTTATATTTAGACTGTTATATTATCTGTGGGATTCCACAAAGAAGTATGAGCATTTCACTGCTTTGAGCATCTTGCCGCGTACTTCTATCTCGAAGTTTTCTTCTTCCTCAACACATGTGCAAATGAGAGCAGATGCTATGGATACTCCCAATGAGGGTGAAGGCAGACCCGTGGTAACATATCCCACTTCCTTGCCGTTGCAGAAAACCTTGTCGTGCGCTCTTGCTATGCCTCTGTCTGTGAGTTTCAGACCTATGCGAGTACGTTTTCTGGGTTGAGAAAGTACGTCTTTGCCGTTGAACTTTTCTTTTTTGAGTTTCACTGCAAATGTGAGGTCGGCTTCCATGGGTGTGATGTCCTCATCAATCTCGTGACCGTAAAGCGGCATACCTGCTTCAAATCTGAGGGAGTCACGTGCGCCGAGGCCACAGGGCAAAAGACCTACGGGTTCGCCGGCTTTCATTATAGCATTATAAAGTGCAAGTCCGTCCTCTGCTGCACAGTACAGTTCGAGTCCGAGTTCGCCTGTGTAGCCTGTGCGTGATACCAAGCACTTTATACCGTTTATCTTCATTTCAGGTACGAATGTGTAATATTTGGTGGGCAGTTCGCCTTCCACCTGCATGTTTTCCATTACTTTGAGGTAATTGGGACCCTGCAAAGCTATCTGTGCGATGCTGTCCGATATGTTTTCCAATGTTACATCATAGCCTTCTGCCTGCTTAAGGAACCAAGCGTAATCCTTATCGGTGTTACTTGCATTCACAACGAGGAGATAATGTGTGTCATTGTACTTGTAGATGAGTACATCGTCCACGGTGAAGCCGTTTTCATATGCCACGGTGGTATAACGCACTTTACCATCTGTCATGGAGGTGATATCGTTTGTTACCAGGTTCTGCAAATAGTCATAGCAGCCGTTGCCCTTCACATCTATCTCGCCCATGTGGGATACATCGAAAATGCCTACATTCTCACGAACGGCAAAATGCTCTTTCTTATCGGAGCTGTATCTTACGGGGAGTGCCCAGCCGCCAAAGTCCACTATCTGTCCGCCAAACGCTACATGTGCATCATAAAGGGGTGTTTTTTTAAGTTCCATTTCTTATGCCTCCAAACCATATTTTCACTGACTGCGAATACAATCGCACGCATGGTTACATTATAATACATTTTATTCCCCGACGAAAGGTTTTTTTTATATATAATGCAATCCTTGAAAAAACAGGATGGGTATTGTATAATAAATTATTACTGAATAACGGAGTGGAGTGATTACAATGATACAGGTAATATACGGCGGCAAGGGTTCCGGAAAGTCCAAGCGTCTGCTTGACCTTGCCAACGATACTTCAAAAAAAGCAAGCGGCAGCGTGGTTTTCATAGATGATAACTCGGGACTCATACATGACCTTGATATAAACATACGATTCATCGACGCTCAGGAATACGGGATTACGAGTCCGAAAGTTTTTACGGGATTTATACTGGGCATTTCCGCACAGGATTTTGATTTGGAACACATTTTTGTGGACAGTTTCCTGCGACTTGTAAAACATTCGCTGTTTGAACTGGAAGACATGTTCAAAAAGCTGGATGAATTTACGAAAAAGCGTGATATCACACTCACCATAAGCATTTCGGGTGAGGAATCCGACCTGCCCGATTATATCGGAAAGTATGTAATATGAAACTTGCACTGTGCCAGCTCCGTGTTTCGGATAATAAGAGTGACAATATAAACCGTGCATATCTCATGCTGAAAAAAGCAGCGGCAGAAGGTGCGGATATGGCGATTTTACCGGAGATGTTCTGCATAAGTTACAGGCGTTTCCTCTTTGCAGACGCATCCGAGGAGATACCGGGCGGCGAGGCATACAAAATGCTTTCTTCTGCGTCAAGTGAATTTTCCATGACCGTCATAGGCGGCAGTATTCCGGAGCGTGCGGGCGGCAAACTATACAACAGCAGCATGGTTTTTTCAAAACACGGTGAGCTTTTGGGGGTATATCGAAAAGCTCATCTTTTTGATGTTGATTTTGAAGGGTATTCATTCCGTGAGTCCGATGTTATATCGTGCGGAAACGATTTACCCCTCATCATAGACGAACCCGTGAGGACTGCAATAGAGATATGCTTTGATATACGCTTCCCCGAGTGGAGCAGGAAGACAATGGAAAAAGGTGCAGACCTTTTGGCATTGCCTGCGGCTTTTTCCGTAAAGACGGGAAAAGCTCACTGGGAACTTTTGCTTCGTGCAAGAGCATTGGATAATCAGATGTTTGTGGCGGGGGTTGCCCCTGCTTCATCGGACTTTTCATACGGGCACAGTATGCTTGCAGGCCCCGGCGGTGAGGTATTGTGTGACTTGGGTGAAGATGAAAACTTGTGCGTCACGGAGCTGCCCATGGACGAGCTTTACACCATGCGAAACTCCATTCCCATACGCACTGCCATGCGAAAGGATTTATATAAATCATAAATACGGTGATTTTACCGCTTAAAAATTTCCCTGTTTGGGTATACTGTGAACAGGAGGTGTTTTATGGAAATATTAAATTATGCATTGGGTGTACGATTTGATACCCGAAAATTTCCGCAAGGCGATGCCATGCATCATGCCTTTGAACTTTTATACTCCGTGCTTTCATACACAGAGCTTTGCAATATAAAGGTTCACGGCGGATTCCCGTACTCGGATGAACCGCATACATATGTGGTGGTCTTTGATTCTCCCGAATACAAATATGTCCGAAAAATATTCCTGCTTCTGAAAGAAAATACGGCACTCTCTCTGTTTCTTACGGATGAAAACCCGTATTTGGATAAAAACAGGCTTATTCCGCTGTCCGATATGACATGTTACGGCGGCTATGATTATGTACAGTATAAGCTTCCGAATGCGCCCACATGTGTGTATAACTCCGTACCCTGCCCTACCCGTGCGAAGATGAACGGCAGAAATTTCAGCTTTCTCTTTGCGCCCGATTCGTTCAAGGGCAGCATATCTGCGGTGGACGCCGTGCGCCTTCTGACGCTTGCGGCTACGGAAACGCATTACAGGGGCTGTAAAGTTATGCCTTTGCCTGTGGCAGACGGCGGAGAAGGCACACTGTATGCCATGTGCGCCATATTGGGCGGCGAATTGAGGTCGGTCAAAACACACGACCCCTTAGGCAGAGAGATAACCGCTCAGTATGCCATTATAAACGGCGACACCGCACTCATTGAAATGGCACAGGCATCGGGACTTACGCTGCTCTCCCCCGAGGAGAGAAATGCTCGCAAAACAAGTTCATACGGCACGGGTGAGCTTATAATGGACGCCATACGCTCGGGATACAGGAAAGTGATAGTGGCATTGGGCGGCAGCGCAACAAACGACGGCGGCATGGGTTGTGCCGAGGCAATGGGCATAAAATTCACGGATAAAGACGGTATAGAGATACCGCCTTGCGGCGACGGACTCATATTTGTACGAAACATTGACACATCAAATGTACCTCATGAGGTGCGTGAAACAGAGTTTCGGGTCATGAGCGATGTAAAAAATCCGCTCACGGGCATAGAGGGTGCCACCATGGTATTTTCAGAACAAAAGGGTGCGGATGCCGTTACCATGTTTGAGCTGGAATGCGGCATGAAAAACTACAGGCGTTTTTTGAACAACACCGTGGGCTACGATATATGTAAAAAGCCGGGTGCAGGTGCGGCAGGCGGTATGGGAGCCATGCTCATGACTTTCTTCTGTGCTAAAATGCAAAGCGGCATAGAAACACTGCTGTCACTGGCGAAGTTTGATAAAATGTTGAAAAATACATCACTTGTTGTAACGGGCGAAGGCAGATTTGATTCTCAGACTCTCCGAGGCGGAAAGGCTGTGGCGGGGATTATAAAACATGCACGAGGCGAAAGAGTCCCCGTGGCGGTATTGTGCGGAAGTGCGGGAGCGGAGGCGCTGAAAGAGGTTTCCGACACCGGTGTGATAACGCTTGCACACTCTTTCATAGACAGAGACGATGCAATGGAAAATGCAAAAGATTTATTCTATGATGCAGCCGTGAATCTGTTTACATTGCTGCGTTCGGGATACAACATGAAACGGAGATTTCTCTAATGATACAAGAATACACAGTGACAGGTATGCACTGCGCTGCATGTTCCGCTTCCGTGGAGCGTGTGGTGCGAAAGATAGACGGAGTACAAGCGGCAAGCGTGAGTTTGCTGTCTGAAAGACTGTATGTGCGCTGTGACACAGACCTCACGGATAAAATTTTGTCTGCCGTAATCCGAGCAGGCTTTTCTGCGCAAAAAGCCCCCGACGCCATAGATTCCAGGCGTGAGGGCATATTGCGTCGAGAGAGAGAAAGAAAAAATATGAAGCGTCGGCTTATTGCGGCAATAATATTTGCCGTGCCGTTGTTTTATATTGCGATGGCGCACATGGCAGGGCTTCCCTCTTATCCTGCACCCGATAAGCCTTTTATATTTGCGATTGTGCAACTTTTATTGGTAATTCCCATAATGATTGCAGGTTCGTATTTTTACAAGCGGGGAATACCTGCACTGTTTTCAATGCGTCCGAATATGGACAGTCTGATTGCGGTAAGCACCGTTGCGTCATTTGCATTTTCGCTCTTTTCTTTAATCAACATAGCTCGGGGTCATTCGGATTACGTACATCATTTGTACTTTGACTCGGTGGGGATGATAATCACACTCGTCATGTTGGGCAAATACTTTGAAGCAAGGGCGAAGAAAAACACATCTGCCGCCATAGACGACTTGATATCCATGCTGCCCGAAAAAGCGTGCGTGATAAAACCCGACGGCGAACAGGTGTATATAAACTCAAGCGAGCTTTTACCCGAAGAACAAATAAGGGTTCGACCGGGTGAGGCATTTCCCGCAGACGGTGTGATACTTTCGGGCGAAACTTGTGCAGACGAGTCCATGCTCACGGGTGAGAGTATGCCGTGTGAAAAGTCCACGGGCGACTATGTGACGGCGGGAACTGTGAATATGAACGGTGTTGTGGACATAAAAACCGTACAGGTGGGAAGCGGCACAAAGTTAGCCGCCATGATTCGCATGGTGGACGAAGCACAGAGCAGTTCTGCTCCCATTGCAAGGCTTGCGGATAAGGTATGCGGCATTTTTGTACCTGTCGTGATGAGTATTGCACTTATCTCGGGGATTGTGTGGTTTTTTATAACTCATGATGTTGCTGTGGCGGTACGTATATTCACATCGGTACTCGTCATAGCATGTCCGTGCGCACTCGGGCTTGCAACTCCCACCGCCATAATGGTTGCCACGGACAGAAGCGCAACACATGGCATTCTTATACGGAGCGGTGCCGCACTGGAACAGATGCACAAGATAAATGTGATCTGCTTGGATAAAACGGGTACGCTGACTACGGGAAAGCCCGAAGTTACGGATGTGATACCCATAAATAGCGATGACGACACATTGCTTGAACTCTTTTCCTCTTTGGAAGCGGGTTCTGAGCATCCTTTGGGCAAATGCATATGCGAGTATGCGAGGGAAAAGGGCATATCACCTCGTCCTTTTTCCGATTTTCAGGCAGTGGGTGGCAGAGGCGCAAGTGCCGTGATAGACGGTGTGCGTGTGTATGCAGGCAATGCTGCATTCATGAGTGAAAACGGCTTTTGCGATATTCCCGATGTTTCAAAACTTCAAAACGAAGGAAAAACAGTAATGTTCATTGCTCATGACAGAAAGATAGAGGGTGCGGTGGCAGTCACGGATGCGCTCAGAAAAGAAAGTGCCGATGTTATAGCTGAACTGAAAGATATGGGGATAGAACCGGTGTTGATTTCAGGAGACAACAGTGCCGTAGCAGGTGCTGTGGCAGAAAAACTCGGGATAGAAAAATACCGTGCCGAGGTTCTGCCTGCCGATAAGGCGGAGATTGTGGAGAATCTGAGGGCAGAGGGAAAGACCGTTGCCATGCTGGGAGACGGAATAAATGATGCCGTAGCAATAGCCGTGGCAGATGTGGGTATGGCAGTTCGCAGCGGCACGGATATAGCATGTTCTGCCGCGGATGTGGTGTTGACTTCCGACAGTATATCGCTTGTTACGGACGCACTTCATATATCCGCACGCACAATGCGGATTATAAAACAAAATCTGTTTTGGGCTTTTGCATATAACTGCATAGGAATACCCATTGCAGCGGGTGTGCTTTCACCGATTGGGATAGAACTTTCCCCCACAGTGGGCGCACTTGCCATGTGCCTGAGCTCCGTCACGGTGGTTACAAATGCCTTGCGACTCGGAAAAGGCAGTACAAATAAAAGAGTGTGAGGCTGTAAGATAAATGGACCAAAAGGAAAATGCCAATCTGCATAAGGGACACAGACAACGAATGTTGGATATGCTCTTGCTGAGTCGGGGCGAATATATGTATGAACATCAAATGTTGGAGATGCTTTTATACTATTGCTATGCCCGAACAGATACAAATGGCTTGGCTCACAAACTTCTTGACTGCTACGGTAACATTGAGAATGTATTGGAAGCAGGGGCTGCCGGCGCAAATCCTGCAATACATATGAGCGAGCAGCTTGCAGAATTTCTGAAACAACTGAACGAGTACAAGAATGAAATCGTAAACGAAAGGTTGCGGTTAAACATAACCGATTACGACCGTTTTATAGGGTTGTGCGTCAGTTTGGTGAAGGATGCGCAAACCCCGGGTGCAATATTCTTTGCCGACAAATGCGCACAGGTATGCGGCGTACTCAGGGCAGAAACCGATCCCATGAAAGACTGGCTTCCCGATGCAAGAGAACTCCGCTATATTCTCCGATGTCATCCGTCTTATTTTGCGGTGGTACTGAACACGGGAAACACTCGGAGGAAAAATACAAATGCAGTGTTCGATTACTATGTGGGTTTGTTGAATAAATTCAGTATAAGTTATTTTGACGCTGTTTTGGTACAAAACGGTGCAGTGTATAAGGTGGTGCCCTCATTTGAAAGCGAAACATTAGGTTTTGCGGATTCACATACAGTACCTTATGAGGAGTGTTTGTTCAAAGCGATGCTGTCTAAACTGACTCGGTCACAGCACTCAATAAATAGTCAAGACTGCTGTAACCATACATATTCGCTCTGATGTATAATGTGAAAATGCAGTAGCGATATATTCATATGGACAGTTCCCCTTGCTATTCACATGAGCGTATGATATAATCCTACCATACTTATTTTTTGACGAAAGGGATAAACGCATGGCATTGTTCGGTAAGAAAAAGAAAGATGATGAAATAAAAAAATCCACTGCGGAACTCATAATGGAGGAAAGCCGCCGTGCGGTTTCAAAGGAAGAAAAGCCCGAAGAAGAACAGAAAAAGGGCTTTTTTGCAAAACTCAGCAGAGGACTTTCTAAGACAAGAGGCGGATTTTTAGGTTCGGTGTTCGGTTCGCATGAAAAGATAGACGAGGACTTTTATGAGGAATTGGAAGAAGCACTCATTATCTCGGATATGGGGATGCAGACTACGGAAGATGTGATGGACATGTTGCGCACAAAGGTGAAATCCGAAAAACTGCACACGCCCGATGAAGCAAGGACGGCACTCATAGGCATATTGGCAGAGAAGATGAGACCCGATACGGAGTTTACGGCGGATAAAGAGGACAGGTGCATAATCCTCATAGTGGGAGTGAACGGAGTGGGAAAGACCACATCCATAGGCAAGCTTGCGGCATATTATAAGCTCACGGGAAAAACGGTCATGATGGCGGCTGCCGATACATTCCGTGCCGCTGCCGCAGAACAGCTCACGGAGTGGTCGAAGCGTGCGGGTGTGCCAATTGTAAAGCATGGTGAGGGTGCAGACCCTGCCGCAGTGGTTTTTGATGCAATATCGTCCTATAAGGCGAAGGACTTTAACATGCTCATATGCGATACAGCAGGCAGACTTCATAACAAGAAAAATCTGATGGACGAACTTTCAAAGATTCGCAGGGTGATAGAGAGAGAACTGCCCGATACCCCGGTGGAAACACTGCTCGTACTCGATGCCACAACGGGTCAGAACGCCATTGCACAGGCAAAGGCATTCAGTGATTCGGCTATGCTCACGGGACTTATAATAACTAAGCTGGACGGTACGGCAAAGGGCGGCGTGGCAGTTGCGGTGAAGGACGAACTCTCACTTCCGATACGATTCGTGGGCGTAGGTGAAGGCATAGACGATATGCGTCCGTTCGATGCGGATGATTTTTCGGCGGCTTTGCTTGCAGATGATTAAATACGGCGTTTTGTTTATGTTGCAAAACAAAAAACGCTGTGTTATAATGTGTGGGTACAGTAATAATCAACAGAGGTTAGCACAATGAAACAGTCAAAATTACAGAGCACAAGAATAGCAATCATATTAGCTTGTATCATCCTTATCGTCTTCTCCGTATTGGCAACTGTGTTTGCAGTGGAAGTGATAAGCAATAAGAGCGGAAAGACCACTTATGAAAAACTCGGTGATACCGAAATTCGGATGCTTGAAAGCTTACAGGCATATCTCACGGAAAACGGAATGACATTGGATAAACCCGTAGCTTTTGTAAAAAACAGCGGTGCGTTCCGTGGCAGAGCATACATTTTTAATGTGGGAATCACGGAGCACAAGCTGAATTACGGATTAAACGGCGGCACATATGCAACAGAAATTTTACTCCCCGATGAGTATAAACTGCCCACCATGTACAGGTGTTGTGCGTTTGCGCCTGATTTGGGTTCGCTTCTTTTCCCGTCGGATTATGACAAGGTGAAACTTTGCGATAAGGACGTGTATGTGATAGCTTTTGATGAAGAATCACTCAACGACGGTAATTTCACAACACTGCTTGACCGCATGTTCGGGAAAGAATAAAGTGTAGTTTGTTTAGTGGAAAAAGGGGTTAAACTTAACTTCACTGACAAAAAAAGAGAGGACATTGCGGGAACAGCCGTCTTGTTCTCTTTTTTCTTTTCCTTTTTGATGTAAAAGAATATATATATCATGCTGCAAAAAATAATAACCCTTGCAAGTGAACATAAATTCTGTTATCATATTGACTGCAACGAAAAGCAAGGAGAAAAAATATGATAAAGCACATTGTTTGTCACAACATACCCGATAAAGAAGCAGCACAGAAAGCAGCAGATATGCTCAATGCATTATACGGTGTGGTACCCTCACTCCGCTCCATGAAAGCAGGTGTGGACGTTTTAGGTTCAGAGCGTTCATATGCACTTGGAATAGTGGCAGAGTTTGATGATTTAGACGGGCTTCGTGAGTATGATACGCACCCCGAACACTGCAAGATAAGAAACTACATAAAGGGCGTGAAAGACGATACGAGACCGTCTGTTTCATGTGATTTCCAATTTTGACGGGAGAAAAATGAGTGTCCGAGTTTAAGTTGAAAGCGCCATATAAACCCACGGGCGACCAGCCGCAAGCCATTGATGAGCTTACGGCGGGTTTTTTGCACGGCAAAAAAACTCAAGTTCTTCTCGGTGTCACGGGTTCGGGCAAAACTTTTACCATGGCAAATGTGATAGAGCGACTTGGAAAACCTACGCTTGTCATTGCACATAATAAGACGCTTGCTGCACAGTTATGTTCGGAATTGCGTGAGTTTTTTCCCGATTCCGCCGTGGAATACTTTGTTTCCTACTACGATTACTATCAGCCCGAGGC